>JBCAZE010000009.1:0-38910 GCA_039700805.1 Pseudomonadota bacterium | reverse complement strand
GTTGCAAAAAAAGCACACCCTGTGGCGGCGATCGCTGGTGTATGAGCATTCCAAACAGCGGCCCAGTTGTGCGATATTCGCCGCCCGGCAACGACCGAACCATTGAGACGTTTATGACAACAACACCCACTGACCGCGGATGCGCGCTAGCGCTGTTTTTGATCGCAACAATGTTGCCAGTACCCGCACTGGGCGACATTTTTTCAGACGTAGCGTCGTGCCGTGATGTTAGGGAAAGTACTCAACGTTTGGCGTGCTACGACGACATCCGTCTCAACCGGCCTGAAACGCCACAAGCGCCGCCTGCGGCGCCTGCTACCGAAGCAACAAACGCTAGCGTCGACACGCCGAGCGCGCCTGCACCGCCGGCATCACCGGTGAGCGACTCGGAAGATGAGTTCGGTAAGGAGATCATCGACGCGCGAAGCGGTCCGAAATCGATCGAATCGCGTATCGTCAGCGAATTCAGCGGTTGGCGAAAAGGTGAAGTTTTCGAGCTTGAAAATGGGCAGCAGTGGGTCCAAACCGACTCGCAAGCGTTCCGGATTCGTGGCGAGGACCAGCCTGTCGCGACGATCAAGCGAAAATCGTTCGGCTCATACAGAATGTCGATCGAGGGCAGCAATCGGTCAGTGCGGGTGCGCCGAATCCGTTAGGCTCGGTCATGCTAAGTGGTTCGGTGCCGTGCGTTACGCTCAATCAGGCGCAACGTGCAAACGAGCGCCTTCAGCGAGGCCAAGCCTCGCGGCGGCTCCCGCGTTCAATTCAAGCACGTACGTCGCATCGCGTTCTGAGCGCCGGCTCTCGAGCGTGAGCGGCGGCACGTCGCTTAGCAGCGTGACGATGACGCCATCTTCTGCAGCGAACAACATATCGAGCGGAATCAACGTGTTTTTCATCCACATCGAGAGTGGTCTGCTTCGCTCATAGACGAACAGCATGCCGGCGTCTGCGGGCATGTCGTTGACAAACATCAGTCCGCGAGCGCGCTGGCGATCGTTATTGGCAAGCAACACCTTTAACAATCGACAGTCGGTCCGTGACTCGATAGCGACGCTAGTTTCT
Organism: Pseudomonadota bacterium; assembly: GCA_039700805.1. GTDB lineage: Bacteria > Pseudomonadota > Gammaproteobacteria > Steroidobacterales > Woeseiaceae > CALBPI01. Next base: position 37,845 of record JBCAZE010000009.1, on the reverse strand, counting down.
GGGAACACGGCGCGTAGCTGGCGAAACGCGATGGGGTGTTCACCGAGCGACGCGATCGATTGCGCCTCTGCTAGGCTCGCTAGCGACAATGCAATAACCGCGAGCAAGGGTTTCATACCGGATCCTCGGGCCATTGCACTAGCCCGCGAAACTGCACCTCTGGCATACGTATGCTTGTGTTGCCGTTGAGTTCCGGCACCGCAGCTGTGCACCAGACGACACCGTTGATCTGGGTGGTATTTGCCGATGGTGATTCGACATGCCGGGTGACGTCGCTGAAGCAGCTGTATTGCTCACCGGTTGAGTAGAAGCGCTTGTTTTCTTCATCAATCACGGTGACGGTGGTCCGAATCCCACTGCCGGTGTCGCCGCGTGCCAACGTATCGATACCAAAGATCAGCGTTAATGTGTCGTCACTGTCTATCGTTGTGGCTTGGAAGCGGAGCCGAAGTCCTCGTGCTGCCGGTCGCGCCATGCCGTTGCAGATGGTCTCCCCCGGCATTGCCTTCAAATCTCCCGAAATGCCGCCGTGGAGCTGGCCGCTAATAACAGGTAAGTCGCCCGATGGGCACGCCCCCGGTGATGCCGTCGTTGCCGCTTGCTCAGGGGTACTGGTCGTATGCTCGGCGGAAGTATCATTTCGGCAAGCGGTCAAAACCACGATCGCCGCACAAAACCCCAAGAGTTGCTGCTTGATTCGCATGCCGAGAGCCTATCTGCAGTCGGGGGCCATTGCCACTTGAATTCGGTCGCTGACGAGGGCCCGGCAATATTCTACAATCGGCGGTCGTTTAGAGCTGAATCGAGGTCCACGTGTCAATCAGCGAACAATTTAGAGCCTTGGAGGCCCACCTCGGCGGTTTGGTGGTCGGGCAGCCGCATTTGATCAATCGAATGATGATTGCGTTGCTTTGCGACGGCCATCTATTGGTTGAGGGCGCACCGGGGCTTGCAAAGACCCGTGCCATTAAGGTGCTGAGTCAGAGTATCGAGGGAGACTTTCAGCGATTGCAGTTCACACCTGACCTGTTGCCGGCTGACTTGACGGGCACAGAAATCTATCGGCCTGAAGACGGTTCCTTCAGATTTCGCCGTGGTCCGCTGTTCCATCACCTGATTCTTGCGGATGAGATCAACCGGGCACCCGCGAAAGTTCAGTCCGCGTTGTTGGAGGCGATGGAGGAGCGGCAGATCACAGTCGGCAAGCGCACCTATCCACTGCCGGATTTGTATCTGGTGATGGCGACCCAAAACCCCATCGAGCAGGAAGGTACGTATCCACTGCCAGAAGCGCAGCTAGATCGGTTCCTGTTGCATGTATTGGTTGATTATCCGGACGCGGAGAGCGAGCGTCGGATTCTGCAACTGAACCGGCGTGAAGCGCAGAAGACGGGGCGGGATAGTTTTTCTAGTCCGACGCCGGTATCGGCCGCAACGATCGCCGCGGCGCGCCAAGAAGTCTTGGCGCTCCACCTGACCGAGTCACTCGAGAAATACATTGTGGATCTCGTCATCGCCACGCGTGAGCCCGCTAGGATCGATGCGTCGTTAGCCGCAGCAGTCCAATTTGGCGCGAGCCCGCGCGCGAGTATTGCCTTGGATCGCGCATCGCGTGCGCACGCTTGGCTCGCCGGACGCGATTATGTTGGCCCAGATGATATTCAAGCGGTGGCTGCCGACGTTTTACGTCATCGTATTTTGCTGAGCTTCGAAGCTGAAGCCGACGGTATGCGCGCGGACGACTTCATAGAGCGTCTGATCGCAGGGGTCGGCGTCCCCTAGTTTGGGTCGTGATTGATGGCCGTATCCCCTTCATCGGAGCAAAGCGCCGAAAACAACGAAGCGCGCGTGCGAGTGACGCAGTCTTCGCTGATTCGTCTTCGGCAGCGCGCACGACATTTATCGTTGGATGCATTGCGGCTTCGTGCCCGCAAAGGCGGTAACTACCTGTCGCATTTCAAGGGCAGGGGGATGGAATTCGACGAGACGCGTCAATACCAAGACGGTGATGATCCGCGGACAATCGATTGGCGAGTCACCGCGCGGACGGGAAAGGTCTACACCAAGCTGTTCCGCGAAGAGCGAGAACGCCCAGTGTTTTGCTGGGTCGACCTCCGAACGCGAATGCAGTTCGCAACGCGCGGCCGTTTTAAGTCTGTGATGGCGGCGGAAATGGCCGCACTGTTGTCATGGGCTGCGGTCCAACGCGGCGATCGGCTGGGCGGTTTTGTTTTTAACGACCACCGGCAATCGGAGCTCCGTCCAGCATTGGGTCACCGTGCCGCACTGCGAATGATTCACCAGTTGGCCTTGCTGGATGAAGGCACCGACGGCGAGAGCGACGTCACGTTCGATGAGAGCTTGTCTGCGTTGCGACGTGTCGTACACCCAGGGTCGTTGGTTGTGTTGATGAGCGATTTCAGCGGGCTTTCGGAAGATGGCGAGCGGCACTTGGCCGAACTGGCGAGACACAATGACGTGTTGATGCTCGCGATCAACGATCCTCTGGAAAGAACATTGCCGCCGCCCGGCACTTATCCGGTTGTTGTCGGTGGGCGGCGTAGGCTGTTGCGTGCTTCGACCGCGAGCCGACGCGCGTGGCAGTCGCAATTCGATGCGCAACAAGACGCGCTGTCAGCACTGGCTTCGCGCAATGCGATCCGGTGGCAAGTAGTGTCTACGGATGAAGAGCCGTTGGCGGTGATGCAGGCGCTGATGGGTAAGGCAAGATGAATCCTGAATCGCTGCCACTGCGTGATATTCATCTACCGACGGCGATCAGTTGGTGGCCGCTAGCCCCTGGTTGGTGGCTCTTAGCCGTCGTGATCGTGTCTTTGCTAGGTTGGGCGATTTGGCGATATTTTCGAATCGACGCTCGACGCCGCCGAGTGGCCCAGCAACGCTTGGTGGGTTGTCATCGCGAGTGGCGCCAGCATCAAGAAGGTCGTCGATTCGTCGCCGATGTCTCTCTTTTGCTGCGTCGTTACGCGATAGCGGTAGACGGTCGCGAACGCGTCGCTGGACTTGCCGGCAATGCTTGGATCGCGCATCTGAATAGTGGTCAGGCGGGGGAACTATTCGGTGGCAGATTGGCAGGACATCTATTGACGACGCCCTATCGCGGCGACGCAGAACCGATGACCGAAGCGGAAGTGCTCAATTTGCTGTCGGCCTGCAGACAATGGCTTGCGTCAAAATGAATGCGCTGATGGTGCATATCGAACCGTTGAGCTTTGCGTGGCCTTGGATGGCGGCGTTCGTCTTGTTGCCGCTCTTGGTCCGACAGTTTGCCGCAGCCGCAGACAGCGGCCAGGATGCGGCGCTGCGTTGGCCGGGCGAGTTAGACAACGCATCCTCTGTTTCTGGAAGTGGCCGCAACCGAGGTCGTTGGTGGCGTCTGGTCTTGGCGCTGATCGGCTGGTTGCTCTTGGTCATTGCCGTCATGCGACCCCAGATGCCCGCAGGCGCGGCGTCAGCGCCTGTCACCGGCCGCAATTTGATGCTGGCGGTGGATCTGTCGGGCAGCATGAACGACAAGGACTTCGTACTCGCGGGCCGATCCGTTGAGCGATTGACCGCGACCAAGGCGGTTGGCGGTGATTTTATTGAGCGACGACAGGGTGATCGGCTTGGCCTCATCTTGTTTGGTGAGCGGGCATACATGCAAGCGCCATTGACGTTCGATCGCAGCACGGTCAAGACCCTTCTCTATGAGGCAATGATTGGATTCGCAGGGCAAAAGACGGCAATCGGTGACGCCATCGCGCTCGCGGTAAAACGCGTCCGTGAAGCGCATCCGCGTGCTGAGGGTGAGCAGCAAGTCCTGATCTTAATGACGGACGGTGCGAATACCGCGGGCGAGATCGAACCGCTTAAGGCGGCTGAGTTAGCCGCTACTGTCGGTCTCAAAATTTATACGATCGGCATCGGGTCGGACCGAAGTCGCGGCCGGTTGCGTATCGGTACGGCAACGAATAGTGGACTCGATGAGAAAAATCTCGAGGCGATTGCCGACATGACGGGTGGGCGCTACTTCCGTGCACGCGATACCGATGGGCTTGCAGAGATTTATCTTGAGTTGGATGAGCTTGAGCCCGCCGCAGATGACGAGACAGGGTTTCGCCCAATGGATGAGCTGTTCTATGCGCCAGCCGCTGCCGGATTTTGCATATTTGGGCTGCTTGGTTTGGTGTCTATTTTGCGGGGGCTCAAGACATGATGGCGAATGTCCATTTTTTGAGGCCTTACGTGCTTTTGTTGCTTGTGCCAGCGCTGTTGGCGGTGTGGATGCTGTATCGACGCAAAATGCTGAATGCGGGGTTATGGGCCAGCGTTATCGACCCAGCACTACAACCTTATGTGTTGGTCGGCAACGAGTCGACTAGCCAAGCGCGTTGGCCTTGGCTCGTCGCAGCGACCGCCGTCATACTTGCCATTATTTCGCTCGCGGGCCCGGCACTAAACCAGAGCAGCGTACCCGCAGCCCGCAGTGGCGATGCGATGGTGATCGCGCTGGATTTATCGCGTTCGATGGACGCGACGGATATCGCCCCGTCTCGGCTTGCTCGCGCGAAGCTCAAGCTTCAGGACATCTTGAATGCGCGACAGGGTGGTGAAACCGCGTTGCTGGTTTACAGCGCTAACGCGTTTGTTGTCACGCCGCTCACCGAAGACATCGATACGATTGCGCTCTTGATACCGACGCTGACAACCGACCTGATGCCAAGCCGTGGCAGCTACCCAGAGTCCGGTATTGAAAAAGCAATGCAACTGTTCGAGCAAGCTGCTGTCGAACAGGGACGCATCGTGTTGGTGACCGATGGCGGCAATATGCCGCCGGCATTACGCGCAGCGAGAGAAGCGCAAGCGGCGGGACATGAAGTATCGGTGCTTGCTGTGGGGACGCCGGAGGGCGGGCCTATTCCACAACGACGCGGTGGGTTTGTGACAGACGATCGAGGCAATATGGCGGTTCCAGTGCTGAATGAGGCGGCGCTTTCACGTTTGGCAACGGCGGGCGGTGGCGCATTTTCCGTACTGACCAATGACGACGCAGATATTCGCCGGTTGGCGGTGGCGTCACAAGACGCCGGTCGCGCGATGACAGCGATCGAGGGTGCGGATGTTAAGCGGTGGGAGGACCTCGGGGTGTTCTTGTTGTTGCCTGTGATGTTGCTTGCGAGCCTTATGTTCCGTCGGGGCAGCTTCGCATACCTCGCGCTGATCCTGGTGTTCGTCATTCCCTCGCCGAACGTTCACGCTTTTTCTTGGGACGATCTGTGGCGGACCGGTGATCAACAGGCGGCCGCCAAGCTGGAGGCGGGAGAGGCTGCGGCCGCCGCCGAGCAATTCGACCGCAGTGATTGGCAAGCGGTTGCGAACTATCGTGCGGGCAATTTTTCCGAGAGTGCCGCTCAGTTCTCCGGGCTGAGTGGTGCGGATGCGTTCTATAACACCGGTAATGCTTTGGCTCGCCAAGGGGAGTTTCAGCCAGCGATCGAAGCCTATGAGGCGGCACTGCAATTAGATCCAGCGCATGAAGATGCCGCGTTCAACCTTGAGTTGTTACGATCACTGCAGAACGAGCAGCAAACCAGTGGCTCGGACGGCGAACCTAATAGCGATGGGGAAGAGGGCGAATCCGAGAACAACACCGGTGATCAAAACGAGCAGAGCGGCGATGGTCAAGGTGACAATAGCGAATCGGGTCAAACGGGCGAGAGCCCGCCTTCTTCCGAACAACAAGCGTCGGACGAGGGCGCCAAAGATGAGCAGCAGGATATTGAGGCGTTGCAACAACAATTCAGTGAAGCAGAGGCTAACGGTCAACCCGAGCGTCGCGAGCAGTTGGCCGCTTTGACGCCGGAAGAGCGTGCTCGCCAGGAGCAGGAGCAGGCGTTGGAGCAATGGCTGCGACGTGTGCCGGATGACCCTGGTGGTTTGTTGCGTCGTAAGTTTCGCTCGCAATATCAACGCCGACAACTGGACCAGGATGGCAACCGTTTGTGGCCGGATGACCGGACGGAGCCGTGGTAATGGGCATCAGGATTTTTCTGTGTGCGCTGTGCCTGATGAGCGCCTCCATTGCGACAGCTGAAGTGTATGTCGCATTGGACCGAGAGAGCGTTCAAGCGAATGAGTCGTTTACGCTGATTTTGGTCGCCGATAACGGTGAGGAAGGTGAGCCGATCATTGATGGGTTGACCGAGAACTTCGATGTGTTGGGTCGCAATCAGCGTAACAACATCACGATTCGGAATGGCCAGAGTACGGCAAGTCGCCGGTGGACCTATGTGTTATTGCCGAAAGGCGCCGGTGAATTTGTGATTCCGCCGCTGACCGTGGGGGGCGCATCGAGCGAACCAGTCAGTATTTCTGTACGCGAGGCAACGGTGGAAGCACCTGGCGAAGCGGACGTATTCTTCGAAGTCTCTTTGGATAAGCCAAGCTCGTGGGTGCAAGCGGAGGTCATGTATACAGTCAAACTGTATCTTGGCGTTGCCACACGACAAACCATGCTTTCCGAACCGGTCATCGAAGGCGGCGAGGTGCTAGTGGAGCGCTTGCCGGAAGACAAGCGTTACGAGTCCCAAGTCGGTTCTCGCCTTTACACCGTCTTGGAACGCCGCTATGCCTTGTTCCCACAAACAAGCGGTGACTTAACAATCGCACCGGCACGGTTTTCAGCCAGTTTGTGGGAGCGTGGTCGAATCTCCAACCAGCGCGTGTTCACCTCAGAGCCATTGTCGCTGGAGGTCAAGCCGACGGTTCCTCCACCCGCAGCGTTTCCCAATGCAGTGTGGTTGCCTGCATCCAATCTCTCGCTCGCCGCAGAGTTGCGACCGCAAGACGGTATTCTCGAGCCGGGAGAACCCGCCAACGTTCGGTTGAAAGTGACGGCCGCTGGACTCTTGCCGGAACAATTGCCTGAGCTCACGCTGACGAGCATCGATGGCCTTCGCGTCTACCCCGATCAGCCCGATTTACAGCAGCGCGTGGTTAACGCCAGTATTGAGTCGACACGACAACAGGGCTTTGCTGTGATCGCGGCCCGCGGCGGGGTCTTTGAGCTGCCCTCGGTCAGCATGCCATGGTTCAATACCGACGCGGCGGCCTGGGAGGTTGCAGAACTCAGCTTGCCTGCGTTGCGCGCGGCTGGTGTTGTAAGTGGTATCTCGCCAGCGCCGCAGCCAGCGGCGGCCGAGACGGTTGCCGCTGTCGAAGACGACACGACTTCGGTGATGGCTGAAGACGTTCCTGTCGACGTCGAGACACGCTCGCGAATCTTCAGGCTGAAAGTGCTCAACTATTTATTCTTAGGCGGTTGGTTGATCACATTGTGGCTTCTTTGGCGCATGCAAACGAATCGTAAGAAGCAACGAAAAAAATCGCGCCGTGAAGCGATCGATAATGCGCCGTTCCGAACGGCACAAAAAGCATTCAAACAAGTTCACAAGGCATGTGGTGCAAACAACCCCGATGCGGCGCGCGTCGCACTGCTCGCTTGGGCGCGTGCCTTTTGGCAGGACGAGCGCATACGTACCCTCGGCGATGTCGCTAGGCGAATGCCAGCGACCGAGCGTGCAGCCGTCGAAACTTTAAGCCGCTATTTTTATTCACCCGAGCGAACAGCATGGGAAGGCAAGCCGCTGTATCAGGCGCTGCTTAACATGAATCGCCCAGGGGCTGAGTCCAAGCTCGCGAACGATGGCTTGCTGCCACCTTTGTTAGGCACCGACGCGCGGGTCTGAGCGAGCGCAGTATTCGGGTGGTCCACAACGGGCAGCTGCGGCACAGTGGGCACATGAGCACAACAACTGATGATTACCAACGCATCGCCAAGGCGATCGAATGGATTGCCGAGCACCGGATGCAACAACCCGCCGTGGCTGATATGGCCGCTGCTATCGGCATTAGTGCCGCACACTTTTCTCGCATGTTTCGGCGTTGGGCTGGTATCACACCGCAGCGGTATCTAGCCTCACTCACGCTTTCCGACGCACGTGATGCGCTCAGCGAGAATCAAAGCGTTGAGCAAGCCGCTTGGGCGAGTGGACTATCCGGCCCAGGGCGCTTGCATGATTTGTTCGTTCGTATCGACGCCGTTAGTCCTGGCGAGTACAAGCGCAAAGGCGAGGGACTAACACTACGCTTTGGCTTCGCTCCGACGCGATTCGGCGATGCGATGTTGGTTACCAGCGACCGTGGCATTGTCGCGCTGACGTTGGGTGGCGAAAAGGCGTCGCGGGGGAGCGTGCTGTCGTCTGTCGAGGCGGACTGGCCTGGTGCGAACCTGGTTAAGGATCCGGCTGTTGCGACGCGGATTGAGGGCTTGCTCGGTGGTGAGGAAACGGAGATCAACGTACTGTTGTCGGGCTCAGGTTTTCAACACAAGGTTTGGCAGGCGCTGTTAGACATTGCGCCAGGCGAGACGCTCACCTATGGCGAGCTGGGCGAGCGCATTGACAGGCCACGCGCGGCACGGGCTATTGGCTCAGCGGTGGGTGCCAACCGTGTTGCACTTCTGATCCCGTGTCACCGCGTTCTTCGCGCTGGCGGTGCCCTTGGCGGTTATCGTTGGGGTACGGACACCAAGCGTCTTTTGCTTGCATGGGAGCATTGTCAACGACTGCGCGCATAGTCCACGTCGATGTTATGCTCTCGGCCTCATACGCGCGGGGCCCGTCTTTCCGCTGCGGAAGATTACCCCCTTAGGTGGAGTCGAGATGACACCCGCTCACTGGATTTTGATGATCTTGGTCAATCTGGCGTTTGGCCTGAACCTTGCTGCCGTCAAGGTCGCAATGACCGAAGTCCCGCCGTTGGCGTTCGCCGCATTGCGGTTTGCGGTGGTACTGCTCGTGCTGGCACCCGTATTGAAGATTCACCGGGGTCAGATGCGAGTCCTAGTGGTTGTCGGTCTTCTCATGGGGACCCTGCATTTCGCATTCATTACCACCGGATTGGCTTGGGCTGGGGATGTGTCAACCGTCGCCATCGTCATTCAATTGGGCGTGCCATTTGCGACGCTCATGTCTGTTGTATTTCTCGGTGAAGTCATTCGATGGCGGCGGTGGTTAGGCATTAGTCTTGCGTTCTTTGGTGTGATGGTCATTGGATTTGACCCGCGCGTGTTTGACTATTGGCAGGCTGTGCTAATGGTTGCTTTGGCCGCATTGTCAGCTGCGGCGGGTATGACGCTGATGAAAGGCAAACTAAAAGTCGACGCCTTTCAATTGCAAGGGTGGCTCGCCGTTATCGCTTTCCCGACATTGGCAGTGCTCTCGGCATTTATGGAGCAAGAGCAAATGCATGCGATTACGAATATGTCGCCATTGGTTGTGGCCTGTTTGATCTTCTCTGCTCTCGGCGCGACATTGCTGGGGCATGGTGGTGCCTATCAGTTATTGCGCCACTACGACTTGTCGTTGATTAGCCCATTGTTGTTGCTATCGACGGTTTTCGGTGTTCTGTTTGGTGTCTGGTTGCTCGATGACTTGCTGACCCCGAAAATCGTGCTGGGTGGCGTGATTACGCTCGCAGGAGCGTTGTTGATCACGCTGCGCAATGGCGAGAAAGGGACGGCGACGCCGCTCGCGCAAACGACTATTCCAGCGACAAAACGGTGAGCAACATGTTAGACGTCGATGTAATCAGTCTTGATCTGGATGACACCCTTTGGCCTGTCGCTCCGGTTATCCGCAATGCCGAATCTGAGATGCGAGCGTGGATCAACACGCATTATCCGAATGTGTTCAAGATGCTTGGCGCTGATGAAATCAAAGCCATTCGTCGCAGTGTCGCCGCTGCCCATCCGAGTCTACTGCATGATTTGACCTTTCTAAGGAAAGCGGTTCTGGCGCGGATGGCAACGTTGGCGGGATACGATACAGAGATGGTCGAACCGGCTTTTGAAGTCTTCGATGCTGCGAGAAATCGTGTCACATTCTTTGATGGCGCTATGGAGACGCTCGCGGCACTATCCGAGCGCTATCAGATCATCGGTTGCAGCAACGGGAATGCCGACCTCAATCGAATAGGCGTCGGCGCTTACTTCTCCGGACATGTCAGTGCCAAGACAGCGGGCGCGGCGAAGCCAGATCCGCGTGTGTTTTCGCAAGTTGCGACGGTGGCAGGAACCCCCGCCTCTCGTATTGCCCATATCGGGGACGATCTCGAAGCAGATGTACGGGGAGCATTGGCGTCAGGTATGCAAGCGATTTGGATTGCAGGTGACGCCATCATGGAGGCGCACCCTGGCGTCAGCAGTGTGGCGCGGTTTGCTGATTTACGCAGCGGCGGCATTTTGGATATCTAGATCATGACGGAAACGCTGCCGCTCATTATCTTTGTGCCAGGCATGAAACCAAAGCCGCCGCCAGCGCTGCATCACGACGCTTTGTTGCGATGTTTGTCCGAGGGTTTGCGACGCGTTGCCCCAGATGTCGCGAAGACACTGGATGCGCACCCTGAATGCTTCGTTCGGGCCGATTGGACTTGGGTTTTTTATCAGCGCTACCGCGACATTGCGATTGACCTACCAGGGATTGATGCGCTGATAGCACAGAAGACGCCCAGTGAGGTTGATCGCAATGAAGCGATGTCGTTGGCCACGCGATTGACACGCTATGTGTTTTTGTTGGGCGACGCGCTGCCTTTTCTCATCAATAGTCTGGCTGGCGATGATATGCGCGTCACGTTGGCGGATGTTGCTCGTTATGTCGATAATCGCAAAGGGATCGGTGATGAAGTGCGCTCAGACTTGATCGCGCATCTTCGCGATGCGGCTTTGCGTAAGCGGCCTGTGTTGCTGATCGGCCATAGTCTTGGGTCGGTGATCAGTTGGGATGCGCTTTGGGAGTTGTCGCGTAAGCATGAAGCGCCTGTCGGTGTCGATATGTTCATGACCTTAGGCAGCCCCCTCGGCAACCGAGTGATTCAACGCGGACTCCGAGGACGCCACGCGTCCGGCATCGACCGTTATCCGGACAACATCAATCGTTGGGTCAACATGGTGGCATATGGCGAGCTGACCGCACTAGATCGACGCATGCAAAACGACTACGCAGACATGCTCAGTGAGGGTCTTGTCGGCAGCATCGAGGACTACGATGTCTTCAACCACTACCGTGAAGGCAAGCGCTTATTGGTCCACAGTGAGTATGGTTATCTTGTGAACGAAACCACCGCCGGTCTCATCGCCTCTTGGTGGCGAGAACACTACAACACCGACAGAACACACGCCTGATATCGAGCGTCGCTCGGACATCAATCCAGTCGGGGTTCGAGCACGATATCAATCCGACGGTTTCTCGCGCGCCCTTGAGACGTTTCATTATTTGCGATCGGCCGAGTTTCGCCGTAACCGATAGCGCTCAAGCGATTGCTCGGTATACGCATCGCATTCAGCATGTATTGTTCAACCGCATCCGCGCGAGACTGCGATAAGTCTTGGTTGGTCTGATCGCCGCCGTAAGAATCGGTATGCCCTTCGATCGCGATCGTAGAGCGCGGAAATACGTTGATGGCTTTTTCGACTTTCTCGAGGAGCGGATAGAGCTCGGGTGAGATCGCCGCTTGTCCACTTGCGAAACTTAAGCCGACCAAGCGCAAGGTCACCTTATTGCCTTCCCGGAACACGAGCGCTTCATCTCGCGCGAACATTTTTTCGACGGTATCGAATTGCTCGCGCACTCGCGCTTGTCGTTGAAGGCGCTGCATCAATGCCGCACGTTCGGCGGTTGCGCCACCGAGTTTTTCATCAAGTAGTCGAATCTCTTCGCTCAATTCTGTGACCCGCACTTCGTTGTCTTGCACTTCTTGTGTGAGCGCTTGATTCGCTTCACGCAATTCCACGATGTAAGCCGCGAGTTGTTCGGCGAGTGTTTCGCCGCCATTGGCGAGGTCCGGTACGATATCCGCCGCATTCGCGACTTCGGCGAGCGGTGCCTCCCAGGACAGGACAAGGTTCTCCGTACTGAGGTCCTTGTCACGAACCCGGCGTACGACTTCTGCCAAATAAATGGCGTGTCTCGCTTCGTAGTTTGCTTGCTGTGCAAGACTGCGAGGCAGGTCCGTGTCATACCGATTCTCGTTGAGCTCTTTTTCTGCTCGCGCGAGTAAATCCTTGGATTTCTGGAGTGTGACCGGCGCGTACCGACCAACGCGTGCACGTTCGGCATCGGCCAATAGTCTGCGCGTCTCGCTGAGATAACGCGTCTTGATCGCGCCGAGCTCTGCGTCGCGGTACAAACTCTCGGCTTCGATGCCATATCGCTGACCCGACTTTAGATCGCCCCGTTCGAGGACGCGGATCGCATCTGCAAATTTGTCTTCCGCATCCGCCCAAATAGGCTGCGAAAGGGTCGGCGCATCGGCTTTGCGCGCATCGATTCTGGTTTTGATCACGCCGCTGAGTGATAAGCGTGTGAGTCCTGCCGTTTCCGCAGCCTCTCGGAATCGAGCTGTCGCATCCGCGAGGCGTGAACGGACCACCTCCACGTTACGACCACGATCCAGCGCTTCCTCCGCACTCTTGTAGGCTTTCTCGCCTCGTTCGAAGTTGCGAGGCGCCAACAGAGCGGCCTCTGCATCGCGCGCCTCGCTGTAGGCGGCGTCTGCTTCGGCAAAAAGGCTCTCGCGCAGCGCTTGCGCGCCGGCGGCAGCGCTCGCGAGGGTGAGAACCATCAACAAAACAACGGGAAGAGATTGAATAATATTGTTTCTATTCATTGACTTAGAATGCCATGGGCGAAAAGGATGAGAGTATTTTCGGGCGCTCGTGCTTGGAACGCAAGCAACTGGTGGTGATTTCGGTCGATTGCGACTGGAACCTTAGGAGTGTGCGCGCAGTCACAGTAATTGAAATGACATAATTCTATATTGGGACCGTGGATATGAAGTTTTACACCCAGTTTCAGGTTGCCGGCGACCAGTTTATGGAGTCCAACCTATTTAGCGGCATCGTCGAGCTGCGTGCGGAACGCGCCCGAGACGTAAAGGCTGCTGATTTAAGGCATTTGTTGGCGTTGAACTTCGATATCGACTACGAGCAATTAGAGCTGGTCAGCTGGTCAAGGCTCCACTGAGCGTAGTCATTCGATACAAGACAAGAATCCCCCTCCGAGCGCCCGGCCTCTCTGCCGGGCTTTTTTTTGCAACCATTCACTGTCCCGCTTAATATCTCGCCAGCGTTATAACTCCAAGGTAACAGTCGTTTTGCACCAAAATGATCGAACAACACGGTTGCGGCGGTTGGAAGCGCAGGACGATGGCTTGCGAGCCCTTAAGCTGTTCGCCGATGGAGACAATTGGGCCACTGTGACGCGAGCGGATGATAAAACGCTCAGTCTTCAAGTTGCGCCTCAAGCGAACGGTCAACCAGTCCGTATCGATGCTGCCTGCTTTGAGCAGACGATGGATGTCGTTCGACGGGCATTCGGCGTGACGTCAAAAGACTAACCGTCGGCGGGCTCCCAGTCGCCTGGGGCAGCCCCAATGCGCCAATCCTAGTAACTGACCTCCAGTTCGTAGGCCGTGTACTTGCGGATGTTCAAAACGCCCGAGTCGAATATTAGATATTGCCCTTTGATGCCCTCGAGCGTGCCGGTGACCTCCGGCGTCTTGTCGAGATTTAATGCTCGCACTGTCGTCGGCCAGATGTCGACGGGATAGGCAATTTCCGTGGTCTCAGTGTCGGCGACACGATCGAAAGGCCTGGCGTCAAAACGGTTCGAGAAAAACTGCTCGATTTCGCCGATTTCAGCTTGGCTCGTATCGATGAGTGCTGCTGCTTTCGCGGCCAGGTCAATCGGCGCTGCATTGCCCTTGAGCATACGGCGCCAGTCAGTTCTATCGCTGACATGCTCGGAGATCGCCTTTTCGAGTTTGCCAGCGACAAAACGCGAGCGCGTTCTAAAAATCGGTAGCGCTTGGGTCGCGCCTTGATCGATCCAGCGCGTCGGTAATTGATCCTGACGGGTTATGCCGACTTTCAGCCCTGATGAGTTGGCCAGGTAGACAAAGTGGTCTTGGAAGCAATGCGCTTCTGCCCACTCCGGCTCACGGCAGGTCCCCTTGTCAAAATGGCAGGTGTGGGGGCGCACGATACACATGTCGCAACGTGCCAATCGCTGGCTGCAAGGGAAGCAGTAGCCTTGCGAGTAACTTTTCTTGGTTTTTCGTCCGCAATTTTGGCAATGGATGTCGCCAGTGAAGCGTATGGTCACCGCTTTACCGAGCGCCGGGTTTAAAGCCAACTCGTTGTCATCGAGACGCATGTAGTATTTGACGGGCGAGTCGTTGCTAACCCGCATTTTTCGCGCATGTCCCTGTAATTCTGTCATTCCGGCCTCATGTTCAAGGTTTGTGGCGCTATCTCTTCGCGCGTTCGGCGTGAGACAATACCTTATGACTGTACACGACGCAGGATTTTTCAATGGCCGATAAGCAGCCAACGTTGCGTGGCATACCCATCGTTACCAGTGGGCAAAAGTATCAAACCGACGAAGGTTTCAGTGCCATTAAGAATGGCGTGAAATCACGAGCGGCGCGTGCGGCGACAGAGAATGGTCGCAAGCCACCGTGGCTGCGAGCAAAGATGCCAGCGGGCGCAAAATTCAGTGAGGTTCGCCAAACCGTGCGAGAGGGTCGACTCAGCACAGTATGTGAAGAGTCGATGTGTCCGAACATCGGCGAATGCTGGAATGCAGGCACCGCCACCATCATGGTGATGGGGTCAGTTTGCACTCGAGCGTGTCAGTTTTGCGCGGTCGATACCGGTAACCCGAAAGGATGGTTGGATCATGAGGAGCCGCGCAACACCGCTCGCGCGGTCGAGATGATGGGTCTCAAATATATCGTGTTGACCTCTGTCGATCGTGATGACCTCCCGGATGGCGGTGCCAGTCACTACGCCGCGTGTGTGCGCGAAATTAAGGCGCTAACGCCAGAGACGGCGGTAGAGGCATTGACCCCCGATTTCAATGGCGTCGAAGAGCATGTTGCGCTGTTGCTCGATTCCGGTCTCGAGGTCTTTGCACAAAATGTCGAGACGGTTGAGCGTTTGACGCACCCGGTGCGAGACCCACGCGCCGGTTACCGACAAACGTTGAATGTACTTGAGTTCGCGAAGCGTTATCGACCTGACGTGCTCACCAAAACCAGTCTGATGTTGGGACTTGGTGAAACAGACGACGAGATCTTCGCGACCATGGATGACCTCGCAGCGATCGGTTGCGACATTGTGACGTTTGGGCAGTATCTGCGTCCGACGATGAACCATTTGCCCATCGAGCGTTACGTCACGCCAGAGCAATTCAACTACTACCGCGAAGAAGGTTTGAAGCGAGGATTCCTCGAAGTGGTGTCCGGACCGCTGGTGAGATCCAGTTATCGTGCGGAACGCGTGCTTGAGAAAAACAATGTTGGTTTCGATGCGGCGGGCACACCCGTAAAGGCTTGAGCATGGGTGCATTCTTTCTGGATTACGGCCTGTTTCTGGCGAAACTGCTGACATTGCTCCTCGGGGTGTTCGTGGTTTTAGTGATGATTGCGTCTGTTTCTCGGCGTGGGCAAAGCAATGAGACACTTCGCGTCGAAAAGCTCAACGACAAATACCGCTCGATTCGCGATCGGTTGCTACGTGCGGTCGTTAGCAGTGCTGATGCAAAGCAGCTCAAGAAGCAACAAAAAGCTGAAGCGAAAGAGCGGGAGAAGTCATCGGAATCAAAGCCACGGACTTTCCTCATCAATTTTAAAGGCGATATCAAAGCGAGCGCTGTCACTCAGCTTCGTGAGGAAGTGTCGGCGATTCTGGCAGTCGCCAACGAGTCCGACGAGGTGTTTGTGACATTGGAGAATCCGGGTGGCGTTGTTCACGAACATGGGCTCGCTGCCGCGCAGCTCACCCGCATCCGCGATCATGGCGTGTCATTAACGGTGGCCGTCGACAAAGTCGCCGCAAGCGGCGGCTATTTGATGGCCTGTGTTGCGAACCAAATTCTGGCGGCGCCGTTTGCGATTGTCGGGTCGATCGGCGTCATTGCGCAGTTGCCGAACTTCAATCGAGCACTCGAGGAGCGTGGCGTTGATTTCGAACAAATCACTGCGGGTCAACACAAGCGCACCGTGACGATGTTTGGCAAAAATACCGACGAGGATCGTGCCAAACTCAAAGAGGAACTCGAGGACATTCACACGCTGTTTAAGGAGGCCGTCGGCAAGTACCGGCCAACCCTGGATTTGGCCCGAGTCGCGACCGGTGAGCATTGGTATGGAACCCGCGCGTTGGAGCTCGGTCTAATCGATAGTATCGTTACCAGTGATGAAGCGCTGATTGATCGTGCCGTTGAGCGTGATATCTTTTCCGTCAGCTACGAAATCAAGCAGCCCTTGCAGAAGAAATTAATGGGCGCGGTAGATGGTGCGATCGGTCGTGCCTTTGAATCGGTGCGTGAGCGGTGGCGCGGCTTTTAGCGGTGTTCGGCGAGCGAAGGAGTTAGTACTGTGATCAACAATCGTTTTCAGCGCCTTTGGGCGATTGCCGCGGCGGGGTTCGCGTTAACACTCGCTGGCTGTGCTTCCATGGTCTCAGAAGAAACGCTCAATACGCAGGGCCAGGCCGCCTATGATCAGATGCGTGCTGAGATTCCGTTGGTCAAAGATGCCGCAACGATTCGTTTTGTCGAGTGTGTAGCAACCGCTATCGTTGAACAGCTGGAGGGCGACGCTCGCAACTACGAGTGGGAGCTTGCGATTTTCGACCAGCAACAAGTCAATGCGTTTGCTTTGCCCGGCGGCAAGATGGGCGTCTACCAAGGCTTGCTTGCCGTCACAGAGAATGACGATCAGCTGGCCGCTGTCATGGGCCATGAAGTCGCCCATGTTACCGAACGTCATCCTGCAGAGCGGATGGCGCGAACCCAAGCAACACAAATTGGTGTTGGTGTTCTGTCCGGCATCGTTGGCGGCACGCCAATCGCCGCACAAAGCGCGTCCACCGCGCTACAGATCGGGGCGCAGCTCGGATTGTTGTTGCCGTTCAACCGCGGCCAGGAGACTGAAGCGGATGTCGTTGGGCTGACTTACATGGCTCGCGCTGGCTTCGATCCACGCGAGAGTGTCACGCTTTGGAAGAACATGGAAGAGTCGAAGGACGGGCGTGCGCCGCCCGAGCTGATGTCGACTCACCCGAGTGGCGACACTCGTATCGAACGGTTGATTGGTGAGTTGCCTAGAACGCTGCAACTTTACGCCGATGCGAAAGCGGCAGGACGCAACCCGAATTGCGTACGCCCGAATATTCCGAAGCCAAACAACGCCTCAAAGTAAGTCTCTTGTGTCACTGATCCTGGCATCGCGCCGGGGGCTCGAGTGCGCTGCGGGTGGTTTCTGCATTGACCCGATGCAAAATAGCGAGCTCGCGTTAATCACCCACGCCCACGCCGACCACGCGCGTGCCGGTTCGACGCGCTACATCGCAACAGAGGCCTCTGTGCCCATCTTGAAGGCGCGACTAGGCGACCATCAACGCATTGATGGCGTTGCCTATGGCGAGTCACTGACACTTGGTGACGTTAAGGTTTCTTTTCACCCCGCCGGACATGTATTGGGTTCGGCACAAATCCGCGTGCAACGCGGCGACGACGTTTGGTTGGTGAGTGGCGACTTTAAACGTCATAGCGACCCGACATGTGAACCCTTTGAAGTCGTCCCGTGCCAACACTTCATTACCGAAGCGACGTTTGCGCTACCGGTTTACCGTTGGCCACCCCCAGAAGTCGTGGCTCAGCAGATCTTTGATTGGTGGCAAGCGAACCGACATGCCAATCGACCCAGCGTGTTGTTCTGCTATGCGTTTGGTAAAGCGCAACGCGTGTTGGCTGAGCTATGTCGCTACACGAACGAAACGGTGTATTGCCACGGTGCGGTGGAGAAACTCACAGACCTTTATCGTGCCGCCGGTGTTGATATGTTACCGACGCAGCTTGTCGAGCCAAGCGCTGGGCGGGACTTTGCAGGCGAGCTGATCATCGCGCCACCGGGTGCGGCTGGCTCACGCTGGATGCGCCGGTTTAAGGGTGCGTCGACCGGCTTTTGTTCTGGTTGGATGCGCGTACGCGGTAACCGTCGCCGCCGAGGTTATGACCGAGGGTTCGTCTTGTCAGACCACGCTGATTGGCCATCGTTGTTGCAGACCATCGATGACACGAAAGCATCAAACATTTATCTGACGCATGGGCATGCGGATACCTTGGTCCGACTGCTGCGCGAACAAGGCAGGAATGCCGCAGAGCTGACAATCGATCGGGAACGCACGGATGAAGCAGTTTAGCGATTTGTATACGACTTTGGATCAAACGCGATCCACGCGGGCCAAGGTCGCCGCAATGGCAGCCTATTTCGCTCGAGTCGAAGCCGCGGAGCGCGCACACGCGGTGTTCTTTTTGTCCGGTCGCCGCATCAAGCGACTCGTGGCGGCGACTCGGCTTCGAGAGTGGTTGACGGAGGTGTCAGACTTGCCCGCGTGGCTCGTCGAACAGACCTACGCGGATGTTGGCGACCTTGCAGAAACGATCGCGTTGCTTGTGACGGTCCAGGCTTCCGACGACGCGATTGCGGGTTTTTCGTTAGATCAATTCGTTGAGCAATCATTGAAACCGCTTGCCGGTATGACGCCGGATGTGCAGCGTGAGCGCGTCACCGGTTGGTGGCAGGCGCTCGACTACGAAACCTGTTTTTTGGTGAACAAGCTGATGACTGGTGCGCTCCGTGTGGGCGTCTCGCAGGCGTTGGTGGCGAGCGCATTGGCTGAAGTTGCCGGACTACCGCGACCGGTGATCTTGCATCGCCTCATGGGGCAGTGGACGCCCGACGCCGAGTTTGGCGAGGTACTCATCGCGCCAGACGATGGGCGTGTGCTGAAGTCGCGGCCGTATCCGTTCTGTCTCGCGAGTCCTCTAGAGGCAACGCCAGGGGAGCTGTCCATCGACGAGATGTCCACCAAGCTAGGTGCGACGAATCGTTGGCAGGTCGAATGGAAGTGGGATGGTATTCGCGGGCAGCTAATCCGACGGGGTGGTGAGACGTTTCTGTGGTCTCGCGGCGAGGACCTCATCACTGCTCAGTTCCCAGAGATCGCAGCTGCGGCCGAAACGCTGCCGGATGGCACGGTATTGGATGGTGAAATTCTCGCCTGGCAAAACGATCAGCCCATGCTGTTTTCAGCATTGCAAAGGCGACTCGGGCGAAAAAAGCCTGGGAAGAAGACCCTGGGTGACTATCCCGTGATTTTCCATTGTTATGACCTGCTCGAACACAACGGCACCGATATCCGTGACAGCGCGCAAACCGACCGCAGGCATTTGCTCGAGCAGCTCATGAGCGACGTCGCTTCACCGTTGTCGCTATCACCCATTGTGACGGGTGATGATTGGCATGTCTTGGCGACATTGCGTGATCAGGCGAGAACGCGTCGCGTTGAGGGGCTGATGATCAAGGCGAACGATAGTCGCTACGAGGCCGGACGCAAGCGAGGTAACTGGTGGAAATGGAAGGTGGAGCCTTTCACTGTCGATGCGGTGATGCTCTATGCGCAAGCTGGGCATGGTCGCAGAGCAAATCTGCATACGGATTACACGTTTGCAGTTTGGCGCGGCGGTGACCTGGTGCCGATCGCGAAAGCCTACTCTGGTTTGAACAATGAAGAAATCGATCAGCTCGACAAGTGGATCCGTCGCAATACCCGTGAACGTTTTGGACCGGTGCGCTCTGTTGAGCCCGTCCAAGTGTTCGAACTCGCATTCGAAGCGATAGCGCGTTCCTCGCGACACAAGTCAGGTGTGGCGCTTCGATTTCCGCGTATCAGGCGTTGGCGACGTGATCTTGGCCCCGGTGATGTTGACCGGATTGAAGACCTAGAGGCTTTATTGTGAGTGCGATTGAGCATCAACAGGTGGCGCGTTGGTTTGACTCGCGTGGTTGGCGAGTCTTCGACTTTCAACGCGACGCGTGGTCCGCGTTCGCGAGCAACGCATCCGGTTTGATTCACTCGCCTACCGGTAGCGGAAAAACACTAGCCGCGTGGCTCGGCCCGTTGATGCAGCATGGTCACGAAACGGGCAAGGGTTTGCGGGTACTTTGGATTACGCCGCTTCGGGCGCTTGCCAATGATACGTGTAAGAGTCTGCAAGAGGCGTGCGACGCACTCGGTAGCGAATGGCGCGTTGAAATGCGCACGGGAGATACGAGCGCCAGCGCACGACAGCGGCAACGCCGAACACCACCGGAGACGTTAATCACCACGCCGGAAAGCCTGTCGCTGCTACTGAGTTACCAGGATGCTGAGAAAACGTTTCGCCATCTCGACGCTGTGATTGTCGATGAGTGGCATGAGTTGCTAGGCAATAAGCGCGGTGTGCAACTTGAGTTGTGTCTTGCGCGGCTGCGGTCGCGCCGACCCGCGCTCAAGGTATGGGGTATTTCCGCGACACTCGCGAATCTTGATGAGGCTGCCAAGGTGTTGTCTCCTCCACCTAGCAAACCGGTCCTGATCCGAGGTGAGCAACCGAAGCAGGTAGACATTGAGAGTTTGCTACCTGCTTCCCTGGAGTGCTTTCCGTGGTCGGGCCGGTTGGGTATCGGTTTGCTTGATACGGTCATTGAACAGATCGAATCAGCCCGTTCGACACTGGTGTTTACCAACACGCGATCACAGTCGGAGCTCTGGTTCGAAGCACTCATCGAGCAACGCCCAGACTGGATCGGCCGTATCGCGCTGCATCACGGCTCGATTGATCGCAAACTTCGCCAGCGGATCGAGCAAGCGTTGCGAGATGGAGAGATGTTAGCGGTTATCTGTACGTCGTCACTGGATCTTGGTGTGGATTTCGCGCCGGTCGACCAGGTGTTGCAGATCGGTAGTCCCAAGGGCGTCGCGCGGTTGATGCAGCGCGCAGGTCGCAGCGGTCACCAACCCGGCGCCGTATCTCGGGTGGTTTGCGTCCCAACCTATGCGCTCGAGTTAATTGAGATTGTGGCTGCAAGACAGGCCTGGGAGCAGCAACGCATCGAGGGACGCGAGCCCTTGCGAAATTGTCTCGACGTATTGTCTCAACATCTCGTCACGTTGGCACTCGGCGGGGGGTTCGATGCCGATCAAGTGTTCGCCGAGGTGCGTAATGCCCACGCATTCTCCGGTTTGACCCGTACGCAATTCGACTGGTGCATTGATTTCATCACGCGCGGCGGACAGGCGCTGTCCGGCTATCCGCAATATCATCGTGTGGTCGTCGAAGACGGTGCGTATCGCATGCGCGATCGACGGCTTTCCACACAACATCGCATGACGATTGGCACGATCACCAGCGATACTGCGATGCGCGTCAAGTGGCTCTCGGGTGGCACACTCGGCACGATAGAGGAGTCGTTTATTTCCCGTCTGAAGAAGGGTGATCGATTTCTGTTTGCGGGCAGGTTGGTTGCTTTGGTGCAAATCAAGGAAATGACCGCTTACGTCAAGCGAGCGAAACCCGGCAAGAAAACTGTGCCGCGGTGGCAAGGTGGTCGTATGCCACTTTCGAATCAATTGGCGGACAGTATGTTGGATGTGCTCTCCGACTATCGCGCCCAAGCTGCGAGCAATCCTGAAATCGATATCCTTGCGCCGCTGTTGCAGCATCAGGCCACGGTATCGACGCTGCCATCAGCGGAGCGGCTCTTGGTTGAGCAGTGCACCAGTCGCGAGGGACACAGTACGTTTATCTTTCCCTTTGCGGGCCGATTAGCACACGAAGGGTTAGCAACGCTGCTGGCCTATCGAATTTCAAGAGAGATTAAGATCACCTTCACACTATCCGTGAACGACTATGGTTTTGAGTTGCTATCGCGGGAGCCGCTCGCTATTGATGTGGCGACGTTACAGCGTTGGTGTTCTACCGCATCGCTGGTCGATGATTTGCTGGCGGCCATCAACGCTGGGGAAGCAGCAAAACGTCAGTTTCGCGATATCGCTCGTATCGCTGGTTTGGTCTTTAGCGGTTATCCGGGCAGCGGCAAGTCGACGCGGCAGATTCAGGCCTCCAGCGGATTAATCTTCGACGTGCTGACGCGTTATGACGATGGCAATTTGCTGTTGCATCAAGCGCGACAAGAGGTTTTGGCGGCACAGCTCGAGACGCGCCGGATGTTGCGTGCGCTCACCAGGATCGAGTCCCTGCCGATCGACATCATCACAACGGATCGATTGTCGCCGTTCGCTTTTCCGTTGTGGGCGGAGCGGTTGCAAAGCCAAATCATGTCCAGTGAGACTTGGCGGGATCGGGTTGCGAAGATGGCGGTTCGATTGAATGAAAGTGCGGCGAAGCGCGCATCATGATTGCGGACCTTCCGATCGATCTCCAAGGCGAGCGCCTATTGCTGACGGATGAGTTGGCGGTGTACTGGCCGGCTCGATCGCTTTTATTGCTGGCCGATTGGCACCTAGGTAAGAGCGATGTGTTTGGCAGGCGCGGCATACCGATTCCAGAGGGCAGTACCGCTGCCGATCTAGAGCGACTGACTGCGTTATGTGGCCAGTATGCGGTTCGTCAGGTGCTGGTCCTCGGCGATTTAATGCATGCACCGCCATCGGCTCATGATCGTTGGCCGTTAGAACTTGCTCATTGGTTGACGCAGCATGACGTTGCTTTTTGTGTTGTTGCCGGCAATCACGATCGGATTAGCGAACAACAATTGCCCAGCGCTTTAGTTGGCCGTGTCGAATGGCACGCAGCCCATCTCGACATCGGTCCATTCCGCCTGTGTCACGAACCGGAACCGGACCCAAACCGCTATGTTCTCGCGGGACATTTGCACCCGACACGGCGCATTGTCACGCAGGGCGATCGATTGCGCGCGCCCGCCTTCTGGTTTCGCAGGCAATATGGTGTGTTACCGGCATTCGGCAGCTTTACGGGTGGTATGAATATCAAGCCAGCCCGTGACGATCGTGTGTTTATCGCAGGTCCAGGTGCGGTTGCTGAAGTGCGTTAAACCGCAGTGTGCGGACACTGTTTCCACAGACTGCTAGACTAGCGTCATGAGTCGGGTTGCTCGTATCGATGGAAAAGCGCTGTTCGGCGAAGCGCAATGGAATCAACTCACAGCGCGAAGCAATTGGCGCGGGGTTTGGTTGGTTGTGCACGCATGGCTGACTGTCTTGATAGCAGTCACCGTAGCGGTGGTTTGGCCGCACCCGTTGGTGTTGCTTGCAGCCGTTCTGATTATCGGCTCGCGCCAGCTGGGAATCTCGATTCTGATGCACGACGCGGCACATGGTCTTCTGCACAGCAACACACGATGGAATGATCTGATGGGGCAGTGGTTGTGTGCGTATCCAGTTGGGCTTGATATGCGTGCGTATCGCGCCTACCACCTCAAGCATCATCAATTCGCGCAGCAAGAAGAAGACCCGGACCTTGTTCTGTCTGCACCGTTTCCGGTGTCTCGCATGAGCATGGTGCGCAAGATAGCTAGAGACTTGTCTGGGTTGACGTTTCTCAAGCTGCGCATCGCGCCGATTCTCTTGGCTGCAGTCGGACGCAGGCGTTGGCGACCGGCGGACATCGCTTTGTTGGTTACCTGTGTGCTGTTCGCAACGGCGGCCTACGTCCTGGGTGTTGGTTGGGCTTTTTGGTTGCTCTGGCTGTTGCCACTCGCGACTTGGCAAATGCTCGTAGCGAGAATTCGGAATATCGCAGAACATGCGGGTGTTACGAATGAAAATGATCCATGGCGGATTGCGCGCACGACGGAGGCGAGCTGGATTGCGCGGGTCCTCATAGCGCCGTATTACGTGAACTATCATGCCGAGCATCACTTGTTCATGTGGACGCCCTGTTACCGCTTGCCGGGGCTGCACCGCGCACTGCGTGAGCGGGCGCTACTGACCGAGCATGCGGTGCCAATCGCAGAAGGTTATCGTTCTGTGCTGCGAGAGGTGACCCTATGAACCGCGCCCGCATCTTGGCATTGGCCGGCGCTGCGTTCGTGTCTGGTTGCAGCTTATTGGCACCGCCGATTGATGATGAACAAGCGACGGAGGCCGTATCCATCGTCTTGCCGCGTGGCGAAGCGGTAACAGTCCATCGATATTCGCTGGAATCACCGGGCCAGACCGTTGTTGGTGATACGCAAGTCATTGTTGCCAGAGACGCGGATACGTTCTCTGATATCGCACGCAGTTATGGGCTCGGTTATGACGAGCTCAAAAACGCAAACCCGGACGTCGATCCGTGGCTCCCGGGCGAAGGTACAGAGATTCTATTACCGACACGGTTTGTGTTGCCGGAGTCGCCACAAGAAGGGATTGTTTTAAACATCGCGGCGAAGCGACTTTACTGGTTCCCACCGGTGGAAGAGGGGGCGACCCAGGAAGTGGTGACCTACCCGATCGGCATCGGGCGCGTTGGTTGGGCGACACCAGTTGGTGATTCCAAGGTGATCGCCAAAGCCAAAGATCCCGCATGGTACGTTCCGGCTTCAGTTAGGAAAGAACACCGTGAAGCCGGAGATCCACTGCCTGCAGTGGTGCCTGCGGGCCCAGACAATCCGCTAGGCCGGCACGTGTTGAAACTCGATATGCCAGGCTACTTGTTACATGGCACCAATCAGCCTTATGGCGTCGGGATGCGTGTCAGTCACGGCTGCGTCCGACTGTATCCGGAAGACATCGAAGCGCTATATGCCGTCGCGGGCCTGGGCACGCCGGTCAAAATCATTAATGAGCCGATCGTTGCCGGTTGGCGCGATAAACAATTTTATGTCGTCGCTTACCCACCATTGGAAGATGACAGTCGAGCAGACGATGAACGGTTCTCCGATGCGCTGGCGGCGATACGGGACCGTCATTGGATGCTGCGTGATGCCGCGGGTGAAGCCTGGCTCGCGGCCGTCACTCGCGTGTCGGACGGAGTTGCCTACGCGGCGGATAGTAAGACGTTGGATGCTGGCGCGCGGCTGGTGGATAACCTGACGCAAGAGCCCGAGGATGGTCCAAGCCGTTCAGAGGTGACAGAAATGATGGAAGCGATGATGGCATCGCCGGATGGTAGCGGTGGTTAACGATGAGTGATACCGCACCGGTCGACAACGAGTGGATCCGGGTTGTTCTGGAACAGGCGCAGCGCAATCTCGAGGCGCAACGACGCCAGCGTCGCGTTCAGTCCGAAGAACAAAGAGAAAGAAAAGCCGAATAGTCGTCGTTCAGCGCGGGTCTATAGCCTGCCGGACGCCCGTTGTAGGTATGCCAGAACAGCCATGGCGATTGCGATTGCGTTGTGCGTAAGTCATCGAGTAAGCATGCCATCGCCTTACCGGTATACGTGGTTTCCAATGGCAAGGACCAAGCTTGTTTCGCATGCGCGACGGCGGCGATCGATTCCGCCGTCGCGTGCGCATAATCGTCACCGAAAAACGAATCGCGGATGTCGACGCGTTGTGCCGCTGTTGGTCGATACGCGATGGTCCCGTCCGCTTGGTGGAGACGCCTCGAGATTTTTGCACACAACTTGTCCATTGCGCGTCGGTTGACCTGACTCTTGGCGGTGACACGAACGGCGATCACTCTTGTAGGCCAACCCAGAAGATCGAGTCCTACAGCGAGACCGGCCGCCGTTCCCATCGTTCCCGCGGCGACATAGATTCGCTCAGGCGGTGTGGCCTCTCGCCATTGAGCAGCCAGTTCGAATGCCGCATTCACATAGCCGATGCTGCCGAGCGGTGATGTACCGCCAAGCGGCAGTACGGCAAGCGACTGTGGCATGGCATCCCGCAAACCGCGCATCTGCGCGACTCGACCGGCACGGTTGTCTGGCCATGCAACCAATGCCGTCGCGTTGCGCTGATGTCGTTGCAGGGTAGTTTCGACAAAATCCGTCATGCGTTGGCGCATCAGCACGCAGGTGCAATCAAGGTCGACGTTGCGCGAATGAAGCGCGGTTGCCAATGCATGGTTTGACCCAACGCCGCCGAATGTCACAACGCCATCGCAACCGCGAACGTTCGCATCACCGAGCAAATATTCGAGTTTACGAAGCTTGTTGCCGCCGTACACGATGTGCGTGAAGTCGTCGCGTTTGATCCACAACCGCTCATCCAGTTTTGAAATCGGCGTTGGAAAGTCGCCTAACGGCAAACGCGGTAGGCGGCGCGATAGCCCCTCGTATTTTGCCTCTAGATAGCTGTAGCCCATCGGCTGATTCAGTACGGCACCTTGCATCATCATCCGCTCCTATCGATGGTTGCTCGCATCCATGGGTTGTAGCCACTAGAATAGGGCGCTTCGGGGGGGTGCCGCAATTCTGGAGGAGTTCTATTGGCCGCATTGCCGGGCAGTGGCATGACGATTGTGGAAGCGCCGGTTGCCAGTCAACCGATCGCTGTGCACCCGACGCCAATTGCAGCGTTTATCGGGCGCTGCGCTGCCGGCCCCCTCAACACACCGATCACTGTCGACAGCTATAGCGCCTTCGAGCGTTGGTTCGGGAACGCGGCTATCAACACTGCGCTTGCGGATCAGCTGCGGCTGTTTTTTAAGCATGGCGGATCGAGAGCGATCGTCATTCGTGTCGCCAACAATCCGAGCGCGGGCTTGTTGGCGCTTCCTAGTGATGCGGGTGATTTCGTCCTTCGTTTGGTCAATCCCGGCTCTGGGGAGTATGTGCGCGCGTCGGTCGACTACGACGGTATCGACGATGAACGCCTGTTCAATCTGACCTTGCAGCGAATCAACCCGGATGGCAATCGTATTCTCGACCAGGAGATTCATCCGCGCTTGTCCGTCGATCCCGACTCCGGTGCTTGGTATTTTACGGCGCTAGCTGAGTCTGCGCTGGCACGGCCTGAATCTATCGATCAATGCCTATCGGTGAGGCCTTCTCAGACACTCAGTGATCGCGTGGGGGAATCCGTGTGTTATGTCGGCCTTAGCAAAGCGGGTACCGACGGCAATCCATTGACGGACTATGACCGTATCGGTAGTGATGTGTCAGGCGATGGACTGTTTGCGTTGGATTTGGTCTCTCACGTCGATTTTGTTCATGCAACCGAAGGCCCTGGTCCCGCATTCTTGATCGCGGCTGAACGTTATTGCGCGGCACGCAACGCGTTGTTGGTCGTCGACCCGCCTGCCAATGACGACTCCGTTGCGCATCTGATGAAATGGCGCAAGGAGATGGCAGTGGATAGCCCGCATGTCATGCATTACTACCCGATGATTCAATCGCGAGAGGGCACATCAACGCAGCGAATGTCTGCCGCGGGCGCGCTGATCGGCCTACTTTCCAAGCAAGACGAAACCCGCCATGTTTTCCATGCGTTGGCCGACGCAAGCCTGCAAACGACGGCGGCGTTACGCCGTGAGTGGCGTCCAGCAGCGTCGGTCGATATCGATGAAGCCGAGCAATTGATGGCTGTCGGTGTGAATCCGATTATGCGCAGTGAGCGCGATCAGGCCCTGTTTCCCGGGTTGGTGACTGCCGCCAATCGCAAGGACCGGGCCCTCGGTGCGCTGCCCGAACAGCGTCTCATCAAGTTTATTCTTCGGCAAATCGAACGCGGTACCCGTTGGGCTGTTTTCGAACCTGACTCGCCGAGCGTCCATGCGCGTTTACAGCGTCAGGTTGAGGCGTTTATGGGTGCGCTCGAGGCACTTGGTGCGTTCGCGACGGATGGTACAGGGCGCGCGTGGTCTGTTGAGTGCAGCAAGGACGAACAGAGTGACGTACAGGGTGTTCGATTGCTACTTGCCTTTCGACCTCTTGGGGCGTCACAACCATTTATGTATTCAATGACGCAGAGCGAAGATGGTACGAGCGTGTGCCGAACCGCGTTTCGCTACGAACACCGCTAGTTTGCATCTGGATCGTAGTTTCGTGCGAAACCACGACCATGGACACGCACTGCCAGAAAAATCATCCCAAGCAGCAACACCCCATCGGTGACGCGCTCACGTGGCCCGAGGTCCTGGTCGCGTTGGTCTATGCTGCTTGTCTGGTTGGCGCTGTTCTCTGTCTGATGGGTCGCTAGGGCGCCAGAGAGATGCCCGTAGGCGACTGCGCTGCGCCTGATGATCCGCTACCATACCCCGATGAGTCGCGATGCAATCGTTCTTACGACCCTTGCCGCTTATAAGATCGCGCTGCTGTTGATCGGTGTCTGGGCGTCTCGAAGAAATTCGAGCACGCATGATTACCTTCTCGCGGGCGGCGGTCTTGGCGGTTGGGTAGCGGGCCTGAGTGCCAGTGCTTCTTCCTCATCGGCGTGGACACTACTCGGCGTCAGCGGTGCCGCATTCGCGTGGGGATGGTCGGCGATCTGGTTGTTGCCCGCGACGCTCGGTGGTTTTTTCGTTAACTGGTTGTTCGTTGCGCCACGATTGGCAAAACTCGCTCGCGCGGAAGGCGCGTTGACGCTTTCGGAAGTCGTCATGCCAGCGAGTCTCGGTTCCGCCAGAGCGCCGCTGCTTCGATTGGCAGCAGCGATCATTGTTTTTTGTTTTGTGTTCTATATCGCCGCGCAATTCGACGGCGCCGGCAAAGCGTTCACCGCGAATTTCGGTTGGTCATCAACCAATAGCATATTGATCGGGGCGGTTATTATTATCGCGTACACCTGGCTTGGTGGATTTTGGGCAGTCAGTGTTACCGATGCCTTACAAGCGCTGATGATGTTGTTGGTCGCCATCGGATTGCCATTGCTGGCAGTTTCTGCTGCGTGGGCCGAGCCCGGCGCCTTAAGCGCATTGCGGAATACGAATGTGGGCGATACCTATCCCGGTGTGCTTGGTGTCGCATTCGTCATCGGCACGTTGGGCATTGGTCTTGGCTATCCCGGGCAACCGCATGTCGTCAATCGTTTTATGGCGCTTAAGGATGAACAAGCACTGCGTCGTGGTCGACTCATTGCGCTGTTGTGGGCGGTCTTGGTGTATGTCGGCATGTTGTCACTAGGTTGGTCGGCACGGGTTTTGATCGGTACACCAGGGGCTGGTGAGCAAGCGTTGTTTTTGACGGCGGATGCACTCTTACCGCCGTTGGCGGCGGGCCTGGTGTTAGCGGCTGTTTTGTCTGCGATCATGTCGACAGCAGACAGTCAGCTGTTGAGTGCGGCTGCTGCGGTCGCGCATGATTGGCGGCTCGATACATCTCGATCGGATGATTCGCCGATGCGTATCCGCGTTGTCGTATTGTTGATCGCGCTGACAGCCGTCGGTCTGGCTTTATTCGTGCCGCAAGATATTTTCTCTCGTGTGCTGTTTGCCTGGCACGCGATTGGCGCCGCGCTCGGGCCGTTGCTTATCGCGCGTCTTGTGGGTTGGCAACTTGGACCGAAGGTCACGTTGGCTGCCATGTTGAGTGGCTTCGTATTGACGGTATTGTTTCACTTAGCCGTTGATTCGACTGGCGACTGGGTTGAACGGCTCGTTCCGTTCATCGTTGGAGGATTGTGCATCGCCATCGGTGGTCAAGGTGAGTCCAATGCAAGTCGGTAGTGTGCTGAAAACCGTACTCGTGGTGCTGGTGACACTGACGCTGCTCGCGCTGCTGACGTTGTTGCTGTCACTCACCGATGCGACGCTGTCGATGTGGGAACGTTTGCAGTCGGCAGCGCCGCTGATTCGCTATGGCTTTGTCGCATTGATCATCGCATTGCTTGTGGCGTTTTCTATCCTGGTATTTAGAATTCTTAAGCCGGCGAAGAAGCGTGAGATCGAACCGGCGGTTGTTGATGAGACGGGCATTCGAGAGCGACTGGCAGACGTTGCGAGCGCAGGCGTCGACACCAAAGCGGCGGACGCGGTGTTGCAAACGTTGGATAGTCATCGTGCAGGGGATGCGCTCAGTATCGCGTTGTTTGGTGCGGTGAGCACTGGTAAGTCGTCTTTGGCGCGTGCCTTACTTCCCGATGCTGAAGTTGCTATCAGTCCGGTGGCAGGGTCGACGGTTGAGGTCGCGCGCTACCAATGGCGTGCAAAGACGGGTGCTGTGATCTCCATCGCTGATTTGCCAGGTCTTGAGGCCGTTGGCAAGGCGATCGACGAAGAGATGCTCGACGAGGCGCGTAGCGCGCATGCGGTTGTTTTTGTCACAGATGGTGACTTGTCACGTCAGCAGGTCGATGCGCTCACGACCTTGCGCCGCTTGGGTAAACCGTTGATCGTGACGCTCAACAAGGCGGACCGGTTTCGCGATGATGAGCGCAAAACGGTGTTGTTGCGGATGCGAGAACGTCTGGATGCGACTGATAACGCTGACGGTCCCGCTGCGACGTTGATTGTCACGATCGCTGGTGGTGAGCAGGCATTCACTGTTCGTGAGGCAGATGGTCGCGAGCATGCTAGCACCAGGCAGCGCGCTGCGGATATCAGTCAGTTAGTGCTTGCATTGGAAGAGTTGCTCGGCAGTGATCTCTCGACCATCAACGCATTGCGTGAACGATCTTTACTCACACTCGCGGCAGACAAATTGGCGTCCGCTGAGGCAAGTTACCGTGCGCAGCGCGCGACGCAGATTATTCAAACCGCAACCCGACGTGCGGTCGTCGGCGCGTTGGCCGCAGTCACGCCAGGAACTGACGTTGTGATTCAAGGCTATCTTGCGACGCAGATGACGCGGTCACTGTGTAAGCTCTATGGTCAAGAGCCGCGGGAGCTCGAGGTCGAGCGTTTTTTGGACCTTAGTCAGAGTCGGGTTGGTAAGGCTGTACCATTGTCTCTGGCAATCGCCGGCAATGGCTTGAAGGCATTTCCAGGCATTGGGACGATTGCTGGTGGGCTTGTGCACGCCGTGGCTTACGGTCTTATTTTCGATGCGGTGGGTCGCGGACTTGCGAAGTCTTTGGAACAAGAGGGTGTATTCGACGCCGGCATTGCTGCCAGCTCGGTAGAAAAAGGACTCAATGAGCATCTGGAGCAAAATGTCCGACGCGTGGCGCGAATGGCGCTCGAGTACCGCGGTAGCGGAAAGTCACCAGACTGATACTGACAAGAGCCATCTCGCGTTAGCGCGCGAATCGTTGAACGACTTGCTGGGTGATCAGCGCCTACCTGCCGCCATTCGCGCGAGCTTGGCCGATGACTACGCCCAGGTGCAGGCGATGCTCGGCAAACTTGAGCAAGGCCACTTGCATGTCGCTGCGTTTGGTCGCGTCAGCACCGGCAAGTCCTCGTTGCTGAACGCATTGGTTGGGGAAGATGTGTTCAGTGTCAGCCCGTTGCATGGGGAGACTCGGCATTCGGCGATGGCGGCATTGGATGAGCGCCCAGCTGGCGGCATCTTTGTCATCGATACGCCGGGTATCGATGAAGCGGATGGCGATCAACGCGAAGCGTTGGCGATTGAGGTGACCCGCCGCGCCGATATCGTTCTGTTTGTCATCGACGGCGACATCACCGACAGCGAGTATCACGCGTTACGTGCAGTGGTTTCCGAAGGACCACCGGTCATCGTTGTTTTGAACAAGTCTGATCGATATAGCGAATCTGAGCTCGATGCACTGAAGGCGGCAATCTCAGCCAGAACCGACCCGTGGCTGCCGGCGGATCGGATCGTCGCTGTCGCGGCCAATCCAGCGCCGCGAGAAGTTGTGATTCGGGATGTTGATGGCAACGAGCATGTTGAGATGCGCACAGGCTTGGTCGATCTTGACCCGCTGCGTGAAAAGCTTTGGCAGATTCTGGAACGTGAAGGTAAGACGTTGGCTGCGCTGAATGCCACGTTGTTCGCCGCGGATCTGTCCGATCGGGTGGGTCAACGCCTCGTGGCGGCCCGGTCTGAATTGGCAGATCAGTTGGTACGTACTTACTGCATTGCCAAAGGTCTCGCGGTTGCGGTTAACCCGGTCCCCGTTGCGGATTTATTCGCCGCTGCCGCGATCGACGTGGGCATGGTGGTTCATCTATCCAAGGTCTTCGCATTGCCGTTGTCACGAAACGATGCTGGAAAGTTAGTGCGTGTCATATCCACAGAAGCATTGGCGCTCATGGGTACCGTCTGGGCGGTGCATTTTGTTGCCAGCGCGTTGAAGGTCGGCACTGGCGGGCTGTCGACGATGCTTACCGCAGCGGGTCAGGGTGCCGTCGCGTATTACGCGACCTACGTTGTCGGTCAAGTGAGTCGTCAATATCTTGCTGCTGGCTGTAGTTGGGGAGAGGGGGGTCCGAAGCAAGTGGTCAACGATATTCTCGATTCGCTCGATCGAGATTCGATTCTAAAGATGGCTCGCGACGACATTCGCGCCCGGTTGCGTCGAGTAGCGGACGGTGAGTGAACAAACGGAACGTCGGCGTCGCGCTATCATCGCTGCCGTGCGGCGAATCCCGGTTGGCAAGGTGTCGAGCTATGGCCGTATCGCAGAAATCGCGGGCATCCCGCGTGGCGCTCGCGAGGTCGGTCGCGTTCTCGGGCAGCTGCCAAGCGGAAGCGATGTTCCATGGCATCGGGTGCTGAATGCTGCGGGAAAGATTCACCGCCCAACCGATAGCGCTGGGGGTCGACTGCAGGTGCATCGACTCCAGGAGGAGGGGGTCGTGATCATTCATGGGAAGGTCAACATGCGCTCTTTCGCGTGGCAGAACAGTCTCGACGAAGCGCTTTGGGGACCGCCGGTTGACCTGGATGACGAGTCGATATGAGCGTCAAGAGTCGCTTTTTTCAACTCGCACTCAGTGAGGGCGCGCTTCGACTGTCTAGAACGGATTGGCGTCTTAGGCGTGCCATTGCAGGCAAGCGTGCGCTCCTGCGCTTGTACTTCTCCGTCGATGATCCGCAGAGCTATCTATTGCTGCGCATGGCAACGATGATTCCACGAGCATACGACGTCGACATGGCTTTTTGTCTGTTGCCCCACGATGCCAGTACGCCCGACCACTTGACCCGTATGCAGCGCCGCTGGGCGACTCAGGATGCTACGGAATTTGCGGCTGCTTTGGGTGAAGCGCCGCTAACGCCGCCGCCCGAGAGATGGCTTCGAGGTTTTGAAACGGCTTTGGCCAGCCATTGGCGGCTGCATGGCGATTTCGAGCGCCTGGCGGCGCTTTGCAAGACGTTTTACTCGGGTGATGAAGCGGCTATGAACGCCGCCGTGTCGCGTTTATCAGCGCACGATCAGTCACACGCGGTCATTCAATTGCGCAAGAACAAGGCGAGGCTTGCCGAGGATGGTCATTACGCATCTGGTGCGATTTGTTTTGATGGCGAGGCTTACCGTGGGGTAGAGCGGTTGCGCCATTTGACCAATCGATTGCGCGTGGAGCGTCTTGCGACGGGTGATGCGGCCACGCGGCAGCGACTAACGACCAAGCTTGACGCCATAGAGCGTCCCGAGACCACCGGCGCATTGGCTAAACATTGGCATGGAAAATCCGCCACGTTCTTTTTCTCCTTTCGCAGCCCTTATTCGCGATTGGCGATTGACCGTGTCAGCGACCTGGCGCGCGTTGGACGTCTTTCGTTAGACCTTAAGCCAGTGATGCCGATGGTCACGCGCGGTGTGCCATTGCCGGAAGAAAAACGACGCTATCTCGTGACCGATGCTGCACGCGTGGCCAGACGGCATGGCATGACGTTCGGCAACATCACAGACCCGTTGGGCGATGGTGTTCGCTATGCGATGGCGGGTTTCTTTGCCGCAAAGGCTGCCGGAAAAGAACTGGCCTTTGCGAGAGCCGCGATGCGGGCCATATGGTCTGAGGGTCGCCGGCTTGACGGCCTAAAGCACATCGCACCCTTGCTGAAGCCACTTGGTGTCAGTATGCCGTCAGTTGAGCGCTTGCTCGACGATCCTGCGATTGAAGTCGCCCTCGCCGAGAACGCTCAAGCACTTGAACAATTAGGCCACTGGGGCGTGCCGGTCTTGGCTATTGACGGTCATGCGGTGTGGGGTCAGGATCGGCTTTGGCAATTCGCAACAAAGAAGGAGCCGTCGTCGTGAGCAAGAATCTCATCGTGTTTTCTCATGGTCTTGAGTCTGGCCCCTGGGGCAGCAAGATCACGCGCATGGCGGAAGTCGCCAAAGCACAAGGCGCAGATGTCGAATCCGTCGACTACCAGGGCATGCGCTCGCCTGACGAACGTGTTGAGAAGTTGCTCACTCGATTGTCTGCATTGGGGGATGAGCATGTGATTTTGGTCGGTTCCTCGATGGGTGGTCACGTGGCCACTGCTGCAGCGGCAGAGAAACCGGTCGCAGGACTCTTCGTTCTCGCACCGGCATTTCATATGCCAGGTTTCGAGGCGCTGACACCACAGCCGCCCAGCTGTCCGATGGAAATTGTGCACGGTTGGCATGATGACGTTGTCCCAGTGGATAACAGTATTCGATTCGCACGCGCCGCGGCGATACCGCTGCACATCGTCGACAGCGATCATCGACTGGCGAGCGCGTTGCCGGTGATATGCCAGTTGTTTGAACGATTTATCATGGAGATTCAACAATGAGAAAACGACGTTTTGGTGCGCCGGCGCTGGCGTTACTCGTCGGCGTCGCCGCTTGTTCGAGCGAGCAGCCAGCCGATCCAACGCCTGTTGAAGAGGAAGCCAATACCGTGTTGACGGATGCGGTCAATAAGCCGCTAGACGCAGCGGCTGAAGCTGAGGCATTAATCGACAATCGAAAATCGCGACTTGACGATGCGCTTGCGGAACAAGAGGGCAATGGAGAAGACGAGAGCGACCCCGATCAATGAGTTCGCCACAGTTCGATATCGTCGACGTATTCGTTAGTGCGGGTGGCGGTGGCAACCCGCTGGCCGTCGTCTACCTAGAGGAGGCGTTGTGCCAAGCCGAGATGCAACGAATCGCACGCGAGTTCAACTTCTCTGAGACAACGTTTGTTTCGGGAACGTCTGATGCTGCCGCTGATTTCACCGTCAAGATATTTACGCCATGCAAAGAAGTGCCATTTGCCGGGCACCCCAACATCGGGACAGCCTTCGCGCTGTATCAGCGTGGCCTGTTGGCGGACAAGCAGCGTGTCACCTTCGATGAACGCGCGGGCTTAGTACCGATAACCCTTGCTCACGGGGATCCAGAGGGCTCGCATTTCGAGCTCCGCGCGCCGGAGACGTTGACGCTGGGAGACGAGGTGACCGCTGAAGAGATCGCGGCGATTCTCTCGCTTGAACATCACCAGATTTCAACGAGACGACACGTACCCATGGTCGCCTCTGTCGGTCTGCCGTTTTTGATCGTCGAGCTCTCCGACCTAGATGCGTTGTCCGCCGTCGATATCGATGTACGCGCATTGCGTGCGCTTGATGCGCGAGGCGTGACGGCTGACATTCATTGCTACTGTCGTACTGGCGAATCAAATCGCGTGCAAGCGCGCATGTTCGCGCCTCTTGATGGTGTTCCGGAAGACCCCGCGACGGGCAGTGCGAACTGTGCGCTGGCCGGTCTATTGGCGCATGTCGACGAGCAGGCAGAGGGCAGCTGGTGTTTCGAAATACATCAAGGCATCGAGATGGGTCGTGCGAGTCGATTGGATGCACGCGTTGTTTCCGAGGGCGAC
Source organism: Pseudomonadota bacterium (assembly GCA_039700805.1). Taxonomy (GTDB): domain Bacteria; phylum Pseudomonadota; class Gammaproteobacteria; order Steroidobacterales; family Woeseiaceae; genus CALBPI01. The sequence continues at coordinate 2,298 of JBCAZE010000009.1, read as the reverse complement.
AATACAGAGATCTTTATCGGCGGCCGGTGTCGCTCGTTCGCCGAAGGTCGATTACATTGGTAGCCTGCTGACTATCGACTGGCTGCGAGGCCCGAGAGTCCGATGATGGCTGGCGTGTCGATGGTGATCAAACGTGTCGGAATGGGATTCAGGTACTCGCGGAATCGGCCTTTGTCGATAAAGCGTTCGCGAAAACCTGAGTCGGCGAAGAAAGCGACGTTGGCCGGGATAATGCCACCACCCAAATAGACACCGCCTTCTGCGCCCAACGTCAATGCGGCATTGCCGGCCACTGACCCCAAGAAACGGAAGCATTGATGCAGTGTCGCAATGGCTTTTGCATCGCCCGCATGCGCGCGCTGACTGATGACATCGGCCGCCAGTGTTTCCTCATGCATAATCAGGTGCAGCAGCGATAGGCCGTTGCCAGAAATCAATCGCTCGGCAGAACAGTGGCCGTCGTCGCCGCGTGCCGCTTCAATGATTCGCGCCTCTTCCTCGTTGGCTGCCGACAGACTGACGTGGCCGCCTTCTCCAGGTACAGCGACATAGCCGCTATCGTGATACACAATGCTGGCAACCCCTAATCCTGTGCCGGGTCCGATCAAGACGGATGGCGCACCAGGGTTTTCTGTGCCCTCACCAAACTGCTGATATTCATTGTCTTGGAGCATCGGCACGACATGCGCGAGTGCTTCGAAATCATTGACCACAATCAGCTTACCGAGCTTAAGTTTCTGTCTCAGCATCTCCACGCTAAACGACCAATCGATGTTACTCAGCTTCAGTGCATCGCCGGTGATCGGGCCTGCAATCGCCAACACCGCGTGACTCGGCAGTTCGCCCTCATAGCCATCCAAATAGGCGCCCAGCATGTCGTCAATTTGCACGTAAGCCGCATTTCTGAGTTTTCGAAGTCCCAGTAGCTCACCGCGGGGGTTATCGGTTGGTTGCCAGACGGCAAGCCGGGAATTCGTGCCACCAATATCTGCGATCAGCCAACGCTTTGGTTCTTTTGCGGCCTTCATGTGTCGATTTCTCTCCGAGAGATGCCGGAATTTCCGGTGCGCCTGTGTTTGCTTCGCAGAGGATCGGCGAGCGCTTCATCGATTTCAAGCCCCTCGTCGACCTGTCTGGTCGTCCGACGGTCATCTTGGTGGGGTACAATGGACAGTCTTCCGGACGTTGTCGTCGGATTTACGGGGATTTTGAATGGGTGCGATCAGGCACTACTGGTACGCCATGCTGGCTCGAGTGCTGCGCTTATGGGTGCGGCCAGACTTTGCTACTGATGAGCAAATCGAAGCGATTCGTCGGTTGCATGCGGATCCGTCGGCGCGTGTGTGTTACGTGTTGGAGACGGGGGGTCTAGCAGATTTCTTGACACTGGAATCCGCCGCTCGCGCACTCGGACTGCCCTCGCCAATGGCCGAGCTCGAATATGGTGGGACCAGCCTCGGCCGAAGCGTGGTCATACTGAGACGCATGCGTGGTTGGTTGTTTTTGCGCAAGAGTCCGTTGCAGTCAGAGCGACTGAGGCACCTGATTCATGCCGCAACCGATGCGCGGGAGAACGACCCAGTCACGATCGAAGCATTGCCTGTTATTGATTCCGGTAGGCATTTACTGGGGGCGGGCGCCTGGAAAGAAGCGCACCTGGTGGTCGCTATTGTTCTCGGAAGACTGGGAAGTCGCAGGCCGTATCCGCAAGTTATTTACAACGATGTTCCATGGTCGTCGCACGCTCATGCAATTCTCCGAACCGATGCAAATCGCGCCGCTATTGCAAGAAGGATTGGATGCGGAGCGGGCGTTCAGAAAAGCGTCTCGCGTCTTGCGTGTGCATTTCCGCATGCGGCGTGAGGCTACGGTGGGGCCTGATCTTTCTCATCGTCGTACGCTCATCGACGAGGTGTTACGCGCCGAAACGGTTCGTGATCTGATTGCCGCCGAAGGGCCGGCTGGTGGAAGAGCGCGAAACAAGGCGCAAAAGAAAGCGCGAAAATACGCCTTTGAAATCGCCGCAGACCTGTCTTATTCGACTGTTCGCTGGCTGGATCGTTTGTTGTCTTGGTTGTGGAATCGTATCTACGACGGCATCGAGTTGAATGGCATCGATCGACTGCGCGAGGAGGCCGTCGGCAACGAGCTGATCTACGTGCCGTGCCACAGGAGTCACTTTGACTACTTGCTACTCTCATATGTGCTTTACAAGCAAGGGTTGTCCTTGCCTTACGTGGCTGCCGGTATCAATCTCAATATCCCGGTTGTTGGCTCCATCTTGATCTCAAGATGGAG
>JBCAZE010000133.1:0-8665 GCA_039700805.1 Pseudomonadota bacterium | reverse complement strand
AGCCACCGGCAAGAGCCAGAACATTGTTATTAAAGCATCCAGCGGCCTCTCGGACGACGAGATCGAGAACATGGTTAAAGATGCAGAGGCACACGCGGAAGAAGATCGTAAATTCCGTGAGCTTGTCGATGTCCGTAACCAGGCAGATGCGATGTTGCACGCAACAGAGAAGTCGCTCGAGGATCTCGGTGAGAAAGTCGATGCGGCTGAACGCGCGACGATCGAGTCGGCAGTGAATGACCTTAAGGATGCGCTCAAAGGCGAAGACAAAGATCAAATCGAAGCGAAGTCGAAAGCACTCGCTGAAGCTTCGGCTGGCATGGCGCAGAAGGCTTACGAGCAGGCGCAAGCTGACGCCGGCGCGGACGGTGATGCTGAGGGTGCTAGTAAAGCGGCAGATGACGTTGTCGATGCGGAGTTCGAAGAAGTCGACGACGATAAGAAATCAGCCTAAGCGTTGATTTTCCGGCATAGCCGCACCGGCGCGAACGCGTCGTGCGGCTATGTCCGTAACGAATGGCAGAAAAGTAGGCGGGCTTGACGGCCTGTTTTGGAGCAATCTGAATGGCGAAACGCGATTATTACGAAGTACTCGGCCTCAGCAAGTCCGCGTCCGCAGCGGAGCTGAAAAAGGCGTACCGAAGACTCGCCATGAAGCATCATCCGGATAGAAATCCTGGAGACGCGGAAGCGGAAGCACGTTTCAAAGAAGCGAAAGAAGCCTACGAGATTCTATCCAACGATGATAAGCGTGCTGCCTACGATCAATTCGGGCATGCGGGTGTCAGCAATAGCGCATCGGGCGGGCCCGGTGGTGGCTTTGGTGGCGCTGAGTCGTTCAGTGATATGTTCGGCGATGTGTTCGGCGACATTTTTGGCGGCGCACGTCGCGGCGGTGGCCGTCAGGTCTTCCGTGGTGCAGATCTTCGCTATGAGTTGGACTTGTCGCTCGAAGAGGCGGTCCGCGGTGAGAATAAGACGCTAGAGATCCCGACCTATGTGAGTTGCGATGTCTGTTCTGGCAGCGGTGCAGCGGCTGGGTCCAAGCCCGAGACTTGCGACACTTGTGGCGGTGCCGGCCAGGTCAGAATGCAGCAGGGCTTTTTCTCCGTGCAGCAAACCTGCCCAACTTGCCGTGGCGAAGGCACGATCATCAAAGACCCTTGTACGGCATGTAACGGCGGCGGTCGCATCCGCAAAACGCGTAAGTTGAGCGTGAAAATACCGGCCGGCGTCGACAGTGGCGATCGCATTCGATTGACGGGCGAAGGCGAGGCCGGACGCAATGGGGGACCTGCCGGCGACCTCTATGTGGAAGTGGTTTTAAGACCGCATGAGATGTTCGAGCGAGACGGGCCGGATCTGCACTGCGAAGTCCCGCTCAACTTTGTGACCGCGGCGCTCGGCGGTACGGTGGAAGTGCCGACGTTGGATGGTCAAGTCAGCCTCAAAGTGCCCCAGGGCACGCAGACCGGCAAGGTATTCCGGTTGCGGGGCAAAGGTGTACCGACGGTGCGGATTCGTGAGCCGGGAGATCTATATTGCCGCGTCGCGGTAGAAACGCCGGTGAATTTGACTGCGGAACAAAAGACGCTGCTACGCAAGTTTGACGATGCGGTCGATCTCGGCGGTGACCGGCACAATCCACGGACACGCAGCTGGACCGATAACGTCAAACGCTTTTTTGACAACATTGGTGGCTAGCAGCCTGCTACGCTTGCCGTGAGCATTCTCTCGCCAGGAGTATAGGGCAGTGACAGCAGTGGCAATACTCGGCGCCAGTGGCCGAATGGGCAGCACGTTGCGTGACCTGATTAGCGCATCAGATTCGTTAACTCTGGCCGGCAGCTGGTCGAACATGGATGAGAGCCTGGCTGCTGCACTCGAGGGCGCAGATGTCGCTATCGACTTTAGCGATAACGCGGCTATCCCAAGCATCATCTCTGCACTGCAAAAACATCCGATACCGCTGGTCACCGGGACCACGGGCTTAACATCAGATTCCCAGCAAATGCTGGTGGATCTATCGAACGTATTGCCTGTGCTTTCTGACGGCAATATGAGCATCGGCGTACACGTACTTGAGGCGCTTGCTGCGAGGGCTGCGACGGTGCTCTCCGACTACGACATCGAGATTCTCGAGACGCATCACAATGAAAAACGCGATGCACCCTCTGGCACGGCACTGAAGCTAGGTCGCGCCGTGGCCGCGGCTCGAGGTCAAGAATTCGATGATGTGGCAGCTTTGTCGCGTCAGGGTGACGGTAAGCGGTCCGTCGGTAGTATCGGATTCGCCGCGCGTCGCGGGGGTAACGTGATCGGTGATCATAGCGTTGATCTGTATGGACCTTCCGACCGTCTGACGCTTGCCCACCATGCGCAGACGCGAACCTTGTTTGCCGAGGGGGCATTACATGCGGCGCGTTGGTTGATCACACAACCGAACGGTCTGTACGCCATTAAGGACATGCTTGGCGAAATCTGATGCTTTGCAAAAGCGCGCGGCTGACGTACAATAACTCAGGTCGCGAATAAAAATTCCTGACCTAATTGAAAGCGGAAGCCCACAATCTACAGCTTCCGCTTTTGTGTATCTGCCTCAGGCGGCGCAACAGAGGGTCAGTATGGTTAAACCGGCAATTCTTGCACTCGCGGACGGCACTGTTTTCAGGGGAATCTCCTGCGGTGCTGATGGTAGTACTACCGGCGAAGTCGTGTTCAACACGGCGATGACCGGCTATCAGGAAATCCTCACAGACCCATCGTATTGTCAGCAGATTGTCACGCTGACGTACCCGCACATTGGTAATACGGGTACCAACAGTGATGATTTTGAGTCATCGAAAGTGCATGCAGCAGGTCTGATCATTCGTGATCGGTCGATCGTGACCTCCAGTTGGCGCAGCGAGCAGAACCTCGCGGATTTCCTACGGCGGGCTGGTGTGGTCGCCATCGCCGATCTCGATACGCGGCAGCTGACACGGCACATTCGTGAGCATGGAGCGCAGCCAGGTTGCATCATCGCGGCGACTGACGACCTGCAGGGTCAAGCGCTCGTCGACGAAGCCATTCGCCAAGCCAGTGACGCGCCGGGTTTGTCCGGCTGCGACCTTGCTAAGGTGGTTACGACGGAAGACACCTATCAATGGGCGCAAGGGGAGTCGTGGAACAACCCCGACCCCGTCATCACGCGTCGGATTGCGCCACTTCATATCGTCGCTTATGACTTTGGCATCAAGCGCAACATTCTTCGCATGATGGTCGAACATGATTGCCGCGTGACCGTGGTGCCTGCCACAACACCCGCGCAAGACGTGATGGCGTTGAAGCCCGATGGTGTCTTTCTATCAAACGGACCCGGCGACCCCGAGCCTTGCGAATACGCGATCGAGGCGATCCGAGAATTGTTGGACACTAAGGTACCGATCTTCGGGATTTGTCTTGGCCATCAACTGCTGGCATTAGCGGCGGGCGCAAAGACGATGAAAATGAAATTTGGTCACCATGGTGCGAATCATCCGGTGCAGGATATCGACTCCGGCAAGGTGTATATCACGAGTCAAAACCACGGCTTTGCGGTTGATGAGGCGTCGCTGCCTGAGCATCTAGTGCCGACGCATCGTTCGCTTTTTGATGGAACGCTGCAAGGTATCGCGCATACCGAAGCGCCAGCCTTTTCGTTTCAGGGTCACCCGGAAGCGAGCCCAGGACCACAAGACCTGCGGCCGCTGTTCCATGCATTTTCGAAAATGGTGGTTGATCACGCTGGGATCAATCCTGAAGAGCGAACGCTGGCGGAAGACCAGCCATCTGAGACTGCCTGAGGAGTTGCGTTAACGTGCCGAAACGTGAAGACATCAAGAGCATTTTGATCATTGGTGCTGGCCCGATCATCATCGGCCAAGCGTGCGAATTCGACTATTCAGGGGCGCAAGCCTGCAAAGCGCTTAGAGAGGAGGGCTTTAGAGTCATCCTGATCAACTCGAATCCGGCGACGATCATGACAGACCCGGATATGGCGGACGCTGTCTACATCGAGCCCGTCCATTGGACGGCGGTCGAAAGAATCATTGAAAAAGAAAAGCCGGATGCGTTGTTGCCGACTATGGGTGGCCAAACCGCATTGAACTGTGCGCTGGATCTCGAGCGCGAGGGTGTGCTCGCAAAGCACGGCGTTGAGATGATCGGCGCCTCTCGCGAAGCCATCGACATGGCGGAGGACCGCGAAAAATTTAAGGTGGCGATGGACGAAATCGGGCTGAACTCGCCGATCGCTGATGTGGCGCATGACATCGACCAAGCCTGGGAAGTGCAAAAGCGCATCGGTTTCCCAGCCATTATTCGACCATCTTTTACGATGGGTGGCACTGGGGGCGGCATCGCGTACAACAAAGAAGAATTCGAGCACATCGTGACCACGGGTCTCGATATGTCTCCGACCACCGAAGTGCTGATCGAAGAGTCGATCATCGGTTGGAAAGAGTTCGAGATGGAGGTCGTGCGCGATAAGGCCGACAACTGCATCATTATCTGTTCTATCGAAAACGTTGATGCGATGGGTGTTCACACCGGCGACTCGATTACCGTTGCGCCAGCGCAGACATTAACGGATCGTGAGTATCAGGAGATGCGTAATGCATCGCTGGCGGTGCTCCGGAAAATTGGCGTCGAGACCGGTGGGTCGAATGTGCAGTTTGCCGTCAACCCCGAAGACGGCCGCATGCTGGTGATTGAGATGAACCCTCGTGTATCTCGCTCCTCAGCGTTGGCATCAAAAGCAACCGGCTTCCCGATTGCGCGGGTTGCCGCCAAACTGGCGTGTGGTTTCACGCTGGACGAACTCGCTAACGACATCACCGGTGGGCAGACACCGGCCTCGTTTGAGCCGACGATCGATTACGTTGTCACGAAAGTGCCGCGCTTTACGTTCGAGAAATTCCCTGGCGCCGATTCGCGGTTAACGACATCGATGAAATCCGTCGGCGAAGTCATGTCGATCGGGCGAACCTTCCAGGAATCGTTGCACAAAGCGCTACGTGGTCTAGAGACGGATCTGACGGGGCTCAACTCGCAGATGCCTACCGATGTCGGCGATGAAACGCAGCGCGAGATCGTCGAAGAGCAAGTGCGTAAGCCAAGTGATACACGGCTGCTTTGGGTCGCCGATGCGTTTCGTCTTGGCTACTCCATCGATGATGTGCATCAGATGTGCGGCATCGACCCTTGGTTTCTCGGCCAAATTTTCGATTTGATAAGGGTTGAGAAGGGTGTTGCTCGTCTCGGTGATAACGTCTTTAAACGTGCCAACATTCGCGAGTTAAAACGTCGCGGCTTTGGCGATGCGAGACTCGCCGAGTTGCTCGACATGCCTGAAACAGATGTGCGCACTAAGCGCCTTGCAGCGGGCGTCAAGCCTGTCTACAAACGCGTCGACTCCTGTGCTGCCGAGTTTTCGTCAGACACCGCGTACATGTATTCAACCTACGAGCAGTATTGTGAGGCCGAGCCGTCCGATCGGGACAAAATCATGATCCTGGGTGGCGGTCCCAATCGCATTGGCCAAGGTATCGAATTCGACTATTGCTGTGTGCATGCCGCGCTCGCATTGCGTGAGGCGGGTTATGAAACCATCATGGTGAATTGCAACCCCGAGACTGTATCAACAGACCCAGACACATCCGATCGATTGTTTTTCGAGCCGTTGACGTTCGAAGATGTGATGAGCATTGTCGATCTTGAAAAGCCTGTCGGCGTCATCGTTCAGTTTGGTGGTCAAACACCGCTGAAACTTGCGAATGCTTTGGAGCAGGCGGGTGCACCAGTTATCGGCACTTCCCCAGACTCAATCGATCTTGCAGAAGATCGTGAACGCTTCCAGAAGATAATCGAAGACTTGGCGTTGAAACAGCCGCCGAACCAAATCGCTCGAGATGCTGAAGAGGCAAAGCGCGTCGCGGGCGAAGTCGGTTATCCATTGGTGGTTCGTCCCTCGTACGTTCTCGGCGGGCGTGCGATGGAAATCGTTTATAACGACGATGAGCTGAAGGGCTATATGCGAGAGGCTGTTTCAGTGTCAAACGATAGCCCGGTGTTGCTAGACGGTTTTCTTGATCAAGCGGTCGAAGTCGATGTCGACATCATTTGCGATGGTGACGACGTATTGGTCGGCGGCATCATGGAGCATATCGAACAAGCCGGTGTGCACTCCGGTGATTCCGGTTGCGTGTTACCGCCTGCATCGTTGTCGGAAGACATGCAGCAAGCGCTGATCGATCAGGCGACAAGTCTTGCTAAGGCGCTGGATGTTGTCGGATTGATGAACACACAGTTTGCGATCAAGGGTGATGAGATTTATCTCCTCGAAGTGAATCCACGAGCGTCGCGCACAGTACCGTTCGTTTCGAAAGCGACAGGCGTCCCGCTGGCTAAGATCGCGGCGCGGGTGATGGCAGGGAGTAAGCTCTCGGAGATTGAAGAAGCGCGCTATGTCGTGCCGTCATTCTTCTCCGTGAAAGAAGCGGTTTTCCCATTCAGCCGTTTCCCGAACTCGGATCCGATCCTTGGCCCGGAAATGAAATCTACGGGCGAGGTGATGGGTACTGGAAAGACATTCGGCGAAGCCTATGCGAAAGCCCAGCTTGCTTCCGGTGTGACATTGCCGCGTGGCGGTACGGCAATCATCTCAGTACGCGATCGCGATAAGGAGGACGCCGTGGAACTTGCAGAGATGTTGATCGATCTCGGTTTTGATATTGTTGCAACACACGGCACGGCAAAGGCGCTTGATGAAGCGGGGCTCGCCTGTCAGCGTGCTAACAAAGTGAGTGAAGGTCGACCGCACCTTGTCGATATGATTAAGAACGGTGAGATCTCGCTGATTGTAAATACAACGGAAGGCAAAAAGGCGATCCGCGATTCGCAGACGATTCGTGGTGAAGCTGTCGCCCGCGCAGTCACGTATTACACGACGTTGTCTGCGGCTTTGGCGACCTGTGTTGCCATGAAACATCTGAAGGACGACGAGGTTAACTGTCTGCAGGACCTGCACAGCAAGAATGCGGCGTAACGCTGCGACCGTCCTCAATCGAATTGTAAGGAAAGGCCATGAACAAAGTGCCATTGACCGCCCGTGGTGCGGAACAACTGAAAACAGAGTTAAAGCAACTGAAGACCGTCGACCGGCCTCGTATCATTCAGGCAATCGCCGAGGCGCGTGAGCATGGTGATTTGAAAGAGAATGCCGAGTATCACGCGGCCCGTGAGCAACAGAGTTTTGCGGAAGGTCGAATTCAAGAAATCGAGGCGAAACTCTCCAATGCGCAGATCATCGACGTCACAACACTGAACGCGAATGGAAAAGTCGTATTCGGTGCGACCGTGGAGTTGATGGACCTTGAAACAGACGAGTCGATTACCTACCAGATCGTGGGTGATGACGAGGCCGACATTAAGAAGGGCATGATCTCTGTTAGTTCACCGATTGCCAGAGCATTGATCGGCAAGAACGAAGGTGAGGACGTTACCGTCGCCGCGCCAGCGGGTAACCGCGATTATGAAATCGTTGAGGTGAAGTACATCTGACCGGTGCGTCAGCAGCGTTGAGCAGAAAGGATCAACGGCTACCCAGCACGATTTTTGGTTTCTTGAGATTGCGGCGAAAAACCAGCGCGATGTTACCGGTCCTTTGCACCAACGTCGCTTCGAAACGATCACAAATTGTATCGATCAGTCGATCTCGCTCAGAGCGCTCTGCGCGAACACTGATTTTGATGAGTTCATGTGCGTTTAACGCGAGCTCGATTTCTCCGGCCACATTGTCAGACAGACCTTTGTCCGCGATCATGACCACAGGCTTTAAATCGTGTCCGTAGCCTCGCAGCGTTTTTCGTTGTCGTTCTGTCAGTTGCATCGGAACTGCCTGCCGTTTTGAAAAGGGCGTGGATTATCATGCATATCGTAAATCAAGTCACCTATTTGGGAGCGACGCAATGAGCGGACCGAGACGCTCTTCCGGCAGTTGGCGAGACCGACAAGAGCGCGACCCTTGGGTCCAAAAGGCACGTCAGGAGGGTTATCGGTCGCGGGCGGTCTATAAGCTTGCGGAGCTTGCAGACAAAGCGAAAATTCTTAAGCGGGGCATGCTCGCTGTTGACCTCGGTGCGGCGCCCGGCGGGTGGAGTCAATATGTCGCTCGTCGTTTGAACGAGGATTGTGAAATCATCGCGCTTGATTTGCTCCCGATGGACAGCTTGCCCGGTGTCACCTTTATCCAGGGTGACTTTCGAGAAGATGAGGTTCTGCAGGCGTTGAATACGCATCTGGCGGGTCGTCGTGCGGACCTTGTAATGAGTGATATGGCCCCCAATATCAGTGGTGTGAAGGCGGTGGACCAGCCGCGAGCAATGTATCTTGCGGAGCTTGCACTAGCGTTGGCAGCCGATGTGATCAGTCCCAAGGGGGCCTTCGTTTGTAAGGTGTTCCAGGGTGAAGGTTTCGATGACTACGTCCGCGAGCTTAGACGCCAGTTCGGCGACGTAAAAATACGAAAGCCGAAGGCATCGCGGCCGAGTAGTACTGAGGTCTATGTGCTAGCGAGAAACTACCGCTTAGTGTAGTGTCTGGAACTAATAACTGGCGCGAAGATCGGATATAAGTAGTTGATTTT
>JBCAZE010000008.1:37963-39529 GCA_039700805.1 Pseudomonadota bacterium | reverse complement strand
TCAAATCCAAGGCGTGATCGACCCGGCGGCCAATGTGTTGTCCGGCCCTGATCTCGTCGATCCAGATCTCATCAATTTGACGGGCTTGGTAGCGCCGGAAGAGCGTTATTCATTCATATTCCGTGGCTCAGCGCAGGCACTCGATCATGCGCTGATCTCAGAAACGCTGAGTGATGACCTAAGAGGCTTCATGTTCGGCCGTGGCAATGCCGATGCGCCGTTGCTCAGTATCGAGCGCTCTGGTGATGCACTCCGGTCGTCGGATCATGATGGCTTGGTGGCGTACTTCACAACGGACCTCGATGGCGATGGCGTACCGAATAATGTCGATTTGTGTCCGAACACCGTGGTGCCGGAAACGACGACCTCCGGGACACTGCGAGGCCGACGCATGGCATTGTTCGACGACGATTTCGTCTTCGATACCGGTATCAGCATCCGCGGCGGTGAGCCACAAGGGAATGCCGGCGCTCGTCCGAGCACAATCGAGACTCAGGGTTGCTCGTGTAACCAAATTCTCGACTTCCAGGGTGATCGTGCGAATCAGCGGAAATTCGGGTGTACACCACGAACCATTCGTCGCTGGATCCAAGCGACCAGCAAGTATCGCTTATACAAGTAGTGTCACGATCGAGGGCGGCACGGCTTTTCGGAGCCGTGCCGCCTTTTTTTGCGCTGCAAAAAAGGCTTGTCGTTGGCGGGGTTGCCCCGTATGTTTAAGGACTGGGCGAGCACCTCGCCCGGATTTCTCGCAAGATGTCAGGGCATCGTCGAATGAGTCAGCAAACTGGATTTTTCGGGCAACTCCTCTATCGCCGCGTACCACAGTACCTTGGCTTGTACATCGCCGGTGTATGGATGGCGATCGAAATCGGCGATTGGCTAACGGATCAGTTCGCCCTGCCTAACGGTTTGACCGCGTTTACGTTTGTGTTTCTTGCCGCGATGTTGCCGTCGGTGGCGGTTTTCGCATGGACGCATGGTGCGCCGGGTAAAGACGCATCCAACCGATTCGAGCGTGCCTTTATCCCCGCAAACTTGCTGATCGCGGTAGCGCTGGTGTTTATCATGCCGGCGCGACAAGGCGGCCCCGACGGCGCCGCAGTCGCGGATGCGACAACGGCTACGGAAGAAGCGTCTGTGGCAACAGGCGCGCGCATTTCGTCACAACGTATCTTCGTGTTTTTTCCGCGCAATGACACGACAGAAGCACCGGATTGGATCGCTTACAGTGCCTCGGTGTTGTTATCGCGAGACTTGGATCGATCGTCGCCCAGAGTAGGCGCCGTCACGCCGTTTAATAACTCAAGCACCCTCGAGAGAATGCGTCGCGCCGGTTTTGAGCGGGCCATCGGTGAGCCTTTAACCGTACAGCTCGACATGACAGAAGCACCGGATTGGATCGCTTACAGTGCCTCGGTGTTGTTATCGCGAGACTTGGATCGATCGTCGCCCAGAGTAGGCGCCGTCACGCCGTTTAATAACTCAAGCACCCTCGAGAGAATGCGTCGCGCCGGTTTTGAGCGGGCCATCGGTGAGCCTTTAACCGTACAGCTCGACATGACA
>JBCAZE010000008.1:0-37863 GCA_039700805.1 Pseudomonadota bacterium | reverse complement strand
CGCCGGTTTTGAGCGGGCCATCGGTGAGCCTTTAACCGTACAGCTCGACATGACACGACGCGCCCGCTTCCAGCGACTCGTGCGCGCAACGCTGCGCGATGGTGGGGATGCCGGCGAGTTTTCGCTCAATTGGGCGTTGCACGACGCGGAGGACGGCAGCGTTTTGATCTCGGGGCAGCGGCCCTTCGACAAAGCCCGCGTCTTTGAGGCGGTTGACGATGTGACGGCCGAGATCTTGACCTACGTGAATGAACAGCTCGACTCGCCATTGAAGTTGACTGACGTACCGGTGGCAGAGACGGTTACGCCCAACGTGGATGCGCTGGAGCAGTATGTGACGTCGCGGATGATCAAGGAGCTTGATCAAAACGAGACGGACTACGTTGAGTCATTGCAGCGCGCCGTCGAAATTGACTCGCAGTTTGCTGAGGCGCATGCGGGACTCGGTTTTTATCACTATTTTAGAGGCGATACAGAAGCGGCCATCGCGGCGTTAGATACTGCATTGCAATATGACTACCGCCTATCCACCGAGTCGCGTTTCAACGTGCAGATCAACCGGCAGGCGACAGCCAGTAACCAGGCAGAAGCGCTGCGTATTGCAGAAACGTGGACGCGCGTTGAGCCGGAAAATGAGTTCGCTTTTTATCGCTTGGCCGCGCTGCAGAAAGCGCGAAGCGACATGCTTGATGAAGCGGCAGCGTCTTACAAACGGGTGCTTGAAATTAACCCGCAGGCAGAAGAGGCTTATTTGAGCCTCGCAGATCTCGAGATCCAGCGACAGAATTGGGATGCGGCCAGCGAATATGCGCAGGCGTTTTCTGAGCTTAACCCCGAGGATTATGCCGGCCAAATCAAGTTGGCGCAGATTCTCGCAGCGAGCGGACGTTACGACGAAGCGATCGCCACTTACGAGCAAGCGGGATATCTGCAAAGCAATACGATTGGACCGCCTCTCGGCATTGTCAGCGTCCTAGCGCGCCGGGGTGATTTCAGCAACGCGCTCGACCGAATCGCGTCACTGCAGCAGAGACGCTTGACCGACAACGAGCGCCTTCAGCTGTTGACCTCACAAGTTCAAGTGCTGACGCTCGCGGGCCGCTTCAGCGACGCGATCGCGAGAATGGAGGAAGAGCGGGAAGTCGCGCAACGTGTCATGCAGCCCTTGTTGTATCAGCTGCAATACCGCGGGCAATTAATCATGATGGGCGCCTCTGCCGGTGAGTCGATCGACTCGGTCGTCGGCCAACTGGCTGCGCTTCGCGAAGAGATGCAGCCACCATTCAGCAGCGCCATTCACTGGTACGAAGCATCTTTGTTTGCTGTTCTGGGTAAGAAACCCGAGTACATCGATGCATTTGCTCGTTCGAAGGCATTTTTTGATATGCAAGCCGGCAATGATGTCATTAAGCCCGTGCGCTTGGGTGCAGAGGCACGGCTCCACGTCTATGAAGGCGACAACGCGCTGGGACTTGAGGCCTTGCGGGAATCGCTTCGATTGTCGGAGGCATCGATTCTCAACATGGTGTCAGCATCCGAGTCCTATCTACTCCGCGCGAGCCTTTACGATCTGATGCGCGAGGCAGGTGAGCCGCGTGATGCGGTCGAAGGGCTACAGACGATTGTCGATGCGTTCCCGGGATTGGCGGTGGGGCATTTATATCTCGCGAAAGCCTATGTGGACCTTGGTCAATGGCGGCGTGCCGAAACCGCCATCAGGCGCGCAGAGGACCTATGGGCAAATGCTGATGCGGGGCTCCATTATCTCGAAGAAATCGCCGACTTACGCGCGGCCTTGGACGCCGTCTAGCGTTATTCGTTGACGCGTTAGGATGCGCCGTTAGCGCGCACAAACGTCAGGTTTGTCCCGTTTGTACCTGCCAAAGACTCGCGTAGAGACCGTCTGCATCCAGCAGTGTCTGATGGGTTCCTGATTCTTTGATCTCTCCTTCGTCCAATACATAAATGGTGTCGGCGTTGACGATGGTTGAGAGTCGGTGGGCGATAACGATGGTCGTCCGATCCTCAGAAATCGTCTGCAACGATCGCTGAATCGCCGCTTCGGTTTCGTTGTCGACGGCGGACGTGGCCTCATCGAGAACCAGCACGGCGGGATCTTTCAACAGCGCTCTTGCGATTGACAGTCGTTGACGCTGGCCACCGGAGAGTTTTTGCCCTTGCTCGCCGACGATCGTGTCGAGGCCCTCGGGCATCGCTTCGATGAAGGCAAGTGCCTCCGCGGCTTTGGCTGCTTCGATGATGTCAGCGTCGGTCGCATCCGGTCTGCCGTAGGCAATATTCTCGCGGACACTGCCGTGGAACAAAAAGACATCCTGACTGACAAGGCCAATATGACGACGTAAGCTTGCGAGCTTGATGGTATCGAGCGGGTGGCCGTCCAAACAAATAGCGCCGCCGGTTACCGCGTAGAAGCGCAGTAACAACTTGATGATTGTGCTCTTGCCTGATCCGGTCTGGCCAACAAGCGCCACTGTGTGACCAGCAGGAATATCCATATTGATTGACCGAAGGACAGGGACGTCCTCTCGATACGCAAAATCAACATTTGATAACGTGATATGCCCCTCCGGTGCATCAAGAAGGATTGCGTCGTCGCGATCACGTATGCCAACCGGGACCTCGATAAGGTCCAAGATGCGACGCGTCGACGCCATCGCACGCTCATAGAGATCGACTGTATTGGCAAGGTCGGTGAGCGGCCATAACAGTCTTTGGGTTAAAAACACCAGCACACCATAGGCCCCCACGTTGAGTTCGCCGCTCAACACCTGGTAGCCACCGAACAGAAAGGTCGCGACGAAACCGGCGAGAATCGCCATACGGATTACCGGAATAAACGCTGAGCTAACTCTGATAGCGCGTCGGTTGGCGTCAACATATTCGCGACTCTGTCGCGTGATACGCGCCACTTCTTTTTCTTCTGTCGCGAAGCTCTTGATCGTCATGATCGCACCGAGGTTTGCAGCGAGGCGACTCGCCAGTTGCCCCACCCGTTCCCGTACATCACCGTATAGCGGCTGAGCACGCTTTTGGAAATAAAACGCCCCGATGACAATGACGGGTATCGGTGTAAAGGCGATCAATGCGATGCCTGGCGACACGGCGAAAAAAACACCGCCGACGGCAAGTAATGTAGTCGCGACTTGGACAAGACTATTTGCGCCATTATCGAGAAAACGCTCCAACTGATTCACATCGTCATTGATGATCGCAACCAGCGTGCCCGCGCGTGTATTCTCAAACCACGCGAGATCCAGTCGTTGCGTGTGTTGATAGGCATCGACGCGCATCTTGTGCTGCAGATCTTGGGCGAGATTTCGCCATAGGATGAGCAACAGATATTCGAATACAGACTCGCCGATCCAAATGACTAGCGTGAGGAGCGCGAGCAGTAGCATTTGCGACTTGGGCGCCGTAATGCCCAATGCGGCCACGAACGAATCCTGCTGTCTGACAACGACATCGATAGCGATACCGATCAATATTTCGGGCATGACATCAAATAGTTTGTTCATGACCGAACAAAAACTGGCCAGCCAAATTCGCAGGCGGAAACCTTGCGCGTATCGGAGCAGGCGCTTTAGCGCGATAAACGAGTTGGCTGAGGCATTACCCATGCCGACATCTTAGCAGTAGCACTCGATGTTCGCCGGTCGCATCGTCGATCAAATGCGGCCTACTCGTCTTCATGCATTTTGAGACCTAATCGCTTGAGCCTGCGGCCGGGCAGGGCTATCCTTCTCGCCTGTTTTTTGACCCGCGATAAGACGGGGTAGGGCATTCCAATGACCGTATTCGGCTCGGAGTTTTGCGACCAATATGTCGTCACCGACTACACAGAATCGGGCTGGCAGCCGCATGCGTTGACACCGCTCGCGCCAATCCCAATGCATCCTGCGGCCCATGTGCTGCACTACGCGAGCACCTGCTTCGAGGGCTTCAAGGCTTACCGTTGGGCGGATGGGTCGGTCCATGTTTTCCGGCTCGCGGATCACGTCGCACGGATGCAGCGCAGCGCTGAGTCGTTGCGACTGCCGGTGCCACCCGCGGCGTTACTCTCCGACATGGTCCTGGACGTAATCCGGGCCAACCTGGATGCAGTTCCTGAAATGCCAGGCGCATTGTATTTGCGACCGACGCTGATCGGCACGTTGCCCAATATCGGCGCAGCGGCGAGTCCGAGCACAACCGCCAAGCTTTTCGTGTTGGCATCACCCGTCGGCGACTATTTTGCGGGCGGTATCAGACCGCTGAAGATTCTGATCGATGACGAGAATGCGCGCTCGACCCGACAGCTCGGCAGCACCAAGACCGGCGGGAACTATGCCGCTGCGTTAGGACCGACGTTAGAAGCTAAAGCGACATTCGGCGTCGATCAAGTACTGTTTTGCCCCAATGATGACGTGCAAGAAACCGGCGCGGCGAACTTCCTCTTGATCGGCGAGGACCGCGTATTGACCAAGCCATTGGATAGCTCGTTCTTACATGGCATTACGCGCGCTTCAACACTCGCGCTCGCTGAGGACCTTGGTATGCAAGTCGAGCAGCGCGATTTTTCTGTCGGTGAATTACTGGCGGCGCTGCCGAATACGGACGCTGCGTTGTCAGGCACGGCGGCAAGTCTTACGCCTATCGGTACGATGATCTATCGTGGCGACGCGCATGAGGTCAATCCAGGTAGCGAATATCAAAACACGCTCAAATTGCGCCAAGCGCTGTCAGCCGTTCATAGCGGCGAGCGCGAAGATGTCCACGGTTGGTTGACGCGCGTTTGATCCGCGCGGTCGTCTTGCCTTAGAGGGCCTGTGGAATTTCGTAGACGCCACTACCAAGCGGCGGCAGCGAAATCTCGATATCGGTTAAGCCTTTGTCATCGGTTTTGATCGTCGCGGTGCCGTCACCCAGAAGATTATTAAGCGTTGTCGATCCAACACTGATCGATAGTTGCTCGGTCAGGGGCCTCGGGAGCTCGAGCGTGAAACGACGCTCGGTGTCCGAGAAGTTCGCGACGACAATCAATTGCTGATCCGCATTCCAGCGCGCAAAGCTGAAAAGGTCGTCGCCATAACCTTGCGGCATCTTGCCGATGCGATTAAAGCTATGCAGCTCCTGATAGTCACCAGCCATCGCCGGCGCATTTCGACTCAGCGCTAGCACACGTCGATAAAAGTCGCGCAATGCGCGTTGCCCCTCGCTAAGGGCACCACCATCGAATTCGCCGCCGTTCATCCAGGCTTGGTGATTCGGTACACCCCAATAGTCGAAAATGGTCGTGCGTGTTGGATCACCAAAGCCTGCGTCATCATCGCCTGGCTCGCCCACTTCCTGGCCGAAGTAAATCATTGTAGGTGCACGGCTGATGAGCGCCGACACGGTCATTGCCGGCATACCCATTCGTGCGTCACCCGCAAAGGCGTCGCTGGCGATACGCTGTTCGTCGTGGTTTTCAAGGAAATGCAGCATATGCGATTCGATATCAAGAACCTGGGCGTGGCTGGCTGCTAGCGCATCGGTGCCGGTCTTGCCTTCCATGACGGGCCGCAACGTATCGTAGAAGCCGACTTTGTCATAGAGATAATCCATGCGGCCGCGGTCTATGTAGTCTCGATAAAGCGCTGGGTTGTAGACCTCCGCGAGTAAGAAAGCGTCTTGGTTGGTCGCTTTAATGGCGCAGTTCAGATAGCTCCAGAATGCGACCGGTACCATCTCCGCCATATCGTAACGGAAGCCGTCGACACCCTTGCCCAACCAGTATTGCGTGATATGTCGAAACTTGCGCCAGCTATCCGGGACGTCGCGTGATTCCCAGAACGCATTGATGTCAGCACATGAACGGTCTGCGAACGAAGCGGGCAGGTCATCAAAATCAAAACTACCGTCAGGGCGAACGCCATAGTTCACTTTGACGGTTTCGTACCAGTCATTGTGACCAGGCTGTGCTGCGCGTGCGCCGTTGCCGGTCCACTTCGCAGGTTCTTCAGTAAACCGACCATCTGCCATGGGGTGGTCGGCGCCACCGAGCGGTCTATAGTCGTCCTGGGCCAACGGCACCTTGAACGATTCGCCGACCACATAATAGAAGTTGTTATCGCGCGCATACGTGACGCTCACGTCATCGTTCGCGCCAAAGTCTGATATGCCCGGAGGTTTATGGAGCGATTCATAGCCTCGTGCGATATGGTTTGGCACGATGTCGATAATGACTTTCATGCCTTCTGCATGGGTGCGAGCAATCAAGGCCTCGAACTCGGCGAGCCGTCGCGCAGGGTCATCGGCCAGGTCGGGATTGACGGAGTAGTAGTCCTTAACGGCGTAGGGCGATCCGGCACGTCCTTTGACCACGTCAGGGTCATCGTTGGAGATACCGTAGTCGGTGTAGTCGCGAATGACGGCATGATGCGGCACACCCGTGTACCAGATATGCGTGACCCCCAATTCTCGGATGCCCCTTAGCGCTTTTGTATCAATGTCAGAGAACTTACCAACACCATTTTGCTCGATCGTGCCCCATGGCACGTTGTTGGTGACCTGGTTGCCAAACAAGCGTGTGAAGAGCTGATAGACGACGGGTTTGACTGGTTTTACGTTGTCTGTTGGCGTGGAATCCATCGCCACATTGGATTCTGATGGTTTGTTGCATGACATCAGCAACAGTGTGGCAAGGCACGCTAGGCCAGCGAGGAGTGATCTAATTCGCATCATCAATCCGTATTTCAAGTGTTTCGTTGCGCATCGAAAACGAAAACCAAAAAGTCTGTTCCTTCGGCAGATACCCGGAGTCCGTATTTTGACTCGACAGGCCGCTGATACGAGACACACGTGGCGCTGCGTCTTGGTTGTGGATTTCTAGGCGGATGCGACGCTGCAAAGGCATACCATCATAACCATCGCCCTTTCGTGAAAGCGTGATCGTTAACCCTTGATCATCTCGGCTCGCGTCAAAGGCGAGAACATCGAGCGCGCCGTCTTCAAGGCTTGATGCTGACCTGCCGTCATCCTCGATCATCTGGCTGCTGGCAGCTCGGACAGTTTTATCATCGAAGTAGTGCAGTGTGAGTGCTTCGGTCGAATAGTCCCGAGTTGTTGCAACAGCGTCGGTCATTGGTACGAATGCGCCGGCGCGGACGAGTACTGGTATGTGTTCGAGCGGTGTGCGGACGGTTGCCACACCCTCGTCATAGCGTTCACCGCTATACCAGTCGAACCACACGCCTGGGGGCAATGTCACAGTCTGCGTCCGAACGCGTGGTTGCGTAACCGGTGCGACGAGAAACGCATCGCCGAACAGATAGGCGTCCGTTCGCTCAAAACTATCTGCTGTCTCGAACAGAATCGGGCGTACAAACGGTAGTCCGCGAGATGCATTGTCGTGCGCAAGAGTCTGGATATAGGGCAGCAGGCTGTAACGCAAACGTATGGCATCGCGCGCGATGCGTCTGGTTTTCTTGTCATGAAAGACCGGCTCTGGCGCGATATGTTCTTGCGCATGCGGGCGGAACACCGGTTGGAACACACCCATCTGCAGCCATCGCAGATACAACTCGCGATCGAATTTGTCGCCGCCCGCGAAACCGCCAAGATCCGAATGGACGTATCCGAGCCCAAACAAGCCCATTTGCAAACTCAGTTCGACCTGAGACTGGAGGCCGCCCCATGACCGATCGACGTCTCCCGTCCATGGAATGATGCCGTAGCGCTGTGTACCGACAAACCCGCTGCGCATCATAATGAAAGGTCTTTGAGCGGGTAGCGCCTGTCGATAACGTTCGAACACCATTTTCGCCCAGTTGTGTCCGTACGCATTGTGAAGCGCTGCGCCCGTTGCTTGTTGACCGGTTTCTGAGACCTGATGGATCGTATCGTCGGGGTGCACCTCGGGTTCTCCAAGATCACCCCAGACACCCGCGATCCCTTGGTCGAATTGTCGTTCGTAGATGTCGCCGAGCCACTGTTGTGCATCGGTTTTGAAAATGTCGATCAAGCCGGTGTTGCCAAAGTAGAAATCAAAGGTCTTTGGCTGACCGTCGAGACTGCTAGCGAGCACCCCGGCATTGACGGCTTCTTGCCACCGGTTTGAAGTCGTCAAAACAAACGGTTCACTGATCAGAATCGTTTTGACGCCCGATGCGTCCAATCGCTCGATCATTGCCTCTGGCGATGGGAAGGCATTGTTGTCCCAGTCGAGTTTGCCCATGTGCCCTTTAATGTCGGGACCAAACCAATAGAGATCGAGAACCAACGCGTCGAGCGGGATATCTTCACGTTGAAAGCGCGACACCACGTCATCAACCTCCGCCTCGGTTCGATAGCCGAATCGGGAGGCGAAATTGCCGAATGCCCAGCGTGGTGGCAGTGGTTGTCGGCCAATAGCCTGTGTCAACGTCTCGACCAGCGCTGGGTAATCATCTCCGAGGCAAACCAAATACGCCGTGCGCCCAGCGACAGCTTCAAACTGCAGGACATCCGACTCGGAGCGACCAATATCGAGCCACCCGCGCGCCGAGTTATCGAACACGATGGCGTAGTGCTGATCAGACATGACCGCCGGTAAGCTGTAGTACATCTGTTCGGACTGCGTGGTGTAACCGTAATGTGCTCTGTTGTAGAGCGGTAGCCTAAAGCCGCGACGATTCATGCCCAGCACACGCTCTCCGCCGCCGAGTAGTTGCTCGCCTTCGTCAAGCTGGAAACGAAAGCCTCGTAGACCGTCGAAAGCGAAGTAGCCGCTCTCTTCAGCGAGCACCGTTTCTCCATGCTGACCGTATGTGGCAGTCATATTCTGTTTGGTGAGTGTGACGCTGAGCTCCGGTGTGCCAAACCACAGTTGGTCATCGGTTTCTCCGCTGGCAACGGTTGTGGCTTCTACGTCACCGGCTAACGCAAACCCCGGCAATTGCGAAACCCCATTTTCCACAAACGTCAGATAGACAGCGCGCGGATTGATGACGGCAAGTTCGAGCGTGCCACGATCGGTTTCAACGATCAGTGTTTGTCCTTCGACGCGGTGGTTCGAATAATTACCGTAGTCCGCGGCGGCGCTAGGTACAAGGCACAGCGACCCAAGACTTGCGAGTATCCAGATCTTGATTTCTAACAGATTACGCATCGGTATCACCAACGGTATCAAATCGGTAAATGGTCTTGCTGTAGAACAGCGAATCCGCTTCCAACGTTGCATCAGGAAAATGCGGTTGATTAGGTGCGTCAGGAAAGCCCTGCGTTTCCAAGCAGACGGCCTCGTGACGCAAGTAGCCAGTTCCGGTCTTGCCGTTGTCTAGCGCCAGTGAGTTCGCCGTGTAGAGTTGCATCGCCGGTTCGCTGGTCGTGACCGCCATGCGAATGCCGCTCGTCGGTGACAAGAGAACAGCGGCCAATGCCATCCGCTGGTCATTCTTATCGAGGACGTAATTGTGATCGTAGCCACCGGTGTGCGCGAGCATTGGATTGCCCAATTCATCGCCGATCGGTCTCGGCTTGCGGAAATCGATGGGGTCCTCGACGTCATCGATTGATCCGGTCGGCAGTAAGTTGTCATCTGTGGGCGTGTAGCGCGATGCGAAGACACGAAGCACGTGATCACCAATTGCGCCACTGGCGTGACCATTGAGATTGAAGTAGCTGTGATTGGTCAGGTTGATCACGGTCTTTTTATCGGAACGTGCAAAGTACTCGATGGCAAGGCACCGGTTATCATCGAGGCTGTAACGAACACGCAGCGATAAATTACCGGGGTAGCCATCTTCTCCATCTGGGCTGTCCAGATAGAAGCTCACGCTGTGCACACCGGATTGTGCATCTCGCTCCATCACTGCACCCCATAACCTGCGACTGATGCCGATGTCACCACCGTGCAGATGGTCGCTGCCCGCATTCGTCGTCAATGCGAAGGAGCGACCGTCCAATTCGAAACGCGCATCGGCGATCCGATTGGCAAATCGTCCAACGGTGCAGCCGAGGTAGGGGTGGTTGACGGCGTAGTCACTCGGCTGGTCAAAGCCGAGGACGATATCTTTGATGTGCCCTTGTCGATCAGGGACGCAAAGCGATTGGAGCGAAGCACCAACAGGGATGACCGTTGCCGACATACCGTGACGATTCCTGAGGATGTAACTGTCGACTGGTTGTTTGTCCTGCCATATGCCAAATGGCCGTTCATCGATCGATGTCATGCGTTGCTACCCGTGCCCCGAGTCTTTATGCTACCGCGATCGCGTCCGCGATGGCATCCGAGGTCCACAAAACAGTGACACCGCGCAGTGAATGAGCAACAAAAGCGCGCCCGGGAAGGCGTTATTACGGCGGTCTTGGCCTATACGATGTGGGGCTTCATGCCCGTCTATCTCATTCTTGTCAAAACAGTGCCCGCGACCGAGATGTTGCTGCATCGAATCATCTGGAGTGTCCCCTTCGGTGCGCTGATCATCGCCATGCGCGGGCAGTGGGGTGAGGTAGGTCGAGCCCTGCGCAGTCGCAAGATGATTGGCTGGTTGGCGCTGGCAGCATTCTTCATCGCTTTGAACTGGCTGGTTTACATCTTCGCCGTTCAACGCCAACAGATTTTTCAGGCGAGCTTGGGTTACTACATCAATCCGCTCTTGTATGTGCTCGTGGGGGTCCTTTTCTTTAGTGAGGTACTGCGGCGCGCGCAGTTGTTTGCTGTCGTGTTGGCTAGCGCCGGCGTTTTGGTGTTGACCTTCAGTGGCGGTGAGTTTCCTTGGATCTCGTTGGTGTTAGCCGCGTCTTTTACGGTGTACGGTGTGATCCGGCGGCAAGTCGAAATCGGCGGAATGCCAGGTCTCTTTATTGAGACGCTGCTACTGCTACCGGTAGCGATGATTGGCTTTGGTTGGTTGGTCAATGAAAGTGCATCGGTATTCATGGATAGCGATTGGCCTTTTCGTTGGCTGGTGATTCTTTCGGGTCCAATCACGGTCCTACCACTATTGTGCTTTGCCCTCGCAGCGAGGCGACTTCATTTGACGACTATCGGTTTTTTGCAGTACATCGGCCCGAGCCTTCAGTTCATGATCGGTTGGTTGAATGGCGAGGTCCTATCCAGCGCAAGGTTGGTATGCTTCTTGTTGATCTGGACCGCTGTGATCGTGTTTTGCGCGGACTCACTAAGAAGGCGTTCGTGAATGAGCAAGACTAGCTTTGAGTCCATCGCCGAGTTGCTTGCAGACGTGATTGACTGTTTGGACGCCAGTCAACATGTGTATTGGCTACAAAACTTGATCACAGCACGCAACGCGATTTTGCGCGGAGAGGCTTCTGGCGTCGATCGATTCTTGTCACTGGACGGGCCGGGTATGTCATTGCCGGCGCTGCAGCTTGAGGATTCGGCGTTGCAATCACGGTTTGATCAGATGCTATCGCTCGCTTTCAAAGAAGCACGCACACTCAAGGAGTCTTCATGAGTCGACGTCGCAGTTGGCAGTTCGTCCACTTTGCTGCCATTGGTGTTGTCATTATGACGGTCGTGATCGCCGGGAAGTTTCCGACCACAGGTGGTGACTTTGCTCCCGGCTATGCGGTGCCGGTCTATGCCTTCGAGTTCGCTCAAACGGCGGATGATGTTGCGCGCGTGTTTGGGCCGATAGGTGATCCGCTTCGTAGCCAACGAATCGCTGAAATGGACGATGGTAATTATTGGGACTTCCCCTTCATGACGGCGTACAGCCTGTTCTTGGGTTTGTTTTTTCTCGCGGCGAGCCGTGAATCAGGAAACCGCTTCTGGCGGTTGCCCGCAGGGATCGGCTTCGCATCCGGGGTCTTTGACGGCATCGAAAACTGGATTTTGCTCGGTCTAACCGCTGACTTCGATGCCTTGCCGTATCTCGAGTGGCTGCGACTGCCAGTGACGCTAAAGTTTTCTGCATTGGTGGCTTGCGCGTTTTTTGCGGGTCTGTGGTTTCTTAAACAGTCCGGGTTGGCTTGGCGCTGTGTTGGCGGTGTGGCGATCGCGCTGTCTGTTGTTTCGGCGCTCGGTTTGATCATTCCGCACCGATATGCTTTTTTAATCGCTATCGGGATAGGTCCGGTGTGGCTCGCGCAATGGTTGTTCGCCGTCGTCGCGAGGCGTCGATCGCTCGATTAACAGATAGGGGTGGCCATGTACGACAACACATCATCAACCAAAACGCTGACTGCACGATTAGTCCGTTACGCAGCCCTAGATGGGGTCGCGGTGCTTTTGATTGCGTTGGCGATCTATGCCTTAGCGGCGGGCCCGGAACGCGTTTTCCATCCACTATTGGCTGACAGTACGTTGGTCAATGTCATGCTCGGTTTCGGTATTATCATGGCGGTATGGACGGGCTTGAAGTTGTTCGCGACCATTCGTGAACTCGCTGCTGTCAATCAATCGCAGGGTGGCTAGTCGATGTCCAATGACAACAAGATCATCGTTGAGAACGTTAACGTTCCGGGTCACACCACGCGCGTCAATGCAGCGAAGTACCATGCGATGCGCGACGCCTACCTGGCCGTCTTGCCGGGTCGGCCGCCCGGCTTGTCGCAGGCCGAAGCGCTCGAAGCAGTGAAACCACTGCTGCCCGATACATTGTTTCCCGGCGGCAAAACTTCGGGTTGGTGGCTAAAGACGGTGCAACTCGATCTTGAGGCAAAAGGGCATGTGCGGCGGACGACACTTAGGCCGCTCACTTGGTATCGACAGGATTAAGGAGACTCTGATGAAGGCAGTCTGGCGCGATACAGTCATCGCTGAATCCGATGTGACTGTGGTGGTTGAGGGGAATCATTATTTCCCAAGAAGTTCACTGGTTGACGCCTATTTTGAGGCAACGGACCATACGACGGTCTGCCCTTGGAAAGGCACCGCGAGTTACTTCTCCGTTGTCGTTGATGATGCGCGAAACGAGAATGCGGCTTGGTACTACGCGACACCGAAATCACAAGCAGCGAATATCGCCGGCCATGTTGCATTCTGGAAGGGCGTTCAGGTCACCGAATGAAGGCTTTTCGATCTTTGTTTTTGTTGTCGGCGCTGCTACTCGCTGCATGCGTCAATGTGCCTGACGGCATCCAGCCGGTACAGAATTTTGACGCTGAGCGCTATCTTGGTACTTGGTATGAGATCGCACGTTTGGACCATCGTTTCGAGCGCGGTCTCGTCGATGTGAGCGCGACCTACGCGCGGCGCGATGATGGCGGCATCAGTGTATTGAATCGTGGATATCGCGTAGACGATGAAGCATGGGATGAGGCCCGTGGTAAAGCGTACTTTGTGCGCGATGCCTCGACAGGTTTCCTCAAAGTGTCATTTTTTGGTCCGTTCTACGGCGCCTATGTGATCTTCGATCTCGACGAAGACTACCAGTACTCATTCGTGTCAGGTCCGAACCGCGATTACCTTTGGTTGCTGTCTCGAACGCCCACAGTACCACCGAGCGTGCTTGAGCGGTTCCGTGCTCACGCTGCCGAAGTTGGTTTTGATACTGAGGCGCTGATCGTTGTCGATCAGTCGCGATCGATCAACGCGCTTGAGGATCGATGAGTAAGCGCTACTTTTAGGTGACTAGCACTTCGCGTAAGCGCTTGGCCGCGGCCTCCGGTGTCAAGTCTCTTTGCGCCTCGCCGAGCAATTCAAATCCGACCATGAATTTCCGAATCGTCGCTGAGCGTAGCAGCGGAGGGTAGAAATGCGCATGTAAGCGCCATCCGGCAGGCGATTCCGCGGGCGCATTGTGCCAACCCATGGAATAAGGAAACGGCGCGTCGAAGACGCGATTGTAGGTCGCGCATAAGCGTCGCAATACGGTCGCCAGATCATCGCGTGCTGCGTTGTCGAGCGCGTCAAGGCTCGCCACATCATCACGTGCGATGAGTAATGTTTCGAAGGGCCAGACGGCCCAGTAGGGAACGACGACATGCCAATGATCGGTTGCAATGATGGTTCGTGTATCGTCCGCTAACTCTCGGTCGCTGTAGTCACCCAGAAGCGTACTGCCGTGTGTTTGCAGATAGCGGCTTTGCTCATGTAACTCCCGCTCGGCTTCGGTTGGCAATGCACTGGTTGCCCAGATTTGCCCGTGCGGATGTGGATTGGAGCAACCCATCATCTCGCCCCTATTCTCGAAGATTTGCACCCAGCGGTGATTTTTCTTGAGTGACTGATATTGATCCGCCCACGCGTCAATGACCGGGCGGATTTCTGTGTCCTGCATGCTCGCCATTGTCAGGTCATGGCGTGGGCTATAGCAGATCACGCGGCACGTACCGGTTACCGGTGCTGATTGAAACAACGGGTCACTGTCTGTTGAATCGATACTATCGTCTAGCAGCGCTGGATAGTCGTTGTCGAAAATATAGACATCAGGGTAGTCCGGATTAGTCTCACCGCCGGCTCTCGAATTGCCAGGGCAGAGATAGCAGTCTTCGACATAGCGCGGTTCGTTGTCGGTCGCGATAGCCTCTGTTTGGCCTTGCCACGGGCGCGCCGTACGGTGCGGTGATACAAGAACCCAACTGCCATTAAGCGCGTTGAAGCGCCGATGTGGCTTTGTGTGTTCGGTCATGTTTGGTCTCCAAGGGTCAGAACGCCGGCACCGTCGGCAGGCGTCACAATGAGGGCTTCTGTCTGAAGGCCTGTCGCTTCGTCGTAGCGCTCGCAGAGTATCTCGCCGACATTCGCCGCTTGATCGCTGTCAGCCACGACTAGCACGGACCCGCCGAATCCGCCGCCGGTCATTCTTGCGCCGATGACCCCACTCGCCGTCAGATTACTTGCCAAGGCGACAAGCAGGTCCGTCTCGGCGCAGCTGGTCTCGTAGTCATCGCGAAGGCTCGCATGACCTTCGAATAACAAAGCGCCAATGCGTTGGCGATCGCCACGGGCTAGTGCGTCACGCATGTCTAAGACCCGCTGGTTCTCAGTAATAATGTGACGACCTCGCCTATTGAGTAGCGGTGATGCGACGTGAGCGTCTAAGTCAGCCAGTGTCGCGTCTCGGAGCGATTTGCCGAGCTGCTTCTCCACGGCTTCGCATTGCTCTCGGCGCTCGGCATATTCACCATCGACGAGTGAGTGCGCGACCATGCTATTGACGATGACCATCGACAAAGCGGTATCGGCCATGTGAACGGGTTCGCCCGTCTTGTCGCGACTGTCGAACAACAACAGTTTATTCGCGCGGCCCGCGACGACGCTGAACTGATCGAGCAACCCACACGGCACACCGGCGAAGCGGTGCTCTGCGCGTTGAGCGATCAGCATAATGTCCTCGCCCGGCAGTTCGCGACCGAGCGATGCGAGCACCACATGAATCGTTGCGACCTCCAACGCCGCGCTACTTGATAGACCAGCGCCACCGGGGAGCGTCGAATGGACCAAGATATCGAGTGGCGGCGCTTCTATGCCGACATCGCGCAGTTCTTGCACCACGCCTCGGATGTAAGTACTCCAATCACTCGAAGGTTCTAGCTTGCCTTCATCCAGACGAACGTCCGCCGATGTATCGACATGTGTAGAACTCAATCGAATCGTATGCGCGGTGTCGTTCTTTGCGGCCAAAACGAGTAGGTGGCGATCGACCGCAAAAGGCATGCACAATCCGTCGGTGTAGTCCGTATGCTCGCCAATGAAATTTGCGCGCCCGGGTGCAAAAGCAGCGAAAGATGCCTTGCCGCCAAACCGGCGGCTGAAGAAACGCATCCCGGTCTTAACGATGTTGTTAGGGATCATGGATGCTTCCGATAAACCGCGTAGCTAGCCGGTGGGATAAGCGCCTCTCCGCGCAAAGGCGTTCCCGGGATCGGCGAGCGTTGTGCGGTTGATCCGTAGTTAAAGACAAACAGGAGATCACCGCGTTCGCGCACACGTAGATCATCCGGTACAGGGGACGTCGGTATTCCAGCGCCGACGCACTGTGCCGCAATAAGCTCGCGTAATGCTTGCTCGTCGACACTCGCCGCGAGGTAGCTGATCCTGTCGTTACCAAATAGGATGCTGCGTCCGTCCGTGGTTTCCCATTGCGCCGGAAGCGCCGTGTCTACGTGCTCGATCCAACGATATGCAAACTGATCGTTGTCGTGTTTTAGTGAAATTCTCTCGCCCGGCCTGATGCCGTCAACACTGACGACGGTCAAATCGATCAACGATTGGAAAGGCCCCGGCGCGAGATTCTCGGGGATCGTTACATC
This sequence comes from Pseudomonadota bacterium, assembly GCA_039700805.1. Lineage (GTDB taxonomy): Bacteria > Pseudomonadota > Gammaproteobacteria > Steroidobacterales > Woeseiaceae > CALBPI01. The sequence goes on along the minus strand of JBCAZE010000008.1, from coordinate 21,681 downwards.
GACGTCTTTGCTGCCAGCACGCGGCCCGATCAGTACGTGCGCCGTAGACGCCGCAATTCGTTTGACGAGACTACTATCAGTGAACGGGATGCACGGCAATATCAGCAATTGATAGCCGTCAAGACTCGCGTTGGTTGGCAGGATATCGATACTCAACCCGAGTGCACGTGCGGCGGAATAGAATTCGAATGCGACCTGCAGTGCGTCGTAACCTGCCCGGTGCGGCTGGATGTCCGTGAGCCAACATGCTTCGTAATCGAACAGCAAGGCCACTGAGGCCTGGCGAGTGGACGTCTCCGGCAGCTGCTGGAGATCACCGTGGAGCAAAATCGCTTCTTCGCTCGCACGTGCAGGTTTCGCGTCTGGACGGAGCAACCCGGCATGCATTTGCTCCTGAGCGAACGGCGCTTGTCGCCAACGGAACCAGGAGACAAATTCAGCACCGTGTGCAATCGCTTCCATACTCCAAAGTTGGACCATGCCGGGCAATGGTTCTGCATTGTTCGCCGCCCAATTGACGGACCCTGGCTGCTGCTCCATGACACCGAATCGACCGTTGCCGACACCGCGATATAGATCATGATGGAACGCTGCCCAGTCGGGATGGCCCGTGCGCCGGTAGCGAGACTTGATCGAATCGCTAAACCATCCTTGATCAAGAAAGCCCAACGGATAGCTATCCCAACTCGCGACGTCCAGTGCTTCCATAACAGGGTAATGATCGAAGTCGACAAAATTGCCCATGAAATTGTGCGTCAACCAAATGTTGGGCTTGCTGTATTGACGCAAGATGTGAGCCTGCTCATCACTGAACGCACGTACTTGATCTGATGAGAATCGACGAAACGCCATGCGATGCGCCGGATTTGTTTCTGTGACAGCAACTGGAAGACCGACGTCTCGAAAATTAGCGTATTCCTGACTCCAAAAGACATTGCCCCAAGCTTGGTTGAGTGCATCAACGGTCTTGTATCGCAGTTGTAACCAATGATGAAACGCCTGCAGGGAGGCATCGGAGTAACAGACCGTCGTGTCGTGACAGCCGTATTCGTTGTCGAGCTGCCAACCGACGATCGCGGGGTGATGACCATATCGCTCCGCCATCGCTTTGGTCACACGCCTACTGTGCTCTCGGTACACTTCACTGGAGAAGCTGTAATGGCGGCGAGAACCAAATCCTCGCGGTTGACCGTCGGGGCCAACCGGCAGAATTTCTGGGTGGGTTCTGACCAGCCAGTTAGGTGGGCAGGCGGTTGGGGTACCCATGACGATATAGAGTCCGGCTGCTGCCAGCGTCTCAACCGCTTGATCCAGCCATTCCCAGTGCCAATTGCCTGATGTCGGTTCAAGGCGTGACCATGCGAATTCCCCGATACGCACGATCTCGATGCCATGCGCCACCATCGCGCTGGCATCCTCCGCCCAACGCTCTGTTGGCCAGTGCTCCGGGTAGTAGCAGACACCGAGCTGTGCAAGCGTCATGACGTTCTGACGCCCATCGTGGCAATGGTCAGGCATGCGCAGCATCGCATCGTGTAAACCCCCGTGTTCTGGCTGGTGTTATTAGTGTTCTAATGGCGTCGACGATCGGTTGAAAGTCGCCGGCAGTCCTTCCGGATAAGATACCACGATGTCGTGGCCCGAATACGAGACATGCACTTGACGGATCGGGTCGCGACGCCTAAGAAAGCAGCTGTCGCGGGTTCGGTTGAGCCGGCCCCGATGATAGACTAGGGCACGCTTCACGAGCTGATGTCACCTCTGTTCGCGAGCATCCGAAATCTCACCAAACGGAGTGTGTATTCATGACGTCGCCGCTACGCGAGACCAACATTGCCAAACTAAACGGCGGCCATTTTGATGTCTTCGTTGCCGGTGCTGGAATCAACGGTGCGGTGAGTGCTGCGGCACTTGCTGCACGAGGCGTCAAAACGGCTATTGTCGACGCGGGCGATTTTGCAGGAGAAACCAGCTCCCAGTCCTCCAACCTCGCCTGGGGTGGCATCAAATATCTCGAGAATCAAGAATTCGGTCTGGTCTGGAACCTTTGCAAAAGTCGCAACAAATTGATGCGCGCCTACCCTTCGACCGTCAAAGAAGCACGATTTCTCGCAGCGGTACCCAAAGGCTTCCGTTGGCCGCGCTTTATGTTGTACGCCGGCGCATTGCTCTATTGGGTATTCGGCCGCTTCGCAACGCGTGCGCCATCCTATTTGTCGCGGGACGCGCTCATCGCGCGCGAGCCCGTGCTCCGTGCCGATGCCACGACCGGTGGAATGGAGTATTCGGACTGCTATCTCTACGATAACGACGCGCGTTTCGTCTTTAATTTTGTTCGCGATGCCATGGATAGTGGCGCAACTGCGGCCAACTATGTTCGCGTGACCGATGCGGCGCGTCTTGAGGGTCAGTGGCGCATCGACTTGCGCAACGAGGAAACCGGCGAGACGTTTTCCTGTACCGCTGATGTTTTGGTCAACGCCTGTGGACCAGAGGTCGATACACTCAACGCATTGAGCGAACAAACAACGGATCACCATCATGTGTTTTCCAAAGGGATTCATCTGATCGTTGATCGCGTGACGGATAGCAAGCGGATATTGACCTCTTTCGCGAGTGACGGGCGCTTGTATTTCGCAATTCCCATGGGTGCTCGAACCTGTATCGGCACCACGGACACGCGTGTAGAGACTTGGGAGACCGAGGTGACGGAGGACGATCGACAGTTCGTCCTGGACAATGCGAATCACTTGCTAAGTCTCGAAGACCCATTGACACGTGACGATATTATTTCGGAGCGCTGTGGCGTTCGCCCATTGGTCGTGACCTCAGGTAGTGCTACGGGCGATTGGCTGGAGCTGTCGCGGAAGCATGCGATCGACGTCGATACGTCGCGGCAACATCTCAGCATCTTTGGCGGCAAATTGACGGACTGCCTCAATGTTGGTGATGAGGTTTGCGACTATGTCGCGGCACTTGGTATCTCGTTGCAGGCGCAGGAGGGCGACTGGTTCGGCGAGGCAGGCGTCGAAACGCGCAAGGAATTTATGCGACAGGCGCAACTCATGGATCTCGATGCTTACACACACCCGAATTCCACAGAGCCCCTGACAGAACGTTTTTGGCGTCGGTACGGCCCCAATGCGATCGGAATGCTCGAGCGGATTCGGGAAAACCCCGACCGTGCCAAGCCGTTGATGCGCAACACCGACTATTTACGTTGCGAAGTGGAGTACACTGGCCGGCGTGAGATGGTCACGCGCCTTGATGACTTTCTGCGCAGAAGGTCGAAGATCACGATGGTTGTGCGCGAAGAAGAGATCATCAACGCACCAGGGTTACACGAAGCGTGCCGCTTGCTCTTCGGTGATCAGGCGAGTGACAAGCTGCAAGAATACATTGATCGACACACATCGCTGGAAATGGATGCCACAGGCATTTTCAATGATCTGGCTTCTGAGGAAAAGAAGGTATGAGCAACAAAGCATTGGATATTGTCGTTTATGGTGCCACCGGCTTTACCGGTCGCTTAGTCGCGGAATATCTTGATCAGACCTATGGCGTGGATGGCGATGTGCGTTGGGCGATGGCCGGTCGAAGCGCCGAGAAGCTTGAGTCGGTGCGCGATGAAATGGGTATTGCCGATTCGGTGCCACTGATTGTTGCCGACGGTACAGATGTGGCCTCGCTCGATGCCATGGTTGCGCAGACAAAAGCGGTCATCACGACAGTCGGCCCGTACCAGTTGTATGGCAATGAACTCGTAGCGGTTTGTGCTAAGACGGGCACAGATTACCTCGACTTGTGCGGTGAACCTGTTTGGATGCGGCATATGATTGATGCCCACGAAGCAACCGCTAAGGCGAGTGGCGCACGCATTGTATTCTCGTCTGGCTTCGACTCGATTCCATCGGATCTTGGTGTGTTCAAATTGCAAGAACGTTGTATCGCTGAGACCGGTAAGCCTGCCGCCCGAGTTCGCTGTCGGGTACGCAAAATGCAGGGCACGTTCTCAGGTGGTACCGCCGCCAGTTTCAAGGCGACACTAGCCGCGGCGCGCGATCCTGCAGTGCTGGCTTTGTTAAAGGATCACTTTTCGTTGGTGCCAGATTTTTCCGGCCCTGATCAGCCCGCGGGCAACAAGCCGTATTTTGAGGAAGACTTGGGTACCTGGGTGACGCCCTTCATCATGGCGACGATCAATACGCGCAACGTCCATCGCTCGAATGCGCTATTAGGCTTCCCGTATGGCAAGGACTTCGTCTACGACGAGATGGTAATGACCGGTCCAGGTGAGAAAGGCGAGCAGATCGCCAACGCACTCGCTGATCGAGACGCGATGAGTAGTGATGATGGGCCGAAGCCAGGCGAGGGGCCGAGCAAGGAAGAGCGGGAGAACGGTTTTTACGACATGCTATTCGTTGCTGATACCGACAAGGGTCCATTGTCCTTTGCCGTGACCGGTGATCGCGATCCTGGCTACGGGTCAACGTCGAAGATGTTAGCCGAAGCTGCCATTTGCTTGGTGCAAGATGCTGCTGACACGCCAGCCGGGATCCATACGACAGCATCCTCAATGGGTCAGAAGCTTGTTGACCGATTGGTTGCGAACGCGGGTCTGACTTTTCAGCCTGAGTAGTTTGTGTATTTTGCGGTGACCGCGATCACGATCGCGGTCAAGGTGCCCAAGACGAGAAACGAGCCAGCCAACGGAAACAACGTACCGTTGTAGAGTGAGCCGGCAGCGACGCCAAGGATGGCGGAGATCAAAGTGGATGCCGCACCGATGATAGCGGCTGCGGTGGCTGCGATTTCACCCATCGGTTCCATCGCTAAGGCATTCAGATTGCCGAACATAAAGCCGATGCAAAGTAACAGTGCCATCAATCCCGCCATGGTGACGACGAGGGGTGGATGACCTTGCCAGTGCCATGCGGCGAGTCCGATCAGCGCTGCAACGATAGAGATCGCGATGGCGGCCGTTTTGGCTAGGGGGCGCATGCCAAATCTCATGACAATGTTGCCGTTGACGAGCTGACTGGTACCGACGCACAAGGCGAGCAGCGCAAAATACAAAGGAAATTTTACGCCGAGTGCATACTGGACCTGCAGGATTTGCTGAGCGGTCGCAAGAAAGCCGATAAAAGCACCGGAGATGAGTGCAGCGGCCATCGTATACCCCATTGTCACGGGGTGGCGAACAACCACTAAGATATTGCTACCTAGCGTTCTCATATCGAGCGGCTGGCGGTAGGCGGGTTTTAGGGTTTCCGGTTGTCGAAAAGCAAACCACAGCGCGATGAGCAGCGCCAGACCGATGTAGGCCCAAAAAATACTGCGCCAACCAGAGAGCAACATGATGCCCTGGCCGATGGCAGGCGCAATGGCCGGCACCAGGATGAACACCGTCATGATGAAGGACATGACGCTAGCCATCTTCCGGCCTTTGTAAAGATCTCTCACAATGGCAACGGCGATCGTGCGGGGGCCGGCCACGCCAACCCCTTGCAGCAAGCGCCCGGCGAGCATCGTTGGAAAATCATTGGAGAATAGGCTGATCGCTGTCCCCACGAGAAAGCATCCCAAGCCCGCGAATAGGGCCGGAATTCGTCCTTTGCTGTCGGCTAAGGGCCCGAAAATGATCTGGCCAAAGCCAAGTCCGATAAACAACGTGTATACAAGAAACTGCGTATCGTTGATGTTTGCGACACCCAGTTCCTGCCCGATGACAGCGTGTGCAGGCAGCATGGTATCGATAGCGAGCGCCACGAGTGACATGGTCAGCGCCATCATGATGATGAATTCAGGAAATAGCGGTTGGGTTTTCTCGCGGCGTGGCATCCGCGTATCTTAGGCGAGGCGCTCAATCGATGCCGCCTTTTCTTGCAATTGTCTGGCGAGCCCATACCTCGATGGCTACAGATGAGAAGCTCGGACAGTGGATATGCTCGAAGAATTGCTGAATGGAATGGGCCGACTGCGCAGTACACTCGACGCGGTTCATCCATGGTTGACGCCTGCTGCAGGTCTCTTAGTCCTGCTGATTGCCGTCACCGTCGTTGATATCGTCGCACGCCGACGACTGAAAGCGATCGCGAGGATGTTGGCGCGTCAGACCGCAGCACGTTGGGACGACGCTTTTGTCGAGTACAAGGTATTCGCACGCCTCGCGCATTTAGTGACAGCGGCCGCAATTTACTTTGGGGTTAATCTTGTGCCCGGACTGGGCACAAGCCCGCTGGCCGTCATTCAAAACGTTGCCGTCGCCTATGGTGTATTGTCGATCGTCCGTTCCGTAAGCGCTGCGTTGTCGGCCATCAATCATCTCTACGAGTCCGGCGGTCACGTCTCGCAGCGTCCGATCAAAGGCTACGTGCAGGTTCTCAAAATCATCCTTTATTGTGTCGGCGCGATACTGATGATGTCCGCGCTGATCGACAAGTCACCGGTGATTCTGTTGAGTGGCTTCGGTGCGATGACCGCCGTTTTGTTGTTGGTCTTCAAAGACACCATCTTGAGCTTGGTCGCTAGCGTACAACTCGGCAGCCTCGACATGATTCGCGTCGGCGACTGGATAGAGATGCCACAACTGAATGCGGATGGTGACGTGATCGACGTTGCATTGCATACGGTCCGTGTGCAGAACTGGGACAAGACCATCACCACGATTCCCACGCATAAACTCATCTCTGAGTCGTTTATGAACTGGCGTGGCATGCAGGACTCGGGTGGGCGACGCATCAAGCGGTCTCTGCGACTCGATCAACGTAGCGTACGATTTCTTACCGGTGACGAAATCGACCGGTTCAAACGATTTGTGCTATTGAAGGAGTACATCGTTAGCAAACAAGCGGAGCTAGATGCCTACAACGCTGGCTTGTCCGAACACACATCAGAAGACGTCAATACGCGCAAACTCACCAATCTCGGCACACTGCGCGCCTATCTCATCAATTACTTACGGCATCACCCTAAAATCCACCAAGGCATGACGCTGCTTGTACGCCAGCTGCAACCAGATGCCGAAGGGTTGCCGATCGAGGTTTATTGTTTTTCGGCGACGACGGCGTGGGCTGACTATGAGGCGATCCAAGCTGATATTTTCGATCATTTGCTAGCGATTTTGCCTGAGTTCGGCCTGTCCGTGTTTCAATCGGTCGGCGGTCAGGACCTGTCAAAGATGCACGTTGGGGCGCGGGATTGATCGCTAAAGATGGAGCAAATTCGTGTCGGTACGTGTCGCCGCTGTGAACGCCCGGCTATCGTGATACCGTGCATGCGTTGCTCGATAGGAGGTTCGCATGCGCAATCTTTTCATTGCTTGTTTGCTGTTGGCGGCATTGTTCGCTCAGGGCTGTGTCAGTTCTTCGAAAGTCATTGATCCTGAGCTTGCACGTCTTGCCGCTCGCGCTGAGCGTGTCGAGATTATTCGCGACGACTACGGCGTACCGCACGTTTACGGGCAAACGGACGCCGACACCGTGTTTGGCTTGCTCTACGCCCAGGCAGAAGACGACTTCCCTCGGATCGAGCGAAACTACATTTGGGCGATTGGCCGACTCGCCGAAGTAGAGGGTGAAACAGCGCTCTACAGTGACCTGCGAGCGCGGCTTTACATGACACGAGCGGAGGCCGAAGCCGCTTATGATTCAGCGCCGGCATGGTTGCAGGCGTTGTGTGATGCCTGGGCGGATGGCCTGAACTACTACTTGGCCACGCACTCCGACGTCCGTCCGATGTTGCTCGATCGCTTCGAACCCTGGATGCCAATGTACTTCAGCGAGGGCTCAATCGGTGGTGATATCGAGCGTATTCCATTGGATAGGCTCGCACGATTTTATGGTGCTGATGCCATGGTCGCTACGGCCGCGGTTGCGCTAGATGACCGCTGGTTCCCAGCGCAAGGTGGGTCGAATGGTTTCGCGATCAATGGTGAGCGAATCGCATCCGGCAAATCGATGTTACTGATTAATCCCCATACATCCTTTTACTTTCGTGGAGAGGTGCACGCGGTTAGCGAAGAAGGGCTCAACGCCTACGGTGCTGTCACTTGGGGCCAGTTCTTCGTATACCAGGGATTTAACGAGCACACAGGTTGGATGCATACCTCGACTTACGTGGATTTTATCGATGAGTTTATCGAGGACGTCCGCGCCGTCGATGGCGGCGGTCATCAGTACCGGTATGGTGACGAATGGCGGTCAGTTGATGCATTGCCAGTGACGTTGCGTTATCGAGACGATGACGGTGTCGCCGAGCGCACGTTTACGATGTATCGCACACATCACGGTCCGATTACGCATGCGATTGATGGCCGATGGGTGGCGACCAAAATCAATTGGGAGCCGGTCAATGCCTTGCGCCAATCGTATCAGCGAACGAAGCTCGCCAACTACGATGAGTTTCGCGACATGATGGATATTCGAACGAACTCCTCGAACAATACCGTGTTTGCCGATTCAAGCGGCAACATCGCCTATTTTCATGGCAACTTCGTACCACGACGAGACACGCGATTCGATTTCTCCAAGCCGGTGGACGGCAGTGATCCGTCGACCGATTGGCAAGGTCTTCACGATGTCGATGAAATCGTGACGGTGCTCAATCCGGCGGGTGGTTGGATTCAGAACGCGAACTCCACGCCGTTTACCGCCGCTGGCGACGACAGCCCTATCCGAGAAGACTACCCGGTTTACATGGCGCCTGACCCAGAGAACTTCCGCGGTGTTCACGCGGTGCGTTTGTTGTCACAAGCGAAAGAGCTGACGTTGGATGGTTTGATGGGACTCGCGCACGACCCTTACATGCCGGGTTTTGAGCAGCTGATCGGCGGGCTGGTGGACGCCGAGAATGAGGCGGTCGCGCGAGATGACGACGCGCGTGAGGCACTGGCTGTGTTGCGAGCGTGGGACATGAAGACCGGGTCTGATTCGGTAGCGATGACACTCGCCCATTTCTACGGCAATCGATATCTCCGTTCCAAATCGTTGCCGGCGAGTCTCAGCGAAATGGAGAAAATCAACGCGCTCGGCACGGACACGCAGCCTGCAGAACGTTTGGCGGTGTTTGCCGAGACGCTCGATGCGTTATCGCGAGATTTCGGCGATTGGCGACTACCTTGGTCGACGGTCAACCGCTATCAGCGATTGTCTGGCGCGATTAACCTCAATTTCGATGACGATCAACCGAGTATTGGTGTCGGGTTTGCGAATTCGCGATGGGGCGCGCTCGCTGACTTTGGTGCGGTTGAAGTACCTAATGCGAACAAGCTGTACGGGACCACTGGCAATAGCTTTGCCGCCGTGGTTCAGTTTGGCGATCGACTGCAAGCGAAGAGTATTTTGGTGGGCGGTCAAAGCAATGACCCAGATTCGCCCCACTTTGATGATCAAGTGAAAGCGTATGTCGAGGCTGACTGGAAAGACGTCGCGTTTTACAAGCCGGACGTGCTGGCGAGAGCAACATCACGCTACCGCCCGGGCGACATACGTCGGTAACGGGGCCTAGTCTTTTGACAACGCAGGGATGGTTGCAGAGGCTGGGACTTGCGCGGGACGTTGAATGACCACTGACTCGGGATGATCGAGGACAGCGGGCTCAGCGGTGAGAAGCGCCGGCGTTGTTTGGGCGGTCTCTGCTTGGTAGCGCTGATAGAACGATCGATTGTCGCGAATCTGCTGCATTGCATGCGCCGGATTGCCGGCTGGCAAAGCCAAGCAATTTCCTCGGTGCTCGCAGTAGTCTCGTTGCTCGGTGGTCAATTGCCGAAGCATGGTCTCGTTGCGGCCGAGCGTACGATCGACCTCGGATTGAGCGACCGCGTTGATTAGGATGGTCCCCGCACCGCGTGCGACCGAGCCCACATCCTGTTGGGCGCAGCCACTGAGGGCGACCGATATCAAAATAGTGAATACGATGCGGTGCATGCTTTGCCCCTTGATTGTCAGCAAGATGTTCCCAAGGGTAGATTCGCAGCGGTTAGGAGGCAAGTGATCGTCATTGAGTACGCATTGGGCGTTCTATTGAATAACTAGCGAGGATCACATGTTTTGGGGCTATCGCCATAGTAGGTGTTGACCGTGTCCATTGTCGTGAAGGCCTCCCAGGCCACACCGTCTGGGTCTTGCGCCCAGCTTTTCTCTGATTCGGCGTAGCAACACTGCACTTGCCCTTCATGCCACATGGCGACATCACCGCTCTTCAACCGATCTCGCAATTGTGTCAACTCCACCTCGTCGTCTGTTTGCAATCCCAGGTGATCAACACCTCGATGCTTGGCTCTTGCGGAAATCGCAAAGTTCACGCGCGGGTCTTCAAGCATCCACTTTGCGTAGTCATTTTCCTGCGTGGTCGGCGCCTCGCCGAACAGTTTGGCGTAGAACGCAACGCTGGCTGGAATGTCCGAAACACCAATATGAACGTGAAGCCGTTTCATGTTGTATCTCCTGTTTGCGCGTTGCCGCTGGACAAACTGCGCAGTGAATAGACGGTTTCGGTGCCGCCTTCATGTTGAATCGTCTTGGTTGCCAACGAGCAGCAGTCTTCGATCAAGAAACGAATCAGCCCGCTTACCGCCGAGCCATTGATTCTGTAGTAGACGGAGCGTCCAATTTTGTCGGACACGACGAGCCCGGCGTTGCTCAGATGGTTTAGATGGAACGAGAGCGTATTGGCGGGTACATCCAATGCATCGCTTAGTTCGCCTGCCCGAATGCCTTGGCTGGGCGCTTGTACTAGTCGCCGAAAGACCAACAATCGTGTCTTTTGAGATAGCGCTGCGAATAGTTCTGTTGCAGTATTTAATTCCATAATTCCAGAATAATCGAAATAAAATAGAGATGCAATGAAAAATTGCTAGCGGAGCGGTTTGGTTAGGATTCAGCTGGCCTAAGCGACGCGCTGCGGAGACAAGAATGCGGGCTGAGTGGCCTAAATTGGCGTAAAATACCCACACGGCTCATCAATATTTTCACTGGGGATTGTCTTGAGTAACTTCGATCAGCAACTTGAAAAATTTCGTACCGATACCGGATTTATTGCCGCGTTGGACCAGAGCGGCGGTAGTACGCCGAAAGCGCTTGGGCTTTATGGCGTGGGGGAAGATGCATGGTCGGACGATGAAGGGATGTTCGCGCTGGTGCATGAAATGCGCACGCGCATCATCAAGAGTCCGGCATTCAATGGCGAGCGCATCCTTGCAGCGATTTTGTTTGAGAACACGATGGACCGCGAGATCGATGGTATGCCGACAGCGGATTACCTATGGCAGCACAACAATGTCGTGCCGTTGCTAAAAGTCGACAAAGGCCTTGCCGAAGAGGCGGATGGTGTGCAGCTGATGAAGCCGATGCCGGAACTCGATGCGTTACTAGAAAAGGCAAAGGGAAAAGGTATTTTTGGAACCAAGATGCGTTCGGTCATCAAGCAAGCGAATGCAACGGGTATCGCTGCGATTGTTGCACAACAGTTCGATATCGGGCTTCAAATCGTCAATGCAGGTCTGGTACCGATCATTGAGCCAGAGGTCGACATTCATTGTCCTGATAAGGCCGAGGCCGAAGCCCTACTGAAAGCCGCAATCATGGAACATTTGAACCAACTCGAGTCCGGTCAGCTTGTGATGCTCAAGCTCACACTGCCGGAGGAAGATAATCTGTACCACGATTGTGTGGCCCATCCGAACGTGTTGAAAGTGGTTGCCTTGTCAGGCGGCTATAGTCGCGAAGAAGCGAATGCGCGCTTAGCGAGACAAAACGGCATGATCGCAAGTTTCTCGCGAGCGCTTTCCGAGGGTCTGTCAGCGCAACAAAGCGACGATGCGTTCAACGACACATTGAACACATCGATTCAGGCGATCGTCGACGCGTCAGCGACGTAGTCTAAAGATCTCGCGCTGCCAACCGGACCGCGAGTTCGGTTGGCAGCTCACCACTAATACTGCGTCCGACCACGACGACATCAGGAGAATCGCCGCTCGCCGCGATTCGAGCGCCGTGTGCTTGATTGGCGTGATTCAACGTGATCGCAACAAAATGGCAGTCGTGTTCGACCATCAAGTGCTCCACAAATGCATCCCACAGTTGTGGGCTGTCATTGGCGAATACGGCGTCGCTCACCGACACATATCGAAAATGCCGAGGATTGAATCGTTTTAGTCCGGGCGGAAACCAAGGCATTAAGGTCTCGGTGACGAAACCCGCGACGCCCTTCATCGGCGCAAGATTGAGAACGTTGCAAGCGATTCTAGCGGCGACGGGTGGATGTTTGCCGTCATCATAGGTCAGCCACGTACCGAAACCGGGATCGGATTCAGTCAATAGTGGTGTTGTGAACCCGGCAACAAGTTGTTGACGGGCCTTGGTCGACAAATTGTCGGATAACTGTATCGGTGGCAACCGACGTTTCTTGAACTGTCGATACTTTAATTGCGTGCTCAATTCGCCAAGTACGTTCATGCCACGCGAGGCGAGCAGGGCGAGCGAGCGTTCGTTTGCTGCGTCGATACATCCGTACGTCATTACTGGGTGCGGATGTTCGTCGGCAAACGCATGAAGCCATGTAAGCGTCGCATCGACAATCGCTGCGCCGAGTTTGCGATCGCGAAACGTCTCATCGACAGACAATAGGCCGCGGTAAACCCCGCACCAAGGCGTATCATCGAGTGCAAGCGATTGCAGGTCCAATAGGTAACTGCCGACCAGCTTACCGGAGTAGGTCAATGATAAAAAACGTGGGTTCTCGAATCGTGCTACTTGTTCGCGAATGTTCCGGCGCTGATATCGGCGCTTGCGCGGACCGAACCAGACACCTGAGACATAGTCGAGCCACTGATCGCTGACGAAAGGCGAAAGCGACAACTTGAGCGCGCCGTCGCGCCAAATCACTTCGTTGGCGTCAGGTTTCGTCATCACCAACCCATTCAATGTCGAGTGCTAACACCGACGCAAAGTCCGTTCTGTGGCGAATGGCCTTGGAGATGATCGGCCACGTCGAAAAAGTTGCCAGCAGAAATACCCAAGGGTCACTGCGTCGCCATGTGACATCCTTGGCGCTGCGAATCGCGTCCATTGTTTTGCGCCGTTCTTGGCGATTTCCCAATGACGAAAACCAATGTGTCCATGCGGACCAAAATTCTTGTAGCCGTCGTTCTGGTCGCATCCTTACCGATGCGTCACGGTCGATGATCGCTGCAGCCAAATCATGTGTTTCGATAAAATGGATACCACTCGTCGCGCGCGGATTGCATTCGATTGCGTAAACCACCCCGGTTTGATCGAGGATGGCGTCGATGGCGATGAACCCGGTGTAATTGACGGCTCCAACCAGGTTCTTAAGCCATGTATCCACAGACGGCTGCTCGCAGCGTTCAAACACGACGGCAACGCTGCCGTGCCGAATGACGGCCTTGTAGGTCACCTGCGCAAGCACGTTTCCCTCGTGGGCGATGGCGAATGCGCTGTACTCGTCGCCGTCGATGGCTTGTTGGACCACCATGTCATTGGATAATGCTTGAACATCTCCAGGTGCATAACGCATCACTCCTCGTCCGGAGCACGAGTATTCGGGTTTCACGACAAACGCGCTCTGTGCCATTAGCGCTCGCGCCTCGTTGGTATTACCGCTGAACGTTTGAGGCACACGCAAGCCATGATCCGCAGCCGTTTCGATGAAACGGCGCTTCGAGTGCAACGCACGTACCAACGCTGCATCGCTCGTATAGACCTCGCAATTGGTGGGCAGCGCGTCCTGAAAACCGACAACATGCATCGTCTCCTCCGAGATTGGCACCACTACATCGACAGCCTCTGCGTTAATAATGTCGATGATCCGCTGACGAAAGCCCGCCGCATCGATGGTTGGTGCAGGAACGACGAATGTCTTTGCAACAGCACGTGAGGTTCGTGCCATATGCAGCCGAAACGGTTCGGCGACAAGAACGCGCCAGCCGAGGGCGGCGAAGCTCCGGGCGACATCAATGCTCGGTGGCAACCTCCCCAGCGTCAGTAAGACGGTGCGATCGGGCGCGCTCAAATTTCGGGTCCCATACTCGAATCGCTATCGAGGGTGCCACGAGCACCTTGCCGCTGCAATGGTTTCGCCGAGCGCCTATACTGAGCGCTCTGTGAACTTGCGTGGGGACTGCAAGCACATGCTGTACACGCCACCGGCGCCACAACCGATGACGCCGTTGAGATCATTGTGGCGCGTTATGCGCCAGCGTGATGGGGATCTGTTGTCTTTGGTTCCCGAGGAAGCCTATCGCCTGCCGCAAACTTGGCTTGGCTACTCAAGGCGTTCGATCCTTTTGATTAATGACCCCGCATTAGCGCGAGGCGTTTTGACCGATCCGCTTGAGATTTTCCCGAAGAATGATCTGATGGTCGGCGCGTTAGCGCCATTGGTTGGTGACTCCATTTTCGTGTCGAGTGGCCATACTTGGCGGCGTCAGCGGCAAATGGTCGATCCGGCCTTCTCACACATGCGCATCAATACGGCTTTCGCGGGTATGCGAGCTGGATTGGAGGCGTACTGCGAAAAACTGGATGCGGCGGCCGCCGCCGACGAGACCTTTTCACTCGATTTTGCGATGAGCGAGTTGACGGCCGATATCATCTGCCGAACCATATTCTCGACGTCTTTGGAGGGCGAAACTGCACGATCCGTTTTCGATGCCTTTTCAATTTTTGAGGCGAGTGTCGCCAACGTTAATCTCTGGCAGTTGATCTTTGCCAAGCCTTGGTCGGATGTGCGGCAACCCGCAGCAGTGTTGGCGGCTTGCGATCAGATTCGTACACGCATCGCGGAATTGCTTGCGCCCCGGTTGCGCGGGCAGGGAGGTGATATTGATGACATCGCCTCCGCGGTCATTGCTGCGCGTGACCCACAAACAGGCGAGGGCTTTACCGAAAAGGAACTGATCGATCAGATCGGTGTGTTTTTCCTGGCAGGACATGAAACGACGGCTTCTGTGCTGACGTGGGTCTTTTTTATTCTGTCACAGCGCCCCGACATTGCTGATCTGCTGCGAGAGGAGGTCGATCGCGCAGTGGGTGATGCGCCCATCGCTTTTGCCAACGTCAAGCAACTGGGCAAGATTCGGAGCGTGTTCCGTGAAGCACTGAGACTCTATCCCCCAATCACTTTTATTCCTCGTGTTGCGGCCGAGGCGACAACCATTGGTGAGGTACGCGTCAAAAAAGGTGCCATGCTGATGATCTCGCCATGGACCGCACACCGCAACGAGGGGCTCTGGTCGAATGCTGCTAGTTTTGATCCGCTGCGTTTTTATTCGCAGGGCGACAGTGAGCCCGATGACGATGGCGTGCTGATGTCGTTTGGTCTTGGCCCACGCATTTGCGTGGGTGCGGCGTTTGCCACCATCGAGAGTGCATTAATCATCGCTGAGTTGGTGCGCCGTTACGATTTTCATGTGGATGACGCGGACCGTGTGCGCCCCGTCGCGCGATTGACCACGAGACCGGCTGAAGAGATCCGCTGCCGCGTTAAGAGGCGGCGAAACTGATGCCTCAGCGACATGTCATCATCGTCGGTGCTGGCGTTGGCGGGTTATCCGCGGCTTTTGATCTTGCGTCGAGAGGCGTGCGCGTTACGGTCATCGAGCAGCACGCGCATGCTGGCGGCAAAATGCGGCAAATCGCTATCGGCGATCACCGCATCGATTCCGGTCCGACCGTCTTCACGATGCGGTGGATTTTCGATGATCTCTTTGCGGAAGCCGGGCACCGCTTAGATGAGCATCTCACATTGCTGCCTGCAGACTTATTGGCGCGTCACGGTTGGACCGATGGCAGTCGGCTCGATTTGTTTGCGGACGTCAACAAAAGCGCGGCTGCGATTGCCGCATTTAGTGGGCAGGCAGACGCCGATGCCTATCGTGCCTTTGCACGAGATTCCGGGCGGATCTTTGAGACGCTGGATACCTCGTTCATGCGTGCACAAAGACCATCCCAGATTGAGTTAGCCCAGCGTGTCGGGCTTCGTGGTCTTCCGCGTTTGCTCGCCACCAAGCCGTTTGTATCGCTGTGGCGCGATCTTGATAAGCGATTTAGCGATCCGCGACTGAAGCAGCTTTTCGCGCGTTATTCGACGTATTGCGGCTCCTCACCATTCAAGGCACCAGCGACACTACAGCTGATTGCGCACGCCGAGCGCGCGGGGGTTTGGTATGTCGAGGGCGGCATGCAGGCACTGGCAGAAACACTCGCCGCGCGCGCCGAGGATGCAGGTGCGGAGTTCCTCTTCAATAGCAAAGTCGCTGGCATTCTCGAATACGACGGTAGGATTACCGGCGTCAATCTTGCAAATGGCGATGTCGTTATGGGGGATGCGGTGATCTTTGCCGGTGACTGTGCGGCGCTCGTTGATGGCTTGCTTGGCAAAACGGTCACCAAGGCCGTGCCACCGTTACCGCGTGACAAACGATCACTGTCTGCCATTACCTGGAGTATGGTCGCCGAGGTGCGTGGATTTCCGCTTGCGCATCACACGGTGTTGTTTGGTGATGATTACGTGGACGAGTTTGACTCGATTTTTGAGCGCCAGACCATTTGTCGCTCACCGACCATCTATTTATGCGCTCAATCCCGCCAGGACGAGACGTTGCCGCCCTCGCGCGATGCCGAACCATTGCTTGTGCTGATCAATGCGCCGGCGCGAGCGTTGAGTGCACAAGAGCTCGATGCAGCGGAAGGCTACATGCTCGATAACCTCGCCCGTGGGGGGCTGACGTTGTCTTATGCCCCCGGTGACGCGGTGGTGACCCAGCCAGAAGACTTCGCGCGATTGTTTCCCGCCACGGATGGCGCTTTGTACGGACGACCGACCCACGGTGCCATGGGGAGTTTTTCTCGCCCTGGCGGTCGTACGCGAATGGAAGGTCTTTATCTCGCCGGTGGCAGTGTGCA
Source organism: Pseudomonadota bacterium (assembly GCA_039700805.1). Taxonomy (GTDB): domain Bacteria; phylum Pseudomonadota; class Gammaproteobacteria; order Steroidobacterales; family Woeseiaceae; genus CALBPI01. The sequence continues at coordinate 4,756 of JBCAZE010000008.1, read as the reverse complement.
TCCAGGCGCAGGCGTTCCGATGACCGCGATGTCCGGCCGTCTGGCGGCGGCCTGCGTGCGCAGTGATCTGAGACTGGACTGACGTATCGGGTTAAGGCGGCGGTACCACGCTGTCGAGGACCTTAGCGGACGACACCACACCGGGCAGTCCGGCACCCGGATGTGTCCCCGCGCCGACGATGAACAGATTGTCGACTTCCTCGCTCTTGTTATGGGGTCGAAACCAGGCTGTCTGTGTCAGCACCGGTTGCAGGCCGAATGCTGCGCCTTTCACCGACGACAATCGGTCTTCAAAGTCATCGGGTGTCAGCATGTAGGACGTTACAACCGCGTCTTCGAGACCGGGCAGGACGGTGTCCGACAAGCTCTCCGCGATTGCAGCGCGATATTTTTCGCCCATCTCAGACCAATCAATGCCGGCATCGGCATGCGGTACGGGAGACAACACGTAGAAAGCGTCGCAGCCCTCGGGTGCTAATGACGTGTCGGTTGCCGTCGGGCGATGCAAGTACAGACTAAAATCTTCGGCGAGTGTTTTGGTATCGAAAATATCAACGAGTAGCTGCTGATACCGAGGTCCGAGCAGAATCATGTGATGGTCCACATCTTCGTAGCGGCGGTTAGTCCCGAAATACCAAACAAAGAGACTCATCGAATATTTTGCTCGTTTGAGTTTTTTGTCGGTCCATCGTTTACGGCGTGTATCGGAGAGTAGATGTTTGTACGTCGCGGCTGAGTCAGCATTCGACACCACAATGTCTGCGGATAGTCGCTCGCCCGACTCGAGCAGAACGCCTGTTGCTGTACCTTTTTCGACAGTGATTTGTTTCACCGGTGCGTTGTAGCGCATGGTCCCGCCTTGCGACTCGATAAGGTCGACCAGGCCATTGACCAGGCTGCCGGTACCGCCCATCGCGAAATGCACGCCATGACTGCGCTCCAAGTGCGCGATCAATACGTAGACGGCTGTGGTCGTAAACGGATTGCCGCCGACCAACAACGGATGAAAACTGAACACCATGCGTAATTTCGGGTGCTTGATGTATCTCGCGACGAGACCATATACCGAGCGATAAAATTGAACGCGGATCAGGTCGGGCAATACACGCAGCATGTCCGTGAACTTGCCGAACGAAACATGCAGAAGATCTTCGAAGCCGACCCCGTACACGCGCTCGCTGGCTTTTAGGAATTTCTCGTAGCCGGCGACATCGTCGGGCGAGAACTTGGCGACCTGTTGGCGCATGGCCTCCTTTTCGCCGCTATAGTCGAACACTTCGCCGTCGTCGAAGCGTATGCGATAAAAAGGGTTGATCTCACGGAGGTCGATGTCATCTGACATCTTTCGCCCGCATAACGCCCAAAGCTCTTCGAAGAGAAACGGCGCCGTGATGATCGTGGGTCCGCCGTCGAATACATAACCGTCTTGGCGGTACACGTAGGCACGCCCACCCGGTGCGTCGAGTTTCTCGACAACCTCGACTTCGTAGCCGCGTGCACCGAGCCGAACTGCTGCCGCTAGCCCGCCGAAACCGCTGCCGATGACGATCGCTTTCTTGCGGCTCATCGGCAAAATCCTGTCATCTCTTTCATTAGGTTTAGTATAGACTGAATGCAGGGACAAATAAGTAGAACATTGGTTGGACTCAACAGTGAATGCGGTAGTCATCAGTGAGGTGATGTTCCATCACCTGGTTACGGCGCATATCGTCACCGGCAGTGTCGGTCTGCTGACACTCTGGGTGCCGATTTTCGCGCGCAAAGGCGCCAAGCTGCACAAATGGTGGGGTAAGGTCTTCGCATATGCCTTATTAGCGACTGGTACGATTGCGGTCGGAATCAGTATCTGCACGTTGATTGCCCCATTGGAAACGCACCCCGCGTTTGACGACGCCGCGCTGATCAGAGCGATCTTTGGTTGGATGATGCTCTACCTAGCGGTGCTGACGATGAATCTGTCATGGTATGGCTTGCAATGCATCCGCAATCGCCGCGACCACGCCCGCAATCGGCACCCAGTCATTCTTATCGCTCAGCTATTGACGTTTCTCGCTGCGGCGAACTGCTTCGCGCAAGGGATCGTTGTGGGTTGGTATCTGTTATCGGGAATGGCGATTGTGGGTTTGGCCGCTGCCGTCCTCAATACACACTTCGTCTTGAGCGAATCGCCGCCCCCACAGGAATGGCTTATCCAACATTCGCGCGGCTTGGTCGGTGCCGGTATTTCCGTGTACACCGCGTTTCTGGCGTTCGGTGCGGTGAATTACTTGCCGTCGGCTGCCTTTAATCCGGTGCTGTGGGCGACGCCGACGGTGGTTGGGATCAGTTATCTCCTGTATCACCAGATCCGGATCACACGATCACGATCGCTGCTTGCGAATCGCGTGATGCGCTAGTTGCGACGTGTTACCGATCATGTGTTGATGGGGCGGTTTCGTGGCGCCAGCGCCAGGCGAGGTCGGCCACGTGAAAACACAGGGCTGCAATCAGCGACAGTGCAAGCCATTGCCAAGAAGCACCCGCGAACTTCAGTTTCAATGCGACCATGAGGCTGCCGCCGGCGCCAATATTCAAGAGAACCGCCGGTATCCTCAAACCGCGACCAGTGACCATCCGCCAGGCGACGAGCGCGACAATCTCAAGGGCCACCACCAACAACATGATGGTGACGATCTGCCCACTATCGATGATATCGGCCATGGATAGCCTATTCTGCCGGGGTCAGTTTGATTAGCCTTCCGCCGGACTGATCTTCAAGAATCCATATCGCACCGTCCGGTCCTTCTTCGACCTCACGGATTCGATTTCCCATCGGGTAGCGTGCTGCCTCTTCGGCACGCTCACCATCAAAGCTCACTCTGATGAGCGCTGCCGAGGACAGCCCCCCAATAAATGCATTGCCTTGCCAGTCGGCAAACAGGTCGCCGCCGTAGAACATGAGACCGGCTGGAGAAATCGCTGGTACCCAATAGGCAGCCGGTGGATCGAGATCCGGGCGTGTGTCGTGATCCGGGATCTGGTCGCCGTTGTAGTGGTCGCCGTTCGACACAAGTGGGTAGCCGTAGTTGTTACCGGGTTTGACGAGATTGAGCTCATCGCCATGCCGTGGCCCCATCTCTGTATTCCACAACCTGCCTTCGGCATCGAAAGCAAGACCCAACGGGTTGCGATGGCCAAGACTATAGATCTGCGCGGTTGGCTCTCCTTGGTCGGCGAACGGATTATCCGGTGGTGTGGTGCCATCGTCGTTCAGTCTTACGACTTTGCCCATCGTGCTGCTCATATCTTGCGATGGATCAAACTTCTGGCGCTCACCGGACGAAATGAACAAGTAGCCATCGTCAGAGAAAGCGATTCGATGGCCATAGTGGCCACGGCCGCTGACTTTAGGGACCTGGCGCCAGATCACCTCTTTATTGTCGAGCTTTGCTTTGTTGTCAGCGATTGTCAGTGTTGCACGCAGAACCGCTGCACCGCGTGTATTGTCCTCACCTGGTTCTGCGTAGCTCAAATAAATCACGCGGTTGTTTGCAAAGTCGGGGTGAAGAACCACATCACCCAGGCCGCCTTGTCCACCATAGGCGACGTCAGGCATACCTCTGACCGGTGCAGATTTTCTACCGTTGGTCTCGACGATTAGTAGCCGCCCGGGTTTTTCTGTAACAAGCAATCGACCGTCGGGCATAAATGTCATGGCCCAAGGCTCATCAAATGTTGCAATTGAGACTGCCGAGAACGGCGGCTTTCCAGGCAATGACACCGGCTCGATTGTCGGGACGAATGCGTCGGCATTGCCCACCGCGTTGACCGGCGTGTCCGAGCCGGTGCTGGTATCGCACGCGGCGAGTGACAGACAAAACACAAAGATTGCTGGCTTTTTCATGATGATCTCCGAGCGTGCGAGCGCCCCCTGGCTCGCAAAACCGTACGGTAGCAAGTTAGCATAACGCCCCCGCTAGTCGCTAACCTCACTCGCTGCCCAGTGTCTTATCAATACCTAATGCACGTTATTTCTCGCGCGCTGCGAACACATTGTGTTGTTGCGGTGCTGGCGTTGACCGCCACTTTAGTCACATCTGTCCATGCCGATGATATTGACGAGATCACGGTGACAGCCACGCGTATCGAACGACCACTATCCAGGCTTCCGTTTTCGGCTGATGTTGTAACACGCGATAACATCGCGTCGGCACAACCACTCCTTGGGCTGGACGAAAGTCTGCAACAGGTGCCCGGATTGCAGATGCAGAACCGCTTCAATTTCGCTCAGGATCTGCGAATCTCGATGCGCGGTTTTGGGGCACGTGCCGCATTTGGTATCCGTGGCATTCGCATTATCGTTGACGGCATTCCCGAGACCCTGCCGGATGGGCAAAGTGGCGTTGATGGCATTGATCTCGGTAGCGCTCAGCGAATCGAAGTGCTGCGTGGTGGTGCCTCCGCGATTTATGGCAATGCTGGCGGTGGTGTCATCCTCGTGGATAGTCGAACGGGGTCGGACGTGTTTACCTCTGAGGTCGCCCTGGCGGCGGGCGCCGATGGCTATCAACGTGTCGAGGCCAATGCGGCGGGGCCCGTTGGCGATTGGCGTTATTTCGCTGCCTTGAGCAACCTCACTATCGATGGATTTCGCGACCACAGTGAGGCGGAAAATCGTCAAGCCACGTTGCGACTGTCTTATGGCGCCGGTGAAGCCAATGACTGGCTGTTGAGTCTGCACCACACAGACCAACCAATCGCCAATGATCCCGGCGGT
>JBCAZE010000132.1:5535-8881 GCA_039700805.1 Pseudomonadota bacterium | reverse complement strand
TCGCGGTGATCAGCAGGATGGTCATTCTCATGGTCACGGGCCTTTGGTAGCTGGATGCGAGCTCTGACGGCGTGTCAGCCGATGGGCCGCAGCACTAATCTGCAGACTTGCCTATGAAAAAGGCACATGAAGTTATGAATTGTTATGAAAATGCGGTTGCGGACGTGTCATGCGACGATCCTGCAATTTAAAATAGTGGCTACAGACGATGGAGCCAGCATGCGACGATGAGCAATGCGGGATCACAGACCTACGCGTTCGACAGTTTCAGATTAGACCCGATCCGCCGGGTGCTCACGGACGGTGATGGCAACCGGGTTGAACTGACCGGCAAAGCATTCGATGCCCTCATCTATTTTCTAGAGCATCCCGGGGTTGTTATCGATCGGTCGACGCTGCTTGCGGCCCTGTGGCCCGATACGGTCGTTGAGGAAAACAACTTGAATCAGGCGGTCGCGGTCCTGCGGCGCACCCTCGGTCACGACTACATCACCACCGTCCCGCGACGCGGTTACCAGTTCTCGGCAAACGTTCGCAGACAACATGATGCGCCCGCTGGAGACACGAAGGTCGGTCACTCGGTGCCATCACGTCGTATCGCGTTTTTGATGATCGCGGGACTCGTTGTCCTGGCGATCGGCATTGCGCTTCTCGGTGGCAACAAAACATTGGTCGGCGAGCAAGGCGCGCCAAAGATTGCAGTGCTTCCGTGCGATAACTTGAGCCCCAACGCTGAAGACGCCTATCTCGCGCTCAGTTTGCATCAGGAAATTCTGACGCAGCTTCAAAAATTGCGAGGTCTGCTCGTCGTCTCACGTTCTTCGATGATGCAGTACGCCGAGACGCGTCCTCCAGTGCCTGAAATCGCAGGCCTGCTCAACGCTGCGGCTGTGATGGAGTGCAGTGTGCGTTCTTTAGGCGGGCAGGTGGTTGTCACGGCACAATTGATCGATCCCGAGAACGATGCATCGTTCTGGTCCGGGTCGTACGAGGGCGATCTGGCAGAGGCCTCGACCATGTTCCGCATACAGTCGGAGATCGCCACGCAGGTGGCGGGTGCCTTGGGCGTTGACTTCTTGCCGGTTGAGCAGCAGCGACTCGAGCGTGCTCCCACCGCATCAATGGCTGCATACGCTGACTATTTGAAGGCGAAACAGTCGGTCACCTGGGGTGGCTACTCCCTCGGATACTCCGAAGACGCGTTCCACCGTTACATCAATCAAGCGATCGAGTCGGACCCTGAGTTCGCGTTAGCGTATTCCGACCGCGCTATTGGACATTTGTCGCGGGCGACGGATGCATTCATGGCTCATGATGGCGATAGCAGTATCGATGCCAACGCGATCTCTGCGGATGCGCTGCTATCTCTTGCCCGGAACGACGCGACTGCCGCACTCAATCTCGATCCTACCCTCGGACGCGCCCATGCCGTGCTCGGTGCGACCAATCAAATTGGTGGCGACCAAGAGTCGGCACAATTCCACTTTCGCCGCGCGATCGAGCTGAGTCCGAACGACGCCGAAATACTGTCATTTATTGTCGGCTTCTATCTGCGTGATGGCCGGCAAGCGGATGCGCTCCCTTTGCTGGCGCAAATCAGACGACTGAACCCTGTCGACCGAGATGTCGCGTTTTACTTTTATCTGGCCGGTGATCGCAACACGGCGTTGCAGCTCTTACGTCGTATGTTGAAGCTCGATCCGGACGATCCGTATATTCATGCGTTGATCGGTTATTGCCTGGCCATTGACGAAGTCGCTGAGGAGGCAGAGTCCGCACTTCGGTTAGCCGAAGAGCTCTACCGCCGCGACCGGCGCGTGTCTCAACAGGGGCTGTCAGCAGGGATGCTCTCAACGCTGGCTTACGCTTACAGCCGAATCGGACAAGCCGATGATGTAAGACGTTTGACGCAGCAGTTTATGCAAGTCGCAGAAAACGCATCGGTCAATACAATGCGATGGGTCGAGATTCACATTGCGCTAGGAGACGTTGATCGCGCCTACGAGGTGGCGACAGAACTCGTCAAACGTCCGCTACCAGCATTCGTGTCTCTTGAGCTCGACTTCGTATTGAACACTTACAACGACCCGATCTTCGACGAGCCACGGTTTGCTGAGTTGCGGCGCGAACTGGGTGGTCAGGCTTTTCCCGATTGAAGCCCGTCAACATCGGCTGAGACACGAGGCTGACATGGCCCATTGACGGGCCGTGTCAGAAACGCTTCATTGCGATGATGTGTAGTGTGTCCGACGGCACGCTCGAGCGGATACTAAAGGAGCAACAGAATGATCATCATGATTGCACTCACCGCGGTCGCGACAATGGTTCTGATCGTATTCCAGCGTACCCAGCGACGCTCGAAGGCGAGTCGCGCGGCGGCCATAGCCGCGTCGTCCAAACCATCGACATCGACCTTCTGGATGGCATTGTTCAGCGGCACATTGACGATAAACGTAGGTGCTTGAACACCGACCAAATAAGCGAGCGCGCCAGCGATAACCAGCAGCCGTTCGATGCCGTCGAGCTGCTGAATGCCGATGGCAGCTGCCACCACAATGGCCACTGTCGATCCGAGCCAGACCACACCGAATATCGGTTGGCCGCGTTGGATCACGCCGTCTATCACCTGAAACGAGCGGATGTATTGTCGATCGTCCAGTGCGGCTAAACCCGGCATGATGACCGTTGTGAAGCCGAAGACGAGACCGGCAATCAATGTGCAGAAAAGGGTCGCGAGGACCAACGTGATATCGAGTAGGTTCATTTGAGTGCATCCTTTACCTGGCCATTGGTATTCCATTGGTCAGTGTTTGTTATAAGCCTATAGGCGGAATCACGCAGCGTGGTTCCAGACACTGCGGCTTGCGACTTCTTGGGCAAATGTCGCAAAGCTCTTCGGTTCACGGCCGAGCGCACGTTGGACACCGTCGGTCGTGTACGCGTTGCGGCCGTCCAATACCGTCGCAAACAGGTAGTCGAGCATCCATACGACGTCTTGGGGCGCACCAGAGTCGGACACACCCTGGATGAACGCGTCATGCGGCACTGGTGTATATGTGATTGTGCGGCCGGTTGCTTTGGAAAGTGCGTCTGCAACATCGGAAAGCGTGAGCATGTCGGGTCCCGTCACCTCATACAGCTCGCCCGCATGACCTGGCTGTGTTAAAGCCGCTACCGCAACATCCGCAATGTCATCAACATCAACAAAGGGTTCTGGTGTTGAGACGGCCGGCAGTGTGATTTGTCCGGCTCGCACCATATCCACGAATGCGCCTTCGGAGAAATTTTGGTTAAACCAGCTGGCGCGAATAATCGTCCAGTCGATACCGCCAGATTTGACGATGGC
>JBCAZE010000132.1:0-5435 GCA_039700805.1 Pseudomonadota bacterium | reverse complement strand
CGCTCGAGGGATGCGACGATACGTCGACCGGTTTTGCCGGTTGCCCCAAGAACGAGGGTGATATCGTTGCTGTCGTATTGGGTTTGTGTGCTCATGCGAATGCTCCTAGAGTGTAGTTATCGTGTGAGCCTATCTTCGTGGGATGGCGACGCTTTATATTGTCTTCCCATGCCAGTTTTTTGGTCGAGGACGCCAAGCCGTGCTTCGCGCACATTGGAACGGCATGCTCACGAAGCGATCTTCTAGTATCGAACGGATGGGACGAATTTGAGCCAGATCACCTCGCTGTATGTGTATAAGGTCGCGAGTGCCGCAAGCCCAGGTGTTGATACGGCGGATCTTGTTCAGCGATTGGGTCTTGCGCCCGATGGCCCGGTCGACCCGGAAATGATGATTCCATCGTCGGCCTACTATGACTTTTTCGCGGCATTGGTCGAACGAGATCCGGATGGCCTTGCTTTGCCACTGCGTATCGGCGCCTCGATGCGAAGTGATGAGTTTGGTGCGTTTGGGCTGGCATGGAAATCCGCGCCGAGTCTGCGTGGGTCATACGCCCGGTCGGCGCGATATGGCCGAGTGCTTGGCAATGCAGAGACGTATTCGATAGAACCAACGTCTGATGGCCTGTTTTTCTCTTTGGAAAAATCGGGTGATGGTCGCCCCGGCATGTTGCTCTCGAATGAGGCGAGCCTGTCAGCGGTTGATACCATCAGTCGCGAGGTGAGCACACAGCCGTTTGCACCGCTCGCGGTCTACTTCAAGCATGCCGCTCGCGGCGACGCCGCGGTTTATGAAGATCATTTTGGTTGCCCGGTGCACTTTGCATCAGGCCGCGATGCGTTGTTGGTGAGCGAACGCTGTATCGATGCGCCCAACAAGGTCGGCGATGCAACGATAGCGAGTTTTTTCGATCAGCATCTTGAGCAACAACTTGAGTCGTTTTCACCGGAGGATGACCTAGAACACCAAATCAGGCGCGCGGTCACCAACGTATTGAGCGAGGGTGTGCCAAAACTTGCCGATGTTGCGAACGCGCTCGCGATGAGCACGCGAACGCTGCAGCGCCGATTGGCTCTGCAGGGCCTATCCTTCCAAACCGTTGTTGAAACCTCCAGAAAGGACCTCGCAACACGCCTACTCAACGACACGAAATACACGCTCGCGGAAATTGCGTTTCTCACCGGTTTCGCTGAGCAGAGTGGCTTCACCAAAGCGTTTAAGCGTTGGTCGGGTCAGACACCGCGATCGTTCAGGCTTCATGCGCGTACGAAGAAGTAGCGTTGGAGGGTCAACATAGGCTATTGGCGAGAAACCGGTCGCATCGCTATTACAGTGGGTCGCAGGTATGATTACTCTAGCGTGAATGACGGGGCGTTACGCGGTGATGAAAGGGAGCGCGACAACAGGGAATTTGGCGACCATCTTCTCGGTCGCAGCATCGCATCATTGCGGTGATGTCACCGACGGCTCCTCTAAGCCAATAATCCGCCGCTACGGCCGCGCTCATCGGATGGATGATCGTCGATGAGATCAAGAACGGCCCCTTTACTCGTCGCATTGATTGCCTTGGCGCTGACTGCAACGAGCAGCTTTGCCGACCATGGGGAGACTTTGGGTTGGCTAGACATCCGTCAGACGGATTCCGAAGCGCTTCTTGAAATTATCGATGCCAACAATGACGAAGAGACGGTCATTCGAGCGCGATTAACACTCGCGGATCGTGCGATGAATCAGTCGATCGACGATGTGGCTCTGCATCTGGGGGCTGCCGAAGCGTTGATTAAGCCCGGTTCTGATGCGTCACTATTTGCGCTGGCAGTGCGATGTCAGTTGGAGCATCGGCAGGGCTTGTCCGCTGCCGATGCGTCGTGCGACGCCGTGCAAGCTGCCGATGATGCGGTTGAGAGTGCGCTGGTTAAGGCGTACCTGCATTGGACACTGTCCTACTTCAACTACCGCGAAGGCGATCATGAACAATCGTTGGCGGAAGCCGAGCGTGTTCTCGACCTTGTAGCGCCATTGGGTGATCACGATCTTCTGGCCGCGGCGAACAACATGGTTGGTCTGCACTTTAGTACGCAGTTTCGGCCGCGTATGTCCGTGACTCATTTTGAGACGGCATTAGAGCATGCGCGCGAGATGACGACGCCTGAATTTCGTCGGTTGATCCAAATGAACCTGGCGTCAAGCTATACCTATCTGGGGTTTGGCAAAAAGTCGATCAACCTGCTTCGAGAAGTGGAGTCAACCTCGTTGGTTGAATTGTACCCAACCCGTCAACTCGTCATGGCCTCCATGATTGCACAAGCGTCCGTCGCGGAGGGCGATCTTGATGGCACCGAAGAAGCGTTGATGGCAGTGATTGCTGACGTACAAGACCGCGTTCTGCCGGACGGGATGACCTTCGGTTATACAGGACTCGCGATTGTTCAGCTTGCCGATGGTCGCCCAGAGGATGCGCTGTTCAACTTCGATCGTGTGCTTGAAATTACCGGGCACGATTTCTCGAACGGTTTGACGCATCCGCGTATTCAGCTGATCGCGGTGCCTTACGCGGTGGCGCTGCGGGAGGTTGGCAGGTTAGATGAATCGCGTTCATTGCTCGAGACGGTGGTTGCAACAGTACCTGAATCCGAGCCTGACCAGCTGTTGCTGTCTGCGCTCACTGAGCTTGCGACAACGCTCCAGTTGGCTGGTGACCGACGCGCGGCGCGTACCGCGGCGGAACGTGCGGCGCGTATCCAATCCGTATTGTGGGATGAGAATTTCCGCTACAGAATCGCGCGACTCAACGTCTCTTTAGAACTTGATCAGCAAAAGGTTGCGCTCGCCTTGGCGCAAGCGCGTGAGGCAACGTTGCAGGCGGTGGCCGATCAAGAGGCTGCCCTCAAACGCCAGTCATGGTTGTTGGCGGCATTGGTGATCGTCGCCCTGATGTTTTTGTTTTCACGGTTGATGCAGTCGCGTATCGCCAGTACGGAACGCGCCGCCAATGAACGGTTAGAAGGACTGGTCGACGAACGCACTCAAGCGTTGTCTGACGAAATGGCGCAACGACTGGAAATCGAAGTCGAGCAACGGCGTTTGAGTGAGCAGTTGGCAGAGGGTGAGAAAATGCGGTTAGTCGGGCAGTTAACCGCAGGCGTCGCCCACGACTTTAATAATCTCATGTCGATTGTTGGCTTGGCCGCTGAGAACTTAAAGTTCAGCATCGCCAAAGGCGACGATAACGAAACAGAAAAAGCGGTCAACGAGATTCTGTGCGCGGCCGGCAACGGCGCGAAGATTACGGCGGGGCTGCTTGCTTACGTACGTAAACAACCACTCCGGCCGGAAGTGGTCGCGCTAGATGACATGTTGCGCGATGCCCTGCCTATTTTCCGAAACACGCTGACGGAACGCGTCAATTTCATCACCGCACTGGATGCATGCCATGTCCGCGTTGATACCGGACAGCTCACGACCGCCATATTGAATCTTGTTTTGAACGCACGAGATGCGATGCCGGACGGGGGCAGCCTGACGCTAGCGCTTGTTGTTGATGACAATACGGCCGAGATACGGGTGACCGATACCGGTCGAGGGATGACTGAGGAAACCCGTAAGCGCTCATTCGAACCATTCTTCAGTACGAAAGACGCGGGTGGTGGCACGGGTCTTGGATTGTCGATGGTTTACGGATTCGCACGCCAGTCGGGGGGCGATCTCAAAATTGAGTCGGCGTTGGATCAAGGCACGTGTGTCAGTCTGTCTCTACCCTTAGTCGCCCCGGAGCAATTGACGCAAGAGGCGACGCCGAGACGATTTGCGAGCGATGGGTCTATTCGAGTACTGGCAATCGAAGACCGAGAGTTCTTGTTGGCGATTTTGGAACGAACGCTCAAACATATGGGCCTCAAGGTAGACACTGCCCCAAATGCGGATGCTGCGTTGCAAGTGATCGAATCGCAGGGGCTTCCAGATCTTCTAATCAGTGATGTGATGATGCCAGGTAGTATGGACGGTCCGGACTTCGCGGCGATGTTGCGTGAACGCAAGCCGGAGCTGCCGGTGTTGTTGATATCCGGCTACACCGAGTCTGTTGATCCGGCGTTCGCTTTCTTGCGTAAACCATTTTCAATGACCCAACTTGAAGATGCGATCAGCGAAGTCTTGAAACAACCTAGCCACAAGGTGCAGTAACGGTCATTGTCAGTTTTTGTTCCGTTTGGCTACGACCGTTGGTATCACCGTATAGCGTGAACACGCTCACCTCACCTGAAAACGAATAGACACCATTTGCATAGTTCCAGGGCGCTGGATCGAGACTCATATAGACATCCGCGTGGTCGAAACGAAATCGCGTCATGTGGGTTTCAAGGTGCGTCGCATTGCGTTGTAATCGAAAGGTCGCTGCTTCTTTTTCTTCGCCGTCCGCGGCCCGAATCGAGAAATTGTCTAGGTCGGTATTGCAGTGCGTGCGCTTCAATTGATAAACCTTGTCGCCTAGCGTGATACGAACAACCGGCCTTTCCCCATAGCTCGATTCGAAGTTGTACGCCTCACGCTCTGCCTCGCGATTTTCACGGTGTCGCTGTTTGGCCTCGTCGGATTCGCCTTTCGCAGCCAGCGTCTCCGCCATGCGACGAAACTCCTCGATGCGAGCCTCGGGCATGCCCTGCGCTCGCATCAATTCGATGGCGGCTTCGAGTTCAGCGTTCTTGTCGTTGGCATCACTCGACATGACAGCGGTTATCAGAACAATCAGTCCGACGAGAACAATGGTGGTTTTCAACGGTATTGGCATAGTATTTCTCCCTAGTCGACGATGGTGACTGACGTTGCCTCGCGCATTGGCACGTACGCTTTGAGATAGTCAACGAAGCAGTCTTGGGTGTAGAAGCTCTCGAAGATGGTCGTGACTACGGTTTCGGTCCACGGATCATTATCCGACCGGGTGCGACCAATTTTGCGCATCGAGAGATGCGCATAGAGATCCCCGGTCGTACCGCTATATTCCGCTGTGTAGGGCGCATGGTTGGTTTGCATCACCCGAAACCACGCGTGGTAGCCGGGAAGTACGCCAGGCACAGTGACTTCATCGATGCGATAGACGGGTACTTGTTGCTTGCCGAAACGCACCTCGGCCATTGGCGTGAGCCCTGCGTTCTGTTCTTTAAAGGGGCTTCGGCTTTTCTCGAACTGTAAACGCATATCGATCGAGTAACTTTGGTACTGATCGGCGTCGATACCCGAGACCCAATCCATTTTCATCGTGCGGCCAAACTCAATCGTTGGCCGACTGCTGCCACCCTTACTGCCACCGTTACGGTGCCCCGGACTATGAATGCTGAAGAGCAGTAGGTTCTCGGGCTCATCGTCGAGCTTGCAAGCGCCAGCATAGTGTTGTCCGGGGCCTTCGTCAGGCTCGGTGCCGAAGACACGAAAGAACAAGG
>JBCAZE010000131.1:7273-8908 GCA_039700805.1 Pseudomonadota bacterium | reverse complement strand
GTGCCAAAGTCATCGTCACTGCCGCCGGCGTAGGTAAACACGTTGCCATCGATTGCGGTGTTAGTGCCGGTGCCGACTTCGAACATCAAGACGAAATCGTCTGGGATGTCTTTTGTACGAATGTCCACGCTGCCTCCGGCAAAGTTGGCAGGCATGTCTGCGGTATACGCCTTCTGGACACGAAGGGAATCCACAATCGACGTCGGGAAAATGTCCAAGGGGATCACGTTGCGCGTTAGATCGGGCGACGGGATCCGAGCGCCATTCAGTGTTGTTTGCGAGTAGCGCTCACCAAGGCCGCGAATGTAGACAAAACGGTCGTTCACAACAGATAGACCCGGAACACGCTTCAACGCGACAGCTACCGTTGAGTCTCCGACGCGCGAAATCGCATCAGAACCGAGGAGATCGGTTACGGCAGCGTCATCCATGCGCTCCATCACCAGACCTTGGGTGCTGTCCAGCAGCCGGCCGGTCGCGACGATTTCTTCGATGGGATTGTTCAGTTGTGGTCCCGCGACAGCGTCCTGCTGCGACTGATCGTCTTCGGTATCAGTCTCCTGAGCCGACACCGCGCTCCCAATTGGCAATATCGCCAAGGCGAGAACGACCTTTGCACCTGAAAATTTCATAGATCTACCCTAATTTGTTGCCCGGCCTTTCGCCGGATCTCCCTTCTTTGACGAACCGCGGCGTCAACTCCGACAACGGAGCGACGCCACAGCAAGCTAAGCCACATCAAAACCACCCGGCGTCAAGAGCGACGCCGGGCGACAAAGTGACTTACGGTGTTTCGAACCACAGCGCCTGACCACGGTTGGCCGGGTCAAGACCATAGGTCCAACCGGCGGTCCAGTCGGTTTCACTGAGGCTCAGGCCGCCGAGGAACGTACGACCGTCGACCGGTGTAGCGTTTGCGTTCGGTGCCGCGCCATCGATCTGTGACGTCGCAAAGTCGATGGAGTACACAGGAACGGTGCCTTCCAACAGTTGCAGGTCCGCGTCTGCCGCAGCAGTTGCATTGGTTGCGCCAGCAATCGTTGCGAATGCGCCGGTCGCTGAGCCGAAAGCGAGTTCGGTGGTCGTGCCGTCCGGGAATGTCTGGCCGCGTGTCTGCTCTTCGCAAGCGTAGACCACAGAATTCAACTGAAGGTCGCCATCGAGCGCTGCTTGTTGCGAACGATTGTCGATGCGCAAGCAGTAGTTGTCATTGGCAGATACGGTATTCGCATCCGAGAAAGAACCGATGACCATGGAGTTGGTGATCGTCGGGAACAGACCTTCCCGCAAACGCCAGCCGGCGCCCGGATCATGCGTCGCTGTGTCGGCGCCGTTCGGGGAGATGACGCACGTCAAGTTGTTAATGACCGGGCGCGAGTTGATGCCCTGTGCAATGACAGCTTCTACTTCAACGTCGGTCAGGCTGCTGAACGATCCGATGCCGTCGGCCTCGATGCAGTGGTTGCCGTCTGTCGCAGACTGAATGACCAACGCATTAGTGATCGTGCCTGAGTAACCTTCATCGATGTCAATCGCGTCGTCGCGGACATACAAACCAACAAAATTGGTGAAGTTCACCGCGCCACCGAACATTTCGATACCGTCATCAAAAGTCGAGTAGACCTGAAGGTTGTT
>JBCAZE010000131.1:0-7173 GCA_039700805.1 Pseudomonadota bacterium | reverse complement strand
ACGGTGCCGTTAACGTCGGAGACAGATGTAAAGGTGATCGGTGCATCCGCGCGGCCAACGGCGAACAGCTGCGAGCCACGGTTGATGATCATGAAGTCCGCACTGGACTGGAATGCGAGCGTCGCGCCAGCCTCGACTGTCAACACAGGGCCGTCGCCACCTTCCCGGATACCCGCTGTCGCGAGGTCCGCGTCATTGTCGTAGGTCTCGCCAACAAACAGGCTACCTTCGAAAATGTGCGCACCGCCGTTCTCGAGTGCTGGGATTGTCAGATCTACCGACAAGTTGTTGCCAGCGTCAACGAATGATGGCGCGTACACGCAATTATCGCCATTCAAGACACCGCCAATTTCCTGGCCGCCGCTGTTGACGTATGACGCGCATACAGCATTAGGGTCTGTACCACCACCGGTTTGGTTGGTGGTTGTGTTGTTGCTGTTTTCGACACGCGTTGTCGGTTCGATGTTGATGTCACCGCCACCGCAGCCTGCCAGTACAGCTGCTGCGAGAAGGCTGGATGCCGTCGCCAGACGTTTCATTGCTCTCACTCCCAAGAAAATATTCAGATATACATTCGGTGGGACGAAGGAAGAGCGCCGCTCGGCGGCGTTTGCAAACAAGCCCCTCACCCACACACGATTCTGTGACGGCGGTCACGGTAGGTTCGAACGATGAAGCTTGCGTGACACTTAAGTTACAGAATTGTTACAACGCCAAACGGGACAAATAATCGTCAACCAAGGGACTCACAATCAGCAACTTGGACCGAACATCTCAACGAGTCTCTCGCTTGGTCTCGGCATAGGCTGGTAGGAACGTCATCGAACAGGTAAGTTTTGCGCGATGACTGCAAAGAAAATTCATATTGTTGGTGTTCCCGAACACTTCAATCTGCCCTGGCGGCTGCTCGCAAGCAGCGACTTGCCCGCGAAACTCGGCGTCGACGTCGTTTGGCAGGAAGTCCGCGAAGGCACAGGTGCCATGCTCGAGATGCTGCGAGATGGCACAGCCGATATGGCAATGCTGCTGACAGAAGGTGCTGTCGCCGGCATTGGCAATGGTGGCGGTCTCGAAATCGTTGGCGAATATGTCTCATCGCCACTTAATTGGGGCATTCATACCGCCGCAGGCGGTGCGCTCACCGAGGAATCGACACTGAAAGGGCAACGCTTTGCAATCAGCCGTTATGGCTCGGGTTCCCACCTCATGGGAGCGTTGTATGCAGACCAATATGACTGGGCTGGCGCGCCCGAGTATGTCGTCGTCGACAATTTGGATGGTGCTCGAGAGGCTTTGGCGAGCGGACAGGCTGAGATATTCCTATGGGAACAATTCACGACGCAGCCTTATGTAGATAACGGCGAATTCCAGCGGGTTGGCGTATTCCCCACACCATGGCCGTGCTTTGTTGCCTGCCGCGGCCAACAAAGCGAACACGATGCCACGCTACTACAAGGGCTGCTGAAACTCGCGCTTGACGCCGCGCATCTGCTGCGCCAGCGCGCGGCACTCGACACAATGATCGCAGACGCTTATGACCTCGACCCAGCACAAGTGCGCGAGTGGCTGTCTCTGACACGATGGTCAGTGGACGGTGCGTTCGACCCGCAATGGGTGGCGATCGCTTCCGATGCGCTCGTCAATGTTGGTGTACTCGAAACGATGGTGCCGGCTACGCTTGCACTCGCCAACAACTGCTAGCGCGCGGGAACCTTCTGCACCCAGGCGCTCTGGTGTTGTTCAAATCCCTTCGTGGGGTAATACGATTCTGCTGCCGGCGCGCTCAATAAAATCAAACTGCACCCGGAGGCCAATCGGCCTTTCGTTGCTTCGATCAGCGATTCGCCAACGCCTTGTCGTTGATATCGCTCATCGACTGCCAGGTCCGACAGATAACAACAATACGCGAAATCAGTGACGGATCGCGCGATACCGATCAGTGCATTGCCATCCCAAGCGGTCATTAAAATATCGGCGTTGAGCACCATGGATGCGATACGCGGTCGCTCGTCCACTGGCCGTCGCTCGGCAAGACCTGAGCGTTTGAGCAAATCGACGAATTGGTCCACATCGATCGGCTCTTCATCGGTATACGTGATGTCACTCATTAATCGCGCTCCCCAGGCGTTAACGTCAATTGGCATCTCAAGATACCGGCGCAAGTGTAGACCAAACAGTCCGACCTGTGCGCAACGATTCCCCTTTAATTCACGCAAGCTGCAGAAACACGAAGAGGTATGCCGCCAAAACCATCCGAACCCGGAGGATTGATTGCGTTATCATCCGTCGCGTTATCGCGGGGGCGCTTTATGACGATCAGTACATTTCATCTGTTCAAAATCGGTATCGGGCCGTCCAGCTCGCACACCGTTGGGCCCATGCTTGCCGCTAGCCGATTCATTGAGCACTTGTCGGAACAGGGGCAGCTAAGCGCAGTGGCCAAGATCCAAGCCCAGTTGTTTGGGTCGCTCGGCGCAACGGGCAGAGGCCATGGTACCGACAAGGCCGTCCAACTCGGGTTGATGGGCCTCAAGCCGGACAGCATCAATCCCGACGCGATTCCCGGTATTCTTGAGGATATTGCTACGCGCAAAACGCTTCAGCTTGGTGGTCGCTACGATGTTCGTTTCGCACCAAAAGAAGACCTCAAATTCCGGGTGCGACAGCGATTGCCGTATCACCCAAACGCAATGCGATTATCGGCGTTCGATGGCGAAGACTCGCTCTTGTCAGAACAAGCCTACTATTCTATCGGTGGTGGCTTCGTGGTTGATGAAGACCAAGCGGCGACCGGCAACATCGTGGCAGAAGATGTGCCGCTGCGATTCCCTTTCAAGACCGGCGCTGAACTTCTCGAGATTTGCGATACGGAGAATCTCAGCATTGCTGAGGTCATGCGCGCCAATGAACTCGCGTGGCAAGATGAATCACTCATCAACAATGGCTTGGACGCTATATGGCAGGCGATGCAAGACTGCGTCGACCGTGGCTGCCGGAGCGATGGCGTGTTACCCGGCCTCAAAGTCCGCCGGCGCGCTGCGGACATGTATCAACAATTGTGCGCACGCCCTGAGGCGGGTTTATCCGACCCATTGTTAATCATGGACTGGGTCAATTTGTATGCGCTCGCGGTCAATGAAGAAAACGCGGCTGGCGGACGTGTGGTGACAGCACCAACAAACGGCGCGGCCGGAATCGTGCCAGCTGTGCTGCACTACTACATGCGTTTCGTGCCTGGCGCGACCCAAGATGGTGTGCGCCGGTTTTTACTCACTTGCGGCGCAATTGGGCTCTTGTTCAAAGAGAACGCCTCCATCAGCGGCGCAGAAGTGGGCTGCCAGGGGGAAGTCGGGTCGGCTTGCTCCATGGCCGCCGGCGCATTGACAGAAGTACTCGGGGGTACGCCCCAGCAATGCGAAAACGCGGCGGAGATCGCCATGGAGCACAACCTCGGATTGACGTGCGACCCCATCGCTGGACTGGTTCAAGTCCCCTGCATCGAGCGCAATGCCATGGCCGCTGTCAAAGCCATCAATGCCGCGCGGCTCGCGTTACGCGGTGATGGCAAACACATGGTATCTCTCGACAAAGTGATCGAAACCATGCGCGAAACTGGTCGTGACATGAAGGACAAGTACAAAGAAACAGCACGCGGCGGCCTCGCCGCGAGCGTCGTTGAAGTGCCTGTCAGCTACGTCGATTGCTAGCGAAGATACTGCGCTAAGAACGGGTTTAGCATTCGATCATCCGGGTCCATCTGTCGCCGGATCTTACGGAAAAAGTCCAATCGCGTGCCAAACGCCGCGTTGGCATAGACCGGTTCCGCACACCGGCTTTGGTTGAACAGCGGAACCCCACCCCAACGTTGCGCAAACTCAGCGAAATCCATCGCGAAATCTTCCCACATGGTGTGCGGGTTAGAAATCACTCTGAGCGCAAACATCGGTTGCTCGAAACAGGGCGATAGCAAACCGGATTGATCGGCAGGCAATCGGACGCCGACGAGCGGCATATCACACCGAAATTTGTTTTTGCGGTAATACTCTTGTGCAAATGCACGGTACGCACCTAGCAACAGATCGATGTTATCAACCGGAAAGCACCAACTCGAATATTGCAACGGTGGCGCGACGAAACGGCCACTCGTCTGTGAGCGGAACTCGACCGCAGAACTGCCGCTTTCGGTCAGCGTGTTCGTCAGCATGCTATGTCCAAGCCCGTGCAAACCATCCACCAAGCCATAGCGGATGCTCGCGATCGGTACGATGCGACTCAGCTTGCTGCACATTGACGGTAGAACCGCACTCTCACCCCAGTCTTTGACGTGCCAGGCCAGCGAACGAACGGGCTGCTCTTGCTGGGCGGCACGCCGAAGCTCGGTATACAACGTGTCTTTGAAAGGCAGATAGAAAAACTTGATGCCAATCCGTTGTTCGCCGAGCGCGTGCACAGCGCGCGAGAAGGTGTCAATGTCCATCTTGCGCTGTTTGAGGGTAAACGTCTGGATCGGTCGAATACGGAAAGTGACTTCGACGATGATGCCCAAGACACCCATCGACAACCTAAGAATCCGCAACAGATTGCCTTGACTGTCATCCACAGCAAGTAACTTACCGGTTGGCGTCACCACTTTTAACGCCGCGACCTGGGAGGCGAAAAATGCATTGGCACCATTGTGCGACGGGCCGAAACATCCACTCGCAACAACACCGCCAACGGTGCGTCTCACGAGGTCGATCGAGCCCGCTATCTCGAGGTCCCGCTCAGCAAGATAATCCGCAAGCTCGCGCAACGTGACGCCTGCCCCTGCGGTTACCGTCGTGTTGGTCAGTTGACTGATCTCATTAAGCCCCGTCATGTCGACAAGGGTGCCACCCACTGCGGCGGTGCATTGTGTAGAGGCGCTATTGGCCCCCATTGGTCGAATAGGCACTGGATAGCGGTTGGCAGGGTCCATGATGGCCATGACCTGCTTAAGTGTCTTTGGCTTCTCAACGCCGGCTGTGGCGAGTGCGCTAGCACCAACGCCGCCCGCGCCACGCGCGCTCGGTTTTCGAGCGCCAATCGCCCCGCGCGAATTCGGCTTATCTTTGCCAACCATGCTTATGTCCTCTGTTCAGCGCTAACACATCGCACTGTTCGGAAAACTAACGGTCGTTCAAGAAGGAATGACGGCATCGAAAACCGGCAACCCCGCTGTCGTAGGCATGTGCCCTTAGACCGGTAGCTTTGCGACCCGCGCTTTCACGCGGTGTGCCCTTATGTCGAAGAGTGGCATAGGCAGCTGGACAGCGTCAACGAGACACCATTGAATAACAAAGGCTTATGTTAAAAGCTTATGTAATTAGTCGAAAGTAACCACAGATCGGATGCTTTTGCCCTCATGCATCAAGTCGAATGCACGATTAATGTCGGCGAGCGGCATCGTATAGGTCACCATCGGGTCGATCACAATCTCGCCTGACATATATTTTTCGACGTAATCCGGTAGCTCCGTGCGGCCCTTGACGCCACCAAACGCTGTGCCGCGCCAAACGCGACCGGTGACTAGTTGAAATGGCCGTGTCGAAATTTCTTGGCCAGCGCCGGCAACGCCTATGATCGTCGATTCGCCCCAGCCCTTATGGCAACACTCCAGCGCTGAGCTCATCAGGTCGATGTTGCCCACGCACTCGAAGGAGTAATCGACGCCACCATCAGTCAGTTCCACGATGACGTCTTGAATCGGCGCATCATAGTCCTTCGGATTCACGCAATCTGTGGCGCCGAGCATGCGCGCCATTTCGAACTTGTCGTCGTTGATATCCACAACCACAATGCGAGACGCATTCGCCATCACGGCGCCTTGCACAACACTGAGACCAATCCCCCCAAGACCGAATACGGCGACCGTAGCACCTGCCTCAACTTTCGCGGTATTCAAGACCGCGCCTATGCCGGTCGTAATCCCACAGCCAAGCAAACACACCTTATCCAGCGGCGCGGCCTTGTTGATCTTTGCCACCGCGATCTCGGGCAATACGGTGTATTCGGAAAACGTCGACGTACCCATGTAATGTGCGATCGGCTCACCGTCGATAGAAAACCGCGATGTTCCGTCTGGCATCAGCCCACGGCCTTGCGTCTCGCGAATCTTCTGGCACAGATTGGTCTTACCCGATAGACAAAAACTGCATTCGCGACACTCCGGTGTGTACAGCGGGATAACGTGGTCCCCAACAGCGACGGAAGTCACTCCTTCGCCGACCGCTTCGACGACGCCTGCCCCCTCGTGGCCGAGAATCGCAGGAAAGATTCCCTCAGGGTCGTCGCCGGATAAGGTGAATGCGTCAGTGTGACAGACCCCTGTTGCTACGATCCGAACCAGCACCTCACCCGCTTCAGGCGGTGCGACGTCGACGGTTTCGATTGATAGCGGGTCACCCGCTTTAAATGCCACAGCTGCACGCGATTGCATGACACTACCCCCCAATTGTTAGTCCCCTGGCGCGCGAAACGCGGCCTTGATCCCGAGATAAACACTGCGATCGGGGCCTGATTCGAAGAAGCGGCCACCGAATGCATTGATCCTCGTGTTCGCCACATAGTCTACGTCGAACAAATTGTTGATCGCAAAAAATGGCGTATAGCGCCAAGCCCCACTTTGCCATTGCCAACCGGCGCGAAGGTTCACTAACAAGTAGCTATCGGTGAAAGTATCGTTTGCATTGTTCACAGGGACCCGACCAAACCGAACCGCTTCAACGGCAGCAAATCGACCATCACCGATGTCGCGTCTCAGCGCAATGAAGCTCCGGTGCCTTGCGTTACCCGGCGTTCGAAGACCCGAAAAATCGTCTCCGTCATCGGTCACGAATTGATCGAATCTGAAATCTGATAGCGTGTGCATCAATTGCAGCGACAGCCCCCCTGACCACTGCCGCTTGAATGCCAACTCGATACCCTGACGGTCACTGCTGCCAGCGTTCTCAAAAAAGTCCCGACCGGGATTCGTGGCGAGCTCGAAAGGCAACAACTCATCTTGCACGTCGATCCGATACAACGCGGCGCTAAACACAGATCCGTGACGTGTTTGCCCTCTGACACCGAACTCTCGATGGAGCGCTTGTGCGGGATCCAAGTTCGTGTTGAAACCGCCCCCGTCCGGATTGGCAAACTCCGTCGTGGTTGGCG
>JBCAZE010000130.1:0-8937 GCA_039700805.1 Pseudomonadota bacterium | reverse complement strand
CACGATGTGGACCGATATTGGCGCCAATCTAGCCGACACAAGCTTTAACAGTGACTTACAGGCGGTCCTGGACCGCGCGAAGGCAGCGGGTGTCGATGAGATAGTGATCACCGGTAGTTGCTTGGATTCGAATGCCCGAGCTGCGGAAATTGCCGCTCGCGATGATGGCCTGTACTACACGACTGGCGTACACCCACATCACGCAGCCGCGTACGACGACCAAATGCATGCCACGCTTCAAACTCAAATGTCCGCTCCCAGTGTGATCGCTGCAGGAGAATGCGGTCTCGACTATTTCCGCGACATCGCACCGCGTGCACAACAAGGGCATGCGTTTAAACAACAGCTGGAGCTCGCTCAAGATCGCGCGCTACCCGTCTTTCTGCATCAACGCGATGCGCACGACGACTTTCTCGCGATCCTCGATCCCTTTCTTGCGTCAATTCCGCGCGCCGTCGCCCACTGCTTTACAGCCGGCGAACGGGAACTGCGCGCCTACCTAGAGCGCGATCTCTACATTGGGATCACCGGCTGGATTTGCGATGAACGACGCGGCCAACATCTTCTTGAGCTGATTCGCTTGATCCCGGATGATCGTTTGATGATAGAAACGGATGCCCCGTATCTGCTACCGCGCACGTTGAGACCCAAGCCAAAAACGAGGCGAAATGAACCTGCTTGGCTGCCCGAAGTGGGACGCGTGGTCGCACAAGCGCGTGGCGTCTCTATTGAGTCTTTGGCGGAAACGACGCGAACCAACGCGCGGCGATTTTTTGCGCTTAACGACGACTGACGACGAGACTACGATTGGGGCGTATGGAACAACGCCGCATCTTTGAGACTATCCCATCCTGCGTCGAACAACGCACCACCCTGCCCCGATGCGTCCTTGGCGAACAACTCACGAAGCTCAGCTTCGGTACAAACCAGCGAGGGACGGCCTTTACTAAACTCCGCGCCGGCAGAAAAAACGACCCGTCCGTCAACAGGTACGCCCGGCGCTGCAAGACGAACCGCTGCTATTCGATCTAACAACGATTCCTGCGGATTCGCCATGGTGTAACGGCGACCGTCATCCATTACGGTCCAATCCTTCATTTTGTCGCTGCCAAATACAATGCCATTTACGTTACGGACATCGATGACCACAATCCCTTTGCTCGTCAGAAGAATGGTCTCAATATGAATCTCGCCATCGTCTGCTTTCGGGATCACTACGCCCGATAGACGGTCACTGGCAATCGCATCGAAGACTTTTTGAAGATCACCCTGACGGTTCCTTGTCATCAGCCACCGAGCGACAAAAACCACCAACAACAAAACAACTACTAACGCGGCATACACAGGCCATGCCGAGAGTGACGGCGAAACGAATGCCTGCTCAATGTTTGTTAGAAAATCGTTCATGCTTGCGACACTGCAGCAATCAAGTCAGCGAGGTTCGGTGCAATCGTCTGGAAGTTTGCGGGTCGGTGCAATAGCGCTGCCAACGACTCTGGCACCGCGACGTTACTGCCGATGATAGGCTCAACGATGGTCTCAAACTTCGCAGGATGCGCCGTCGCAACTACGGCCTGGTGGCGCTGGCGACTCTCGCTATCTTGTTGTGCCCATACATGCATGGCCGTGGCACTATGAGGACACCAAGCAAATGGCATCCTATCCGCATCCGCTCGAATACGCTCACGTATCGCGTCGTCGCTGACTGACACCGCATTGATATTCAGGCGTCGCAATGCCTCGTTATCACCAAACAAGTATCGCAACCGCTCAAGGTTGCTCGGCGCACCGACATCCATGGCCGACGCTAGCGTGGCGACGCTCGATCTTGGCTGATACTCACCCGACATCATGAAATCGCTAATCGTTCGGTTTTCGTTCGTCACCAAGGTAATGTCACCTATCGGGAGCCCGCACGCGCGCGCGAGGACAGCTGCCAGTCCATTCCCCAAGTTGCCCGTCGGAATCAAAAACGACAATGGCTCGCCATGACGACGATAGTACGCCAATGACGACAACACATAGTAAACACTCTGCGGCAACAAACGACCGATGTTGATGCTGTTTGCAGAAGAGAATCGAAAACGCGCCGTGAGGGATGCATCAACGAACGCTTCTTTGACCATTCTCTGGCAATCATCAAACTCGCCTTCGACAGCAAACGCACGAACATTGTCACCCCAACACGTCAGCTGATGTTGCTGTCGTGGTGACACCCGTCCGTTTGGGAATAACACAATGACCTCTGTGCCCGGACGCTGATGGAACGCTGAGGCAACTGCACCACCCGTATCGCCTGATGTTGCCACCAAGATTGTCAGTGGCAGAGGATCGTTGGTTGCCGCATCGAGTCGCGTGAGACAAGCTGCAAGAAATCCAGCGCCCACGTCTTTGAATGCGGCGGTTGGACCATGAAAAAGCTCCAACACCGATAGCGGCGCATCGACGATCGCCGATAGGTCAACCAGTGGCAAAGGAAACGCGTATGTCTCAGCAATGATCTCGTCCAAAGCATCACGTAATGCTGAGTCAGCGAAAAATGGTGCCAAATAATGTCTCGCGATATCGCCGACATCGTCGCCCGCCGGGAACTCACTTAACGAAAACGTTGGCAGTTCCGCGGGTACATAAAGTCCGCCGTCGGCTGCCAAGCCCGTCAGCAATGCCTGATCTAGGGTCGCTTCTAACTGGTTGCGCGTGCTCTTAAATTTCATTCGATTATTATCGCCCCCGGTGCATCAAGATCGGATACCCAGGCGTTACTGTTCAAACCATGATCGGAAAACGCAGCGACCATGCGCGTACACACAGCATCAGCATCCGCCTTATTGACGATGGCAAAGACACTCGGACCACTCCCAGACAAGGAGCAACCCAACGCCCCGGCATCGATCGCCGCCGCTTTGACCGCGTCGAAACCAGGCACCAGCGATGCCCGTTGTGGCTCTACGATCATGTCGACAATCGAACGCCCAAAGTCTGCAGCATCACGGCGATGACACGCGTCCACTAGCCACGCAACAAGGCCCATCTGAGACACCGCATCCGGCAGTGAAACGTCAGTGGACAAAGCCTGTCGGGCATCCGCAGTATTCACTTTACAGTGCGGGTGCACGAGCACGGATACGAGGCCGCTGGGCGTTGGCAGTTCGCGGATGCTCGGCAAGTTTCGCGTCGGACACAGTATCAGACCGCCGAGCAACGACGGCGCAACGTTATCGGCATGTCGGGCACCACTCGCGTAAGCCTCGCCCTGCATTGCATATTCAAGGAGCTCAATGTGTTCAAGCGGTGTCGGCAACAATGCATTGGTGGCAACGACCGCTGCCACTGCCGAAGCCGCTGAGCTCCCCATGCCAGAACCAAGCGGCGTGCCTTTCTTCAACGACAAACAGAGACCACCCTCACCATGATCATTCCACAGGGCAGCAGCTGCGATTGATGCCGTGTTCTCATTCGCAACAGTGGACAACTTACACGCCTCATGCCCGATGTTGTCGCCTTCAATCTCACGTATGGAAACACCCACCGTTGATGTTCGCTGCGCCGTGACGACATCGCCAACGTTTTCGATGGCAAGACCTAAAATGTCGAAACCGACGCCCACATTGCCAATCGATGCCGGCGCGAATGCCACCGCCCGCTGCTTCATCGTCGATTTCCAAGCTGTGTGGCCAGACGAAGTATGTCGGCAAAAATCCCTGCCGCTGTCACCTCCGGCCCAGCGCCCGGCCCTTGAATGACCAACGGATTGTTAGCATAACGTGCACTCGCGATTCGAATGACATTATCGGTCAGTGCGATGTTCGCAAAGGCATGATCGACGCTCACTTCCTTAAGACTGACGCTCGCCTCACCGTCCGCTGTTAATTCTCCAACATAGCGCAGCACTTTATTGGCAGCCGTCGCAGCCGAATATCGCTCGCTCATTGCACCATCGACAATGCTCAACTGATCGAGAAATTCATCGGCGGTCACATCCACCAGTGACGGCGGTACTAATGATTCGATCGCTAGATCCTCTAAGGACAAATCGAATCCAAGCTCACGACCAACGATGACGAGCTTACGCGCGACATCCATACCCGATAGATCATCGCGCGCATCAGGCTCGGTATACCCCGCCTGATGCGCCTGCCTGACGATATCCGAGAACGGCGTGCTTCCGTCGTATGTGTTAAACAGATAGGCAAGCGTCCCAGAGAAGATACCCTGTACCGACTGGACCCTATCCCCGGTTTCTTTAAGATCACGAAGGGTCTGAATGACGGGCAGTGCTGCACCGACGGTCGTCTCACAAAAATAGTGACTCCCCCCCACCCGAGCACTGTCACGAATTGTGTGCAGCCGCTCCGCTGGTCCACTGAACGCCTTCTTATTTGGTGTCACGACATGAATGCCCCGCATCAACCAATCCGCATAGTGATCTGCGATGTCATCGGAGGCCGTGCAATCCACAATGACCGCGTGCGGTAAGTGATCCGCATGAACGTGGGAAACAAAAGCATCTAGGTCGGCGGTCTCGCCCTCGGCTGCAAGTTGTTCCGACCATTGCGCGAGCGACAGATGACGCTGCCCGAATAACTGACGGCGCGAGGTAGAGATTGCGCGGATCCGGAGATCGACACCGAACTCTTGCAAGAGCCGCGGCGCCTCCGCATGAATCTGCTTCAGCAATTCACTGCCGACGGTGCCCGGACCCAAAACGCCGATCGAGAGCGTTTTTGGAGAGAGGTAAAAACCACTGTGAACGGCTCGCAGCGCACGCTGTGAATCTCGTTCCGAAACGACAATCGAAATATTGCGTTCTGACGACCCCTGTGCGATCGCAATGACATTGATGCCCGCTTGCCCTAGCGTGTTGAGGAACCGCCCGGAGACGCCCGGCTTGCCGGACATACGATCCCCGACGACAGCGATGACACTGCACGCTCGCGTCAGCGCGATGTCTTGAATCTGCCCGCTGGCAATCTCCTCGCTAAAAGCGCCTCGTACAACAGCGGCAGCGCGTTCTGCGACATCATCGTTCACGACGAAGCAAATGCTGTGTTCAGAACTCGCTTGTGAGATCAAGATGACCGAAATATCCGATTGGCGCAGCGCCAGGAACAGTCGATGTGCTGTTCCGGGCACGCCGATCATGCCCGCGCCCTCGACGTTAACAACAGCCAGCCCGGAGATCGACGTAATACCCTTGATCGGATCTTCGCTGCCTGAGTCGGAAGATATACAGGTCCCACGCGCGTCAGGCTCAAACGTCGAACGAATGAAGATTGGGATCTGCGCTTCGACGGCAGGGCCCATTGTTTGCGGATGAATGACCTTCGCACCGAAGTAAGCGAGTTCCATTGCCTCGTTATAAGACAGCGCATGAATCACTTTGGCTTCCGCGATCTGTCGCGGATCACCACTCATGACCCCTGGCACATCTGTCCAAATGGTGATGTCCTTTGCGTCGAGCAATGCACCGAATATTGCGGCTGAATAGTCGCTGCCATTGCGCCCCAGCGTGGTTTGCAAACCTTGTTCATCCGCAGCGATGAAACCTGTAATGACAACAATGTCGCAATCCGCAATTAAAGATTGCGACGCCAATCGATCCGCCGACTGACTCCAGTCAACAACAGGACCCAGCGAAGTTTGTTTCACCGTGAGGACTTCTCTCGCGTCCAGCCAGCCAACACGACGCTCTGGTGCGTCTTGCGCGAGCAGTGCAGCCAGCAGCCGAGCCGACCAAATTTCACCATATCCAGCGATCACGTCGTGTGTTCGTTGCGGCGCTGAACCTAGGATCGACACGGCCTGAACAAGATCTCCAATATCATTGCGATCACGGCTCGCGGCGCTTAAGACCTCATCGCGATGTGTCGGGTCGAGTAATGCGCCAGCGGCAAACTCGTAACGCTTTTCTAAAGCCAGGAGTGCCTCATCTGCAGTTGGTGACTCACCCGTCGCCGCCATAGCAATGTCGAGTAACGCATCGGTCATGCCTCCCATGGCGGAGACGACAATCGCCTTCGGCCCCGGGCTAGGACGATTGAGAACCAGATCGCGGACCCGCCGAAAACAAGCGGTATCTGCCAATGAGCTGCCGCCAAACTTGTGGACTTGCCACTGGCGAGAAGAGTGAATATTCAACGATGTGCTTCAGGTGTTGTGAAACCCCGAATGATAACCGTTTGCGGGCGCGAATCCACGGCAAAACAATTGTTTTTGCGGACATTTTGGTTGCGATGGAAACGGAGTCGACACTGGAAGAAGTGGTGGGCCGTATAGGGATCGAACCTATGACCAATTGGTTAAAAGCCAACTGCTCTACCATCTGAGCTAACGGCCCGCCGATTTCTTCGTCTGCGCTTAGCTTTGCTAGCGCTCGCCCTGGGAAGGGAGCGCAATAATACCGTAACTTTCGAAATTCTCAAGCCCTTTCCGCTTCCGCGTGAGCTCTCAGCCGGTAAGCAACTGTCACTACCCGACTATCGGCACACATCCGCCGTTTTGTACGAAATCAAAGAATCCATGCTGCTGCTGTCATGAGTATCCGCCGGCTAACCCGTCGGCTTTCTACAAGGAGCATAGAGATGTATATGACACTTCGATGGTTGATCGGTGCAATCCTCGCCCTAGCCGCACAACATGCATTGGCTGCTGAATACTGGGGCAGCTGCGATGGCTGTCGTCAGCAAGCAAGGAACTTTGCTATGGGTATTCCACCCGACGCGATGGGGACAAGCCGTGTGAACATCTATGACAATACAACGGAAGCACTGAGCACGTTCGCGGTCACTGTTTATTTTGATTATGAGTTCCGCAATTGGTCCCGTTTCGCGCAACGGGTGCCTTCGTCGACGCAGGCGACAGCAGCGGTAGACATCGTCAAATCCGGTTATGCCGCTATAGACCGTTTCCAGGACATTGCCGAGCCCATCATTGTCCCGATTCCTAGTTCCCGAGACTTTGTTGCCAGCAACGGGCGCTATGACGAGCTGGTCTCACAGACAATTTTCGAGTCCATCGATTGGGATGAGAGCTTCTGGCAGCGAGCAATGAACACCAGCGTGGCGATCCTCGCTAATGCCGCTTCGGTGATCAAACGCGGCGATAGCGATCCCGCTTTTCTGGTGCGATTTGAAGACGGCAGCACAATCGAAATTCAAGCCAGATTCGTGATTGATGGCGAGATTGATATCACCGTCCAGTATGTCGACGACAGCGCTCGATTGGCAGACGGCACACGTTTACCGGACGAGCCTAAAGATATAAATAATTATGTTGTCGTGACCCCCGAACGTGACCAAGCGATAGCTCTGGTTCATTGGGTGAATCTGATTGCCGGCGTCCCAACGCACATGATCGACGTACCGCCGATTGATTCATCCGGCTATCAGTATATTTTTCGTTGTTCAGAAACGGACTGTGTGCTCATCGCCACTCGCGACGCCACTTAGGAGCACCGCCGATTCCAACTACTGATATCGCGTTGGATCTGCGATGCCTGCTGCAGCGAAGCCCTCAGCGCGCAGGCGGCAGGCATCGCAGCGACCGCATGCAGCACCGGTATCATCTGCCTGGTAGCAAGATACGGTCATCGCGTAATCGACGCCCAATGCAACGCCGCTGCGAATAATGTCCGCTTTGGATAAGTCGATCAATGGCGTTCTCAATGCAATAGGACTGCCTTCAACCGACGCTTTTGTCGCTACGCCTATCAAAGACTGGAAGGCCTCAATGAATTCGGGGCGGCAGTCTGGATAGCCAGAATAGTCAACCGCATTGACACCAATAAATATTGCTTCTGCGGCGATGACCTCAGCCCAACCGAGTGCCATCGAGAGAAACACGGTATTGCGTGCTGGCACATACGTCACAGGAATACCGTTCGTTGGTGATTCCGGTACAGCAATTTCATCATCGGTCAGCGCCGATCCGCCGATCCCAGCGAAATCAATGCGCATGACGCGGTGATCTACGGCGCCCATGGCTATTGCGAGCGCCCTCGACGCCTCCAGTTCCGCGTTATGCCGTTGCCCGTAGTCGAATGATACGGCGTACACGGCGTAACCCTGGTCGCGTGCCATAGCAAGAACCGTGGCCGAATCCAGCCCGCCGGACAATAGGACGATCGCTTTTTTACCCATAGGAAATATACAGTCTGACCGACTAGCGGCCTGGCTCATCGCCCCACAGCGCTTTATGAAGTTGCATCTGAAGCCGCATCGGCGAACCTGAGGCAAGAAGCCAGTCCGCCAATGTCTTGGGGTCGACCTGTTCGAAGCTTGGCGACACCCAAACGACACATCGTTCAGCGAGAGCCAAGGCCTCGGTCTTCTCCACCGCCCAGTCAAAATCCTCGCGATCGCAGACGACAAACTTCACCTGATCATGAGGACTCAAATGATCGACGTTAGACCACAGATTGCGATCACACTCGCCAGAACCGGGCGTCTTTATATCGACCACGCGTGATACACGTACATCCACATCACTTATGTCGATCGCACCACTGGTCTCTAGTGAGACTGAATATCCCTGATCACACAGTGCACGTAGCAATGGCAAACAAGCGCGCTGCGCTAGCGGTTCGCCACCCGTCACACAAATGTGTTGCGTGTTATGTGCCGACACCTGGCTAATCACCTCGTCGAGATCCATGCCCTGCCCACCATGAAACGCATACGCCGTGTCACAATACTGACAGCGCAACGGACAACCCGTGAGTCGGACGAAGACCGTGGGTAATCCCGCCGTCAGCGCTTCGCCTTGAAGCGACCTGAAAATTTCAGTGATGCGCACACGATTTTCAGTACGCGGCAAACGAACATCTGCAGCTACCATCGAAAGTCTCTCGGTCTCTTAGCCTTGCGCCGGTATTTGCTCAAGCCGTTTGGTTGCTAAGCGCGCAGCCGTGGTCTCGGGATAATCATCAACCACGCGTTG
>JBCAZE010000129.1:0-9001 GCA_039700805.1 Pseudomonadota bacterium | reverse complement strand
CGTGACGAGAAAAGCGATCGCAAATGCCCCATAGACAATGCTGGGCTTTGCCATGACAAATCGTGGGTCACGCAGTAACAATGTCATGCTGCCGAAGACCAGTATGGCGACCGCTGACCACAGATGAATCTGTGAGACCGGTTTGCCAAGCAGTTTCTGCCCCAGTGGGATCATCGGGATCAGAATCATCAACGCGATGGTTGCGACGTAGATGCCGCCAGCTTTGTAAGCAGCCAATGCCACCAGTAATGGCAGAAAATCAATGATGAATTGCATAGTCGAACATCGTTTGAACGTGCGCGTATGGTAGCGGAGAAGAGGCTATGGTGTCTCGCCGTGGCTCCGACAACGGCGTACAATACGCCGTATGACCGATCGCATCGAAATCCATCCCGTCAACCCGCAACCACGGCAAATTGCCCGCGTTGTCAGCATGATTCGTGCGGGCGGCTTGGTGGCTTACCCGACCGACTGTTCCTATGCGTTGGGTTGTCATATCGGTGATAAACGTGCGATGGACAGGATTCGCCGGATTCGTCAGACAAACAAAGATCACAACTTCACGCTGGTTTGCCGCGATTTGAGCGAGATTGCAGCTTATGCTCGCGTTGATAACTGGGCCTATCGTCTATTGAAGGCGTATACGCCCGGGCCCTATACGTTCATTTTGAGGGCTACGGGGGAGGTGCCAAAGCGCCTACAAAACCCCCGTCGCAAGACCATCGGCATTCGTGTCCCCGATCATCCGATCCCCCTATCGATGCTCGAGCATCTCAGCGAGCCCATTATGAGCTCGACGCTGTTGCTGCCCGGCGATGAGAATCCAGTGACCGAGCCCAGCGAGATGCTGGAGCGATTGAACGGTCGGGTCGAGGCGGTGATCGATGGTGGTGCAGGTGGCCTCGAGCCCTCAAGTGTCATCGACCTCACAGGCGATAGCGTTGTGATTTTGCGACAAGGCAAAGGCGATACATCGCAGATGATCTAACCCGCATTGTGGTCGTATCCGAGCACGCTAGATGCGGTAAACTACACCGTTACCTCATTATTCAACCTCACGAGAGTCCGAGCATTGTCGAGCACTGAAGACAACGTGTCAGAGCAAGTGTCACAGCTAGAATCGCAGCCAGAGCAGGAGCCGACGACGCAGCCACTGCTGCAGTCTGGTGGCGCGCCGGCGCAAACCGAAATGCCATTCGCGATTGTTGAGGGCGAGCCTGTGACCCAGTTGCCACAGGACCTTTATATCCCGCCGCATGCACTCAAAGTCTTTCTGGAAGCGTTCGAGGGCCCGCTGGATTTATTGCTATACCTCATCCGTCGTCAGAACCTCGATATCCTCGATATTCCCATCACTGAAATTACCGAGCAGTATGTTCAGTACATCGATTTGATGCAGGACTTACAGCTTGAGCTCGCGGGCGAATACTTGCTCATGGCCGCGATGTTGGCAGAGATTAAGTCGCGCATGCTATTGCCGCGTCCTGTAGAGGCGGATGACGACGAAACCGATCCGCGTGCGGAGCTGGTGCGTCGCCTGCAGGAGTACGAACGGTACAAAAAAGCGGCTGAGGATCTTGATGCGTTGCCGCGTGAAGAGCGCGACACGTTCCCTGTTGATGTGCCGGTGAAACAGGAACGCCGAGTGACAAAGCTTCCGGATGTCACCTTGCAAGAGCTATTGATCGCCTTCAAAGATGTGATGTCGCGGGCGGAGATGTTTGCCAACTTTCATCTTCAGAAAGAACCGCTGTCTGTGCGCGAGAGAATGACAAACATTTTGACGCGAACTCGGGGCAGTGATTTCGCGGACTTCACAACACTGTTTGACCCAGAAGAAGGACGTCTCGGTGTTGCGGTCACCTTTATTGCAATCCTTGAGCTGTTGAAAGAGCAGTTGATCGAGGTGGTGCAGAGCAACCCCTTTGCACCAATTCATGTACGAGCGGCGGAGGTGGAAGACGCCGAAGCGACGCTCGCAGAAATTGAAATTGAGTCAGACGCTGGCTAATCGCGACTGACCACGGACCTAAATCATGCAACCAGACGATCTCAAATATTTACTTGAAGCGGCCTTGCTCGCCTCTCAGGATCCACTCAACATCGATGCGCTGCTAAAGGTGGCTCAGGGTGCACCGGATGGGAAAGATGTTTCCAAGCCGGATCTACGTGAAGCGCTGAAAGCGTTGGTTGAAGACTATGAGCCACGTGGCATTGAGTTATTGGAAGTGGCCTCTGGATTCCGTATTCAGGTGCGTCAAACGATGGGCACGTCACTGGTGGCGTTGTTTGAAGAAAGACCACCGCGTTACTCGCGCGCTTTCTTTGAGACACTGGCATTGATCGCGTATCGCCAGCCAATTACGCGTGGCGAAATCGAAGATGTCCGTGGCGTAGCAGTCAGCAGCAACATCATTCGCAGTATGCTCGAGAGAGAGTGGGTGCGTGTTGTGGGTCATCGGGATGTGCCCGGCAAGCCTGCAATGTTTGGCACAACCAAAGCATTCCTGGATTACTTCAATCTCAAGAAGCTCGATGATCTTCCATCGCTGGCTGAACTCACCGATATCGAAAGCTTGAAGATTCAGTTGGATCTGCCGACCGTCGAGGATGGCAGCAACAACCCGCCTGCGATTGCGCAATTGCCGAGTGAAGCAGAATCTACCGAGGAAGTTGATGCGCCTGCAACAGAAGGCGATGAGGCTGAGGCGGCGTCAGCGGATACGTCTGTCGAATCACCAGATGATATTGATGCGACGGTGACCGAGGACGGCGACAGTGCCGACCCAACGGCTGAGTCAGAAGAAGCCGCCGAAGCATCCGAAGAGGCGTCGGACATTGCGGATACCCAAAAGGCTGGCTGATGGCCGAGCGAGCCCAAAAAGTGCTTGCAGCCGCGGGATACGGGTCGCGCCGGGAGATCGAACGCAAGATTGCTGCAGGCCAACTAAAAATAAACGGTGAGGTTGCAACACTCGGCGTTACCTTGAACGGCGATGAGAAGATCGAGCTTGACGGTAAGCCAGTCAGTATCAAGGCTTCTCGCGGCGCGCGCCATCGCCACTTGCTCTATCACAAGCCCATCGGTGAGATTTGCTCACGGAAAGACCCAGAAGGTCGAAAGACCATCTTTGATCGTCTGCCAAAACCCGGCTTGAAACGTTGGGTGTCGGTAGGCCGGCTAGACATCGCAACATCCGGTTTGCTGATCCTCACCACCGACGGGGAGCTCGCCAATCGCTTGATGCATCCGTCATACGAGATCGGACGTCAATATGCCTGCCGTGTTAACGGCACGGTCAGTGATGAGGCGCTCGAGCAATTGAGAACGGGCGTCGAGTTGGATGACGGTATGGCGCATTTCACCGACCTTCGGCTGTCCGGTGGCCAGGGAGCTAACCGATGGTATGAAGTCAGTCTCAAAGAAGGCCGAAATCGTGAAGTCCGTCGACTGTGGGAGGCGGTTGGCTGTCAAGTGAGTCGACTGATTCGAACCGCTTATGGCCCATTGACCTTGCCGCCGGATCTTCAGCGTGGACGCTATCGTGAAATGAACTTCACGGAGATCAAGGCGGTCCACCAATCGGTGGGGTTAAAGCCGCCAGATGCCCCGAGTCGTGCGAGCCGAGCGGGGCGCCAATTCAGAACACGCAAACGACGTTAGTCGCGTTTACTGAGAGTCCACGCTGAGACCGCTCACGCCTCCGGGTTCGTCGCATAGGAAATACAAGAACGGGCCTAGGACTTCTTCGGGCGTCTTCAGTTGGGAGCGGTCTTCTGCCGGATAGGCTTGTAGGCGCATATCCGTGCGTGTCGCACCGGGATTCACAACGTTAACCCGCACGTCACTTTCGCTCATTTCGTCAGCGAGCGTCTGCGCGAAGCCTTCCACGGCAAACTTAGAAACGGCGTAGGCGCCCCAGAACGCGCGGCCTTTCCGCCCGACACTGCTGCTCGCAAACACAGCGGCACCTTTCGCTTTTTTGAGGAGCGGAATACACACTTTACTGAGGGCGAACGGCACGGTCGCATTAACATGCATGACTTGCTGCCAGACGGCTGCGTCGTATTCTTCGATATCCGTCATTTCACCAAGTATCGCAGCGCAGTGTACGAGTCCATCAAGACGTCCGAAGTCCTTCTCGATCTGTTCTGCGATGCTGAGATAGACGCCGCCATCTGCCTTCATAAAATCGAGCGGCAGCATCACTGGCTCCGCAAGACCTTCTTTCGTGATTTCGTCATAGATCGCGGCTAATTTCTTTTCACTGCGGCCCAGCATGATGACGGTTGCGCCTGCCGCTGAGCAGGCTTTCGTCAGCGCTTTGCCAATGCCATCGCTAGCACCCGTGATCAAAATCACCTTGTCATCGAGCGCGTTTTTCGCGGGAGCAAACTGAGAGAGCGTGTCTTTCGAAGGCTGAGTCATTGGTTGGATTCCGTAAGGCGTTGATGCTGACGAGCCAGCCGCCATGCTTTGATGAGTAAGTATAGCTTGCCCGGTATTCGCCGGCGCTGTGCATTGGCTTGATGCAGGTCGACCGCAAGCTTAGCGGCAATCCAGTGGCTAGCCGGCAGTTGAGGCGATGGCGCCGGTTGATCGAAGCTTTCAAGCACTGCATTCGAAATTGCTGGGTCGGCGCTGGCAATCGCCTCGTCAAGCGTTGAGAGCGCGAGGCTCGCATCGCGGTAGTCAGCACCGGCGTCGATCGGTGCGCCCGCAGCGATTTGCATGGTGACGCCATGATGGCGATAGGCGGCAACGCGCGTGTCTGTGAAAGATTCCGCGGCGACGTTGTCAATGAGCCGCTCGGCAAGCACGAGCCAATCCTGCATCAGCGCTGCCGTGTGATCAGTGATTTGCCCATGCGATGCAAACCCTTTGCTAACTGGATGCCTGGGTTCGGCGTTCACGAGTCGGGTGATTTCTTCAGACCACCATTGCAGCTGGACACGACATACCGATGCTTCTTTGCTGGTCGTCGCGCTCGCGAGGATAGCGTCACGCAGTGCGCTGGCGGCGCGCCATGCTTCTGCCTCTTGAGGTGCTGCAAACGTGCAGCCTAACTGCATGCAATGGGCGCCAATGCCCATGTCGTCTGAGCGCGAGATTTCGCTCATTCTTCAGTGTCTTTGTCGTTATTGGCTGTTGTCGACTCGCGTGGTCGTGTCTCCAACGCAGGGATGTCGTCCAGTGCTTTCTTTGCCGGGATGCCGAGTTCAACGAATTTTCGTGCACCCGGCAAGACATTACGCTCCATGGAGCCGACGGCTTGATTGTACGCCTTGACGCTGCCATCGAGCTGACGCCCAATCTTTGCGAGGTGTCCTGTGAATGCACCAAGTCTGCTGTGAAGGTCAATCGCGAGCGTTCGTATCTGTTCAGCGTTTTCGGCTAACGCTAATTGGTTCCAGCCATAGGCCACCGCTTTTAAGAGCGCAACAAAGCTCGTCGGTGTGGCGAGAATAATGTTCTGCCGTAAAGCGTCATCGATTAATGAGGGGTTTTCGTTGAGCGCCGCGGTGAGGAACTGATCCCCGGGTATGAAGAGGATGACAAACTCAGGGCTGTTCTTGAACTGCGACCAATAGGACTTTTTGGCCAGTTCATTGATGCGCTCGCGAACCTTTCTTTCGTGACGCTTCAGGTGCTCGGTGCGCGTCGCATCATCAGCGGCCTCGACGGCACTTAAGTAAGCATCAAGCGGTGTTTTGACATCGACGACAAGCTCTCGCTGGTCCGGCATCCGAACAATAAGGTCGGGCCGCAGCGCCTTACCTTCCTCATCACGCACGGTGTCTTGCTCGACGAAATCGCAGTGCTCAACCATGCCGGCCATCTCGACTAGTCGACGAAGCGTAATCTCGCCCCATTGGCCACGCACTTCAGGTCGTCTGAGCGCTGTGATGAGGTTGCGTGTTTCCGACTGCAGATTGGTGGTCATCTTCTGCATATTGAGCAGTTGTTCAGTGATGCCGCCGTAGGCCTCGCTTCTTGCCTTTTCAAGCGCGGCGATTTGCGTCTCACTACGCTTGAGAGCTGCTTCGATCGGTTTGACGAGGCCCTCTACCGATTTTTCCCGTTGTGCTAAGAGATGATCCGCCTTTTCATGTTGTGCTTTCAGATTTTGCTCGGCAAGTTTAAGGAATGTCTCGCTGTTGCTTTGCATTGTCTTGCGCGCAAGGTCACCAAACGTGCCAGACAATTGACTCTCGACGAGATTCATCAGCTGTTCGCGCTCCTCAGCGACCTGATCTTGTAGCTGAATTTTCTCCTCGAGGCGTGCGATATCGATGGTTTGCCGAACGGCAGCCCGTCGCGCAAACAGCCATTCGATCAGGATGCCGAGCCCAATGCCAAGCGCAAGAATCAACAGCAGCGCCGGCCAGAATTGTGGTGAATCAAGAAGGGCGCGCAAATCGATCATGCGAGTTGCTCTTGTCGACGCGTCAACATGCCAAGCGCAGTGAGAGACGACGTGATGTCTTTCGATGTGTCAATCACCGCATCGGCACCCCAGCGATAAGGGTCATCGTCGGTCTCGATGTAACCGTAGCTCGCGGCAAGACAACGCATGTGAGCGGCTCTCGCAGCAACCATGTCACGTTCATGGTCGCCGATATAAACACAATCCTGCGGTAGTGTCTTTAAGATACCCGCGGCAAAAGTCAGCGGTGCCGGGTCTGGTTTCCTAACGGGTAGGGTATCCGCGCCTACGATGCAGCCTGTTCTTTCGTGAAGGCCCAGTGCGTTTAGCAATAAGTGCGTCAAGTGTTCTGGTTTGTTGGTAACGATACCCCATGGAACTCCAGCCGCATCGAGTTGTGTCAGCAAATCATCGAGCCCGGGATATAGCGCAGACTGTTTCGCGATATGTGTCGCATAGTGTGACAACAACACCTCTACCGCTTGGTCGTGACGTGAGCTCCATTGATCGCCAAAGGCGAGTTTGACAAGCCCGACACTCCCATTGCCGACCCGCTGTCGCGCACGAGCGCGATCTGGAGTGGGTTGAGACAAAGCCGCGCACGCTGCAAACAGCGCGTCAACGAGATCATCTGCGGTGTCGATCAGCGTGCCGTCAAGGTCAAACAACACCGCTTGCGGTGCCGCTCGATCATTCATGAGGTCGTTTGTAGTGCGCAAAATAGTTGACGTCGACGTTGCCCGAGATG
This sequence comes from Pseudomonadota bacterium, assembly GCA_039700805.1. Classification (GTDB taxonomy): domain Bacteria; phylum Pseudomonadota; class Gammaproteobacteria; order Steroidobacterales; family Woeseiaceae; genus CALBPI01. Next base: position 1,825 of record JBCAZE010000129.1, on the reverse strand, counting down.
AAGAAGCGATCGCCAAGCGGGTCATATTCAAGGCCAGCGAGCGACTGGATCGAGAGCCCCGCCGCGCGAGCGGCCTGGTCGAGTTCGGAAGGCTGAATAAACTTCTGGAACTCATGGGTACCTCGTGGCACCCAGTTTAGTATGTACTCTGCGCCGACGATGGCCAATGCGAACGCCTTGGCGGTCCTGTTGATTGTTGAGAACACGATGTCGCCGCCCGGTTTGACCAGCGTTGCTGCCGCCGCAATCACGTGCTCTGGGGCAGGGACGTGCTCTAACATCTCCAGGCAGGTCACGACATCAAACGCGCCGGCATGTTGGCTCGCAAATGCTTCGGCCGTCGATTGCTGGTAGTCGATATCAAAGCCACTTTCGAGCAGATGTAATTTTGCGACCTTGAGACCACCGGGCGCCATATCGATGCCGGTCACGTTGGCACCGGCCTCAGCGAGAGCTTCGGCGAACAAGCCACCGCCGCAACCGATGTCTAAAACTTTGGCATCAGACAGCGCGACGCGTTCGGCAACAAAGTCGAGCCGCAACGGATTGATGCGATGCAGTGGGGCGAATTCTCCCTCAGGATCCCACCAGCGTGATGAGACGGCATCGAAACGTGAGATTTCAGCGGCATCGACGTTAGTGTTTGCGTCGCTCATTTTGACAGCCTTCTATTCCATTCTTGTGTGCGCTCAAGCACAGCGCGTTCGTCGATTGTGGTGAGTTCACCGTTCTTGAGGAGTGGCTTTCCAGCGACCCAAACATCGGTGACATCCTCGCGGCCTGCGCTGTAAACCAACGTCGCAAGCGGGTCATAGGTCGGTGATGCATGCAGTTTATCAAGCCTGACGCAGGTGATGTCTGCGTATTTCCCAGTTTCCAGCGAGCCGGTTCGATCGTTGATGCCTAACGATCGGGCGCCGTTGCTAGTTGCCATGCGCAGTACGGTTGCCGCGGGTAATGCCGAGGCATCGCTAGCCACCGCTTTGCCGAGTAGTGCCGCGGTCCGCATCTCGCCCAACATGTCGAGGTCATTGTTGCTCGCTGCGCCATCGGTGCCGAGTGACACATTGACGCCTTCTGCGATCAGCCTTCCGATCGGTGCCATGCCACTCGCGAGTTTCAGGTTGGATTCCGGGCAGTGCGCGATGTTGACGCGTCGCTTGGCACACAGCGCAATCTCGTCATCAGTCAGTTGCGTCATATGAACGGCGAGCAAATTGCCATTCAACATGCCCATGCGCTCGAGCTGCGCCAGCGGCCGTTCGCCGTGAGCGTTGATGTGGTTGTCGACTTCGGTCGCTGTCTCGTGGATATGCATATGGACACCGATATCAAGCTGGTCGGCTTGTGTGCGAACCCGAGCCAACGTTGCTTCACTGACGGTATACGGCGAATGTGGCGCGAATTGCATCGATATGAGTGGATTGCTCGCGAAACTGTCGTAAACGATCTGCGCTTTGCTGAGGTATTCATCTGGGCCCGTGGCCCAAACGGTTGGGAAATCGATGACGATGAGCCCGATCGACGCGCGCATGCGGATCTCGGACGCAACTTCGGCGACGATGTCGGGCGAGAAATACATGTCGTTGAAGCAGGTGATGCCACCCTTGATCATTTCGGCCAAGGCCAGTCGCGTGCCATCTCGCACAAAGTCCGTACCGACGTGTTGGGCTTCGAGGGGCCAAATGTGATCGTTGAGCCATGCTTCCAGCGCGACGTCATCGGCGATACCACGCATGAGTGCCATCGCGGCGTGTGTGTGCGTGTTGACAAGGCCTGGGATCAGTAACGACTGTTCGCGGTGGACGCGTTCTTTAGCGGTGTA
>JBCAZE010000273.1:0-2189 GCA_039700805.1 Pseudomonadota bacterium | reverse complement strand
GAACCTGCAATTGACCGACAATGCCTAGGTGGTCCTGAAACGTGCGTTCGGTTTCATCCGAGCGTAGTTCCTCTCTGAACTCTTCTGAACTGAACCCGATCGAATCTGCGCAAGCAACCAAAGTATCTTCCAACGATGGGTTTTTCGCGTCTCGGTAGTATGCAGCCTGAATCGCTTTCGCCATTGCGCACGAACTGCCTTTGGTCAAAGTCTCTGCTGCGACTACCGCGCGACACGCTGGGTAGGTCGATCGATACGGTGTGTTTATGCGCCAATAGTCGTGGTTGAACGGCACGCCAGCGGTCTTTTCAATTTGATGCCAATAGGCTGCGATGGTCTCCCTGAGAGCGTCGTCCATCGGTTGATCATTGTCGGGTGCCAGCCCGCCCATCACCCACGTGACCTCCGACTTGGACCACTGCGCCAGGAAAGCCTCGAGTTGTGGCTGGAAGCCATAGCACCAACCGCACATTGGGTCCATCACGTACAGAAACTGCATGTCGCACTCCAACATACTTACGCTAGCGATCGTCCGTTAACTCAAACGCCACCAAGACCGACTTCGCGCATGTTTCGGCTGCTGGTTCGTACTCCCATTGGCGCACAGCACGCAAGGCAGAATGCACAAAACTTTTACTTGTCCAATCTGTGGCATTGGCATTGACAACTCGACCATCCGGGGCGATTTCCAAAGCGACTCTCACCCAACCTTCATCGATCTTCGAATGATTGGGGTAGGCCGGCGCAACCTGCGTGATCAACGCTCGACTGTCCGCACAGCTCTGCAGATCAGATGTTGGACTCATAGCACTACCAGTCTTGGCTTCGTTATGCACGTTAACGTCGACATCGCTCCGTTGACGGACGATCCAAAACGGCTGGGACAAGCGTATCGGTGGTGCATCGCCATAGATGCCGCCGCCAACGTTGGTATAGAAAGTCTGTTTGGTGCCACTAGACTCAACTTCACCGACGGCGTACACACTTGAGGACGTCAAGTAGTTGAACCGCTTGACATGCAACACCTGATAAAGCACCAACTCTGACCCTTCCGGGACATGAGTAACCGGTTCACCCAACCTGCAGTCAGGCGCAACCTCAACCCTAAGCGAAGGCATATCGCGACCATTCGACGGATGCCAGTCCGGAACGCAAAGCACAAGATCCACATCATTCGTTGTTGTGCCGATAACTTCCGACACCCAGTCCGCATCGTCGATCACACGCACACTGAGGCATGCGGAGAGCAAAGACACCGAACAGAGTAACCCGAGCTTAGCTGTGTAGCTCGCTAGCGAAGTTCGTTGTCGTATCCTCTTACTCATTGCCCAACAATCACCGCTGACCGACACGGAAACCGCTGCGTCAACACGAAACATCCGACAGTAAACTCAAGCCCGCCAAGCACTGTAGATCGTCAGAAGGCCGATAATCAAAAAGGCGATCCCCGCGACGTATTGCAACTGACGAGGGTCAATATACCGAGACACAACATCCCCGGCGGCGACACCAATCGCTGCGCTAGCAACCAAGGCGCTCGCCGCGGCGAAGAACACGATGTACTTACTCATGTTCCGGTCTGAAGCAAAGAACATGGTTGCGATCTGAGTCTTGTCACCCAACTCAGCGAGAAAGACGAGGCCGAAGACCGTAAGAAATGCTTTCAATTGCATGGCAAAAACTCCTATGTCAGACGGCGGACACTGAGCGTCATCACTTCAGAGGCGCAGGCCGGGATCCATCTAGGAGAACGCAACAAACCCGAACTGCACACCGACCGCAACGACCAGGACGATTCCACCCACCATCGCGGATACGGCGCTCGATTGATTAAGCCCTAGCTTTAGCCATGTGAAAGGCACGACAAAATACAGCAGCAGGCTCAAAACTGAGATCATCAGCGGCAGGCCAAAGGTGCCCACCACGATACCCACCAAGAAAGTCATGATTGCCGGACCAACAACGGCGGTAATCGCGACATCCCCACCTAACTCCTTGGTCGCTGGAAGCGCCTTGAGTACGCCAAATACGATCAACGTGGATAACGCTGTAGCAATCAAAATAGTCTCTCCCTAAGACACTGCTGATCGATTACCCGAGATCGTATGCGATTCGATCTTGATTAGACAATTACCGCCGCAGTCCGTATTGATCTAACCGCCATCGAAGCAACTCGACGCGATCCTGGC
>JBCAZE010000128.1:0-9188 GCA_039700805.1 Pseudomonadota bacterium | reverse complement strand
CAGTTGATTGCGGATCGCGGGGTCGCCGTCTGGGATGTCCTCATGTCCTGCCATCGGCCTGGCAGCCTCGACTCGGCGATTGATCCAGCGAGCGCCGTACCCAATGACTTTCCGGCTTTCTTCGACGCCTATCCGAGTATCGAGACGCTGTTATTCAACGGCAAAGCGGCTTATCGGCTTTATCATCGCTTCTTTGCCGACGAGACGATGAAGAAGATCGCTTTGCCCTCGACCAGTCCCGCTTACGCGGCGATGCGTCACGCGGAAAAACAGAAGATTTGGCTTAAGGCGCTAAGCTAGCCGATAAATCTGCAGCATCATAGCTTGATGTAAAGGCCCTTGGTATGGTGCTTATTGCTCTGCAAAGAGATTGAAAGACTAGCGCAGCAAAAATATATAAAACAACGAGTTAATCGACTATTCACGCGACGCCCAATCGCTAAGCGATTACGTCCGCTACATTTTGCTGCACGCTTTTCTGCAGCAAAACGCGACCTAGGCTGGATTGGGTTATTCGTCGGCGTTAGCTATATTTGCCGCGGGGATTAATGGGGAACACCATGATTGGATATGTAACGCTCGGTACCAACCAATTCGACGCGGCCGCGACGTTTTATGATGCGCTCTTAGGCAGCATCGGCGCGGGTCGCGCAATGGGGGATACCTCTTTTATAGCGTGGGGGGTTGATCCCGCCAAACCGATGGTCAGTATCATCAAGCCGCACGACGGCGAAGCGGCCACGGTCGGCAACGGCACCATGGTCGCGCTCCAGCTGCCAAACCCTGCCGCCGTCGATGCGGCGCACGCGAAGGCGATGGCGCTCGGTGCGAAGGATGAGGGTGCGCCTGGTCCGCGCGGCAGCTCCGGGTTTTATGCCGCTTATTGGCGTGACCTTGATGGCAACAAGCTGTGCTTCTTCACGATGGGTGGCGCGTAGGGCAATCATGCTGACGCGACGTCAATGGGCGGGTGTCGCCCTCTTTGTGATTCTGCTCTCGCTCGCGGCGCAAATCAGCTTTGCGCTGCCAGGTATCGCGCTGCCACAAACGGCGCAAACGGTCGTGGTCCTATTGGTAGGCGTTTTTCTAGGGTTCAACGCTGCAGCGTTCGCAATCTTTTGTTACTTGGCGCTGGGCGCTGCGGGCGTGCCCGTGTTTTCTGAGGGCGGTGCCGGGTTCGCGACATTGTTCGGCCCATCTGGCGGATACTTGATCGCCTTTTGGTTCACTGCCGCGGTCCTCGGGCTCGTCACGGACAGCGGTCACTTGAAGCCAGGCACCTGGCAATTAGTGCTCTGGATGTTGCTGGGACATGCCATGATTTTACTGATAGGGGCGGGCATGCTGAGCGCAACGTTGGGAATCCCTGCCGCTTGGTTCAACGGTGTTCAGCCGTTTATTCCGGGTGCATTGGTGAAGTCACTCATTGCCGCCGTCGTCATTTGGACGTGCGGTTCCTATCGTTCCTGGTTCAGAGAGAATCTGCCATGGCAAAAGCAAACAACAAGACCGTAGCCACAGACGCGTCCGTCGATGCCTACATCAATGGGATCGCGGATCCGGATCGCAAGCGTCAAGCAAAAGCGCTGGATGCGATGCTGCAGTCGGTGACTCGGCGTCCGCCGGTGATGTGGGGCAAGACGATCGTTGGCTACGGTCGTTACGAGTATCGCTATGATAGTGGTCGTGAAGGCGAATTTTCGTTGGTTGGGTTTTCGTCGCGTGCGCGTAACCTGACCATCTATGTCATGCCAGGATTTTCAGAGTTCGAATCCGAGCTAGCGGATCTTGGTCCGCATACGCTCGGCAAGTCTTGTCTCTACATCAAAGACTTGGATGCCGTCGACCACACGATCCTAAAGCGGATTCTGCGGCGGTCCGTGGCGATCATGCGCAAGCGCTATAAGTGCCACTAAAAAACCGAGGGAAAGTGGTCAATTCGCTGAAATGCTAGCGATCGTCATCGACGATGGTTTGCGTCTCTGAATCTGTTTTGGCATCACGCCGCGCATTAAAAGATGCGGTAATGAAGTAAAACACCAGCCCGATGGCAATCACGGCGAGACCGGTTAGCCCTGCACCGCGCTCATTCTTCAGTACAAACCAAAGCGTCCAGCCAGTCAGGACAAGGAAAATCAGTGGTGTAACGGGATAACCCCAGGCTTTAAATGGTCTCGGCAGATCGGGTTGGCGCCAGCGCAGCACGAAAAGGCCAAGCACGGCGGCGAGCGTATTAAGTGCCAGCGTGAACCCCGAGAACAACAGAATGAACTCGAAGGGCGAGGTCAGAATGAACGTGATGGTGAGCGCGCCTTGCAGATAGATAGCCAATGCCGGAACGCCATAGCGGTTCGTCCGGGCCAGCCAGGCGAACATGGCATGATCCTGCCCGATGGCTTGGTAAACGCGGGGCCCGGCGATGATCATGGCGCTGACGGTAGAGATCAGGAGCAGCGCCAACACGGCGCCCATAACCCTTGCGCCGATCCCGCCGAATGCGTTTTCGGCAGCGATGTAGCCGATTTCCACTTTGTTGACCATCTGGTCAATCGGGGCAACGTACAAGAAGATGTAGTTCAGCGCGAGGTATAACAGGCTGACGACAATCGTGCCCGCGCCTAGCACCAGCGGCAGGTTTCGTTGTGGCGCTTCGATCTCGGCAGATAGGTAAGTCGCGACGTTCCAGCCGGTATAGGCGTAGCTCACGTAAATCAGTGCCACCGCGAACGCGCCGCCGGTCATCAGTTTAAAGTCCCCGTCAGCCGGCAAAAACCCGACGTTTTGGGGTTCCGGAACCAGAGCGAAGGCCAGCACACAAAACAGGACGATCAAGGCGATTTTCACGGCTGTAAAAGCGACTTGTACATTGCTGCTTGCGTTGCGATTGGTCGCGTGGACGATCGTCAGGACTAACACCAATACGACCGCCAACGTAGTTTCAGGTAGACCCGGGATCGCAGCACCGAGATAAGAGGCAAACGTGATCGCGGCGAGCGCAGTTGGCCCTGCGAAGCCGACCGTTGCCGATATCCAGCCCGAGACAAATCCCGCCGCCGGATGGTAAATCTGCCCGAGAAAGTTGTACTCACCGCCGGAGCGGGGCAGCGATGCGCCGAGTTCGGCGTAGCTCATCGCGCCACAGAACGCGATGACTCCACCGATCGCCCACAGCATCATCAAGACGAAGCCTGATTGGATGTCGGCTAATTGGTATCCGAGGCTCGTAAAAACGCCGGTACCCACCATATTGGCGACGACGATCGATGCGGCTGCACGCGGCCGGAATAGTTGCGTTTTCTTGTCGTGCATACGTCGATGCCAAACTTTGTCCCTCCTGATTATGCCCGTGATTGCGGGTGATTGCTGGTCATCTCGTCAAACAGGCGGTTTGGCATTTTGTGAATCAGTTCATGCCTCGTTCATTTGCATGCGCGTAGGGTGTGAACTTCGCAAGGGAGTTATGACAATGAGAATAATCGGATTGTTGGCCGTTTTGAGCCTAGCGTTGCTGAGTGGTTGTTCGACCACGATGACGGCCGAGGAATGTATTGCGTCAGACTGGCGCACTGTCGGCTATGAAGATGGCGTACTCGGACGTTCCGGTGCCCAGATTGGCAACTACCGCAAAGCTTGTGCGGATGCGGGTGTCACTCCCGATTTGAATGAATACCAGGCGGGTCGTCAGCAAGGGCTAGAAGAGTACTGCCGCCCTCAGAACGGCTACCGAGTTGGCGAGCGTGGCGCTAGCTACCAGGGCGTGTGCCCGGCGGCGCTCGAAGGCCAGTTTTTGGCAGCCTATGAGGAAGGCCGCACATTGCACACGTTGCGCACGGACGTCAGACGCCTTGAGTCAGCGATTGTGCGCGCTGAGAACGAAATCGAAGATATCGATGCGACGATCGAAGCGGAAACTGTGCGTATGATCTCAGACGGACTGACGCCTGAAGAGCGCCTTGAGATTCTTGCGGAAATGAAACGACTGTCCGCGCGCAAAGAATCGCTCGAAAATGATCTGATCTATCTGGCTGAAGAGTTGGGTGCTAGTCGTGAGCGGTTGGATGACTACCGCGCGATGCAGGCGGCAGCACTCGTCGACTAGATGAGGCTAGCGTGGTCTGCCGAGCAGTGTCAGCAAGGCACCGCCGGCAACCATCGCCCACCCCCAATTGCCAAGGTGGCCAGCAACCAGTGCGTAGCCGCCGGCAGCAGCCAACGCGATGCCGATGGTTGTCCGATAGCGACGGCGGCTGTCTGCGCGCATCTCTTCACGGAGCATGTCGAGCTCTGGAGACTCGAACGTCACCCTGAGATCACCGTTTGAGGCTTGCTCGCTGACACGCCGTGCAAGCGTTGGTAGTTCCCGCAGGATTTCACGCACTTCTGGCCATTGCGTCTTAAAGTCGTTGATCACGGCTCGCCCACCAAGACGCTCTTCCATCCAACGTCTCAAGATCGGTTGGGCGGTTTCAAACAAATCGAGTTCCGGGTAGAGATCCCTCCCGAGTCCTTCGATGTTCAATAGCGTCTTCTGCAGCAGAATCAGTTGTGGTTGCACTTCCATATTGAACCGACGCGCCGTCTCGAATAGTCGCAGCAGGACCGTGCCGAAACTGATCTCGGCCAGCGGTTTGTTGAAGATCGGCTCGCACACTGTGCGTACCGCCGACTCGAGTTCTTCGACGCGAGTATCGGGTGGTACCCAGCCTGAATCGACATGGAGCTGCGCGACACGGTGATAGTCGCGGTCAAAAAACGCGAGGAAGTTCTCCGCCAAGTACTGCTGATCTTTGACGTTCAGCGTGCCGATAATGCCAAAGTCGACGGACAGGTATAGCGGGTTCTCTGGGTCGTCCGTACGAACGAAGATATTCCCAGGATGCATGTCCGCATGAAAGAAGTTGTGGCGAAAAACCTGCGTGAAGAAGATCTCAACGCCATTTTCAGCGAGCTTCTTGATGTTGGTGCCAGCGGCGCGCAGCGCATCCATATTGCTGATGTGGACACCATAAATACGTTCCATGACCAAGACTTCAACACGGCTGTAATCGAAGTAGACCTCGGGGACGTAAAGTTGTGTCGATCCCTCGAAATTGCGACGCAGCTGTGACCCGTTGGCCGCTTCTCTTAACAGGTCCAACTCGTCCATGATGGTTTTGTCGTACTCGCTAACGACTTCCACCGGGCGTAGTCGCGCGCCATCCGGCAGATAGCGTTGTGCGAGCTCGGCCATCGCGTACATGACCTCAAGATCTTGCCTGATGCGTTGGCGCATGCCGGGACGAAGGACTTTGACGACGACATCCGTACCGTCATGAAGCGTTGCTGGATGTACTTGAGCGATCGATGCTGCGGCCATCGGCGTATCGTCAAACTCGGCGAAGGTCTCCGACAAGTCATGGCCATAGGCTTTGTTGATGATGTCTCTGGCTAGTTGGCCATCAAATGGGGGGACTTGATCTTGCAGCTTCGCCAGTTCGCTCGAGATGTCCGGCGGTAACAAGTCGCGTCGCGTCGACAACGCTTGACCGAATTTGATGAAGATCGGCCCAAGCTCCTCGAGCGCGAGACGGATACGTTCGCCACGCGGTGTCGATCGATCGAGCCTTCGCCCACCCAAGAGAAAAATGAGACGAGCGGGTTTTAACAGCGGCGATGTGCCGATCAGGTCGTCCAGGCTGTATTTGACGAGTACCCGCTGGATGCTGATCAGACGCTTAAGGCGCGGCCAAGTCAGCATCTAGGTTGCCTCGTCCATTGACTGCTTCAGTAGATTCAATCGTGCCGTCGCACGCTCGATATCATCTCGAAGTCGTTCATTGTCATCCCGAAACGCATCAAACTGCTCGCGCGTCGGTAACGCTTTCTTATCACGCGTCAAAAATGTACCGAAACGTGCCTGCAGCTGATCACTGAAATTGTCTGCGGCCCGGCCAGCACTTCGTAGCATCGCGCCCGCTTGACCGGCGACGACATCCCCAACCACGTTAGCGAGTTCATCTTCGATATCCGGCCGGGCGTAGCCCAGTAGCTGTTGAAAGTCTTGGCCGATTTCCGCGTCGCCGATCATTTGCACACGCCCCTCACGAATGACGCCTTGCGGGTCTGATCCAGCGAGTGCCGCTAGTGACAATGGGCTGCCACTGAGTGCGACATCAGGATCTGCATCGACATCGGTTGCGAGCGCAAGCTTGCCATTGTTCATCGTCATATAGACCGACAACGCGGTGTCCGCCACGCGAATGGCGAGAATACTGCCCTCGAGTTTCGCCGCGAGATCGCGTGCTGGTGTTTGCTCACCAATACGGCGGTTGATCAGTGCCGCGACCGGCTTGAAAAGAATGTCGAGCTGCATGGCGCCGATTACAGCTTGTAGCCGCAGTGGAGCGCAGCAATACCGCCCGTGAGGTTATCGTATTCGCATCGCTCGAAACCCGCCTGTTCCATCATTGCCATTAGGGTTTCTTGGTCTGGATGCATACGGATGGACTCGGCGAGATACCGGTAACTGGATTCATCGTTGGCGACGACGCGTCCCAAAAAAGGCAGTACAGAGAACGAAAACAGGTCGTAGGCCGGTTTCAACAGCTCATTGGGTTTGGAAAACTCTAGCACCAGCAATTTGCCGCCTGGTTTCAGCACGCGCAGCATCGATTCGAGCGCGGCTTCCTTACGCGTCACGTTGCGCAATCCAAACGCGATGGTGATGAGATCAAACGTATTGTCAGCGAATGGCAATGCTTCGGCGTCAACCTGTGCAATCTCGACGTTGCCGACGATGCCGTTGTTCAAGAGCCGTTCGCGACCTTGCTTCAGCATTTCGGCATTGATGTCCGCGAGGACCACTTGACCGTGGCTACCCACCCGCTTTGCGAACGCGATGGCAAGATCGCCGGTGCCCCCGGCGAGGTCCAACACCGTTTGTCCTTCGCGAACGGCCGCCTTATCGATCGTGAACTTCTTCCAAAGGCGATGAATGCCACCGGACATCAGGTCGTTCATCAGATCGTAATTGCCGGCGACAGAGTCGAAGACACCGCGGACGCGACCCGCCTTGTCGGCGGCATCGACCGTCTCATAGCCGAAGTGTGTCTTGTTGTCGGTGCTATTAGCCATTCGGGCCACTCCGCTCGGCAAAATCGTTGGGCCGTCTATTGTACCGGTTTACGCGGCTTCAGGTCGCTGGATCCCGCGTCAGGCCGGCCTTTTCGAGGGCTAGCGTATAGTCTTGCCATCGCGTGTCGTACTCTTCGCCTAGGCGTCGCAGTAACGTCCAGCTGTATAGACCGGTTTGGTGCCCGTCACTGAAAATCAGTTTCAGCGCGTAATGGCCGACAGGTTCGATGCGTGTGATCCGCACATTGCGCTTGCCATGCTGCAGGACCGCTTGATCCGGATGATGCCCCTGAACTTCAGCGGACGGCGAATTGACGCGCAGGTATTCGAAGGACAGATCGTGACTCGTGCCGTCGCCGTACTCGAGCGTCAGGCAAGCGGATTGCTTGCGCAAGCGTATGTTGACTGGCACATCGCTCATCAGAGTATGTAGCGGCTGAGATCCTCATCACCAACCAATTCGCCGAGGTGCTCATCCACGTAGCCCGCGTCAATGCGGTAATGCTTACCGCTGTTGTCCGCGGATTCATACGAAATAACATCCAATAGACGCTCCATGACCGTATGCAGGCGGCGCGCGCCGATGTTTTCGGTTGATTCATTCACTTGGAACGCAATTTCCGCGACACGGCGAACACCGGACTCGATAAATTCGAGTGTCACGCCTTCGGTACCCATCAACGCGATGTACTGGCGCGTCAACGAGCTATCGGGCTCGGTCAGAATGCGCACGAAATCCTCGGTTTTCAGAGAATCGAGTTCAACGCGAATTGGTAACCGGCCCTGCAGTTCCGGTATCAGGTCCGAGGGTTTGGACACGCTAAATGCGCCGGATGCGATGAACAGAATATGATCGGTGCGGACTGGGCCGTATTTTGTTGTCACGGTACTGCCTTCGACCAGCGGCAACAGATCGCGCTGCACACCCTCACGAGAGACATCGGCGCCGCCATGGTCGGCGCGGCGTGCCACCTTGTCGATCTCGTCGAGGAAGACGATGCCGTTTTGTTCGGCCGCTTCAACGGCGCTGAGCTTGAGCGCCTCCTCGTCGATCATCTTCGACGCTTCCTCTTCGGTCAGCAGTTTCATCGCTTCACGAATCGGCAGCTTGCGTGTCTTTGAGCGACCCGGGTTTAAATTCTGGAACATGCCTTGGAGCTGGTTGGTCATCTCTTCCATGCCCGGCGGTGCCATGATTTCGACTCCGACTAATCGCTGCTCAAGGTCGATCTCGATTTCTTTGTCATCGAGGTCCCCTTCGCGCAGTTTCTTTCTAAATTTTTGGCGAGTATCGGCATTGTCCGCCTCGCCGCTGACCGGTGGTGGCAACAGAATATCCAGCACGCGTTCTTCCGCTGCATCCTCCGCCCGATGCTGCACTTTGCGCATCTCTTGATCGCGGGTGAGCTTCACGGATATCTCGACAAGATCGCGAATGATCGAGTCCACTTCTTTGCCGACATAGCCCACTTCGGTGAACTTAGTCGCTTCAACCTTGATGAATGGTGCGCCTGATAACTTCGCTAGCCGACGTGCAATCTCGGTTTTGCCGACCCCAGTGGGGCCGATCATCAGAATATTCTTAGGTGTGATTTCGGATTTCAGCGTGTCTTCGACCTGCATCCGGCGCCAGCGGTTACGCAGCGCGATGGCGACAGCACGTTTAGCGGCATTCTGGCCGACGATATGTTTGTCCAGTTCCTGGGCGATTTCGCGGGGTGTCATAGACATGGGGGTATTCCTTGCGAACAGCGGCGAGCAGTGGCTCAGCCCTCTGAAAGAGTTTCGATCGTGATGTTTTCGTTCGTGAAAACGCAGATATCAGCAGCGATCTTCAGCGATTTTGTCACGATCTCTTCAGCGCTTAGGTCGCTTGAGTCGACGAAGGCACGCGCAGCAGCCAGCGCGAACGATCCGCCGGAGCCGATCGCCATGATGTCGTCTTCTGGTTCGATGACATCGCCATTGCCGGACACAATCAGTGATTTGGTGTGGTCGGCGATGATGAGCAATGCCTCTAGGCGCCGCAGGCGGCGGTCTGTCCGCCAGTCTTTGGCGAGCTCGATCGCGGCACG
>JBCAZE010000127.1:0-9289 GCA_039700805.1 Pseudomonadota bacterium | reverse complement strand
AACAAGGGGATAAGGGTGCATTCGACCTGCTCGTGCTCAAGTATCAACACAAGATTGTCAATCTTGTTTCGCGCTATATCCGCGATACCGATGAGGCGCTTGATGTGGCCCAGGAAGCCTTCATTAAGGCTTATCGTGCGCTGCCGCGTTTTAGAGGTGACAGTGCCTTCTACACCTGGCTCTATCGAATCGCAGTGAACACGGCAAAGAACTACCTCGTTGCTGCAAAGCGACGACCTATGGAGTATGACCTGGATCTTCAGGATCCCGAGCAATACGACATGCATGCTCGATTGAAAACAGAGGATACGCCGCTGGCGGTCGCTCTGAAGGATGAGATGCATGAGCGAATCAATGAATCCATTAACGGATTGCCCGAAGATCTGCGCACAGCAATCGTTCTGCGTGAGATCGACGGTATGAGTTATGAGGAAATAGCGCTTGCTATGGAGTGTCCCGTCGGCACCGTTCGATCGAGGATCTTTAGAGCACGAGAGGCAATCAGTAAAGGCATCGAAGCACTCGGCAGTTCTGCGAGTGTCGCGAGCACCACGTAAACGTACGCAGGCAAGTCGACGATGAATGAAATGACCAAAGAACAATTATCCGCCTGGATTGATGACGAGTTGAATGACGAAGAGTCTGCGTTGCTTTCTCGTCGCATTGGCCGAGATGCTGAATTGCGCGAGGAGATTGCCGGCACGCTCGCAATCGGGCAAGCGTTGCGTGGCGAGCGAAGCGTCGCTGGTGCGGATTTTGTTAGCAGGATTGCTACTGCCCTTGAGGATGAGCCGTCGTATTCAATGGATGCCTCGACGTCGGGAGCAAACCGGCCGAAACGTCGAGTAGGTTGGATAAAAACGGCGGCTGGTGCCGGTATTGCAGCCGCGGTTGCCGCGGTAGCGTTGATCGTTGCGCCGGTGCAGCAAGAGTCGACAGCGCCGTCGCGAGAGGCGTTCGTTGCTGTGCCGGATGCTGGGCAAGCTGGTGACCAGTTGAGGCCGGACGATAGCGACTACGTCGTACCCACGACCGTCAACGATTCGGGTCTGATTGTGGCTGATCCGGAGCTCGCCGCTTACTTCTTGAATCACAGTCGCGCGACTGGCGCCACGTTGCCCGCCAACGGGCGCCTCAGAATTATCGTAGGTTCCGATAGTGCAGAAACGTCGGAAGAATCGGAGACGACCGAGGATCAGGCAGACCAAGAATGAGCCGATTGCGCCTCAATAGTCTCACCATAGTCGCGTACCTAGCCTTCGCGGCAATGTCTTTGCTCCAGGCACGCGCTGACGACGCGTTGGCGACAGAGCAGTTTCTTGCGTCTGTCAGCGCTGCTGTGAATGAGGCAAATTATCGCGGTACGTTAATTCGCACAGCGAATGGCCGCATGGATGCCATGCAAATCCTTCATAGCAATGAGGATGGTTTTGTCCGCGAAAAGCTGGTTGCGATGGATGGCGAAGGTCGCGAGATTATTCGTAATGGCAATGAGCTGATTTGTCTATTGCCAAACAGGCAGATCAAAATTGTGGATGCCAACTCCGTGGCGTCGAATGCTTTTGCGCGATTGCAATCAGCATCTCGCACACTCGGGAATTTCTACTCGCTAGTGCCAAGAGGGACGGACCGAGTGACCGGAAGAAAGGCACTTCGGTACGATCTCAATCCCATCGATGGCTACCGCTATGGGCATCGGTTCTGGATTGATGCTGCAACATCACTGCCGCTGCGAATGCAACTCGTTAGCCGCAACCTCGTGATTGAAGAAATACGGTTCGTTGAAGTTGAGATCGGCGTGACGTTCGCGGCCGATGATTTCAACAGTGATATCGATAGTCGCGGTTTTACCGTCATGCAAGGTGCGATGACGGCAGGTGCTGATGATGTGCAGTCGGAAACGACGATCCGTCCAGTGGGTGCACTGGCGGATATCGAGGAGTCGCTTGGTTTCCAATTGAACGATGATGCGATCAAGATCGTTGAGATCAATGGCAGACGCTCCAAACGTATGGTGTTTTCGGATGGTCTCGCTGCGGTATCCGTCTTTGTTGAGCAACGACCAGGCAACGACAATGTGCGTTCGGCGCAACTCGCGAGTATGGGTGCAGCACACACGTATCAACATCGTGTCGGCGGCCTCACTGTCACAGTGGTCGGCGATGTGCCGGCTGAAACGGTGAAGTATCTCGCCGAGAAGGCGGGCGAAGAGTGGCAGACCGGTTTCGGGGGTGGGGAGACCACCAATCAATAGGCCACTGACAGGGCATGTCCAGGCCGTCTTTGACACCAAGGTCTTGGTATCCGTTGTGAACCGATCGGCATGTGGCCCATGCACCAGCGGTAAAGGATGTGGGCTCGGACTGTTGTCACAACGTCCGCGGTCGACGACGCTGTCCGTGGCGCATGCGGGCGGCGAGAAGTTTGTTGTGGGTGAGCGAGTGATGGTTTGCGCCGCTTCGACGCTCGCGACGCCACTGCGTCTTGCGATGCTCGGCTATGGACTGCCGTTAGCCGGTGTACTAGTCGGTGTCGCGACGGGCGCCATCGTCGGTACGACCGATGCTGCATCAATCGGTGGGTTGTTGGTTGGTTTGCTCGTCGGTTTGGTGACTGCCAGCCGTCTAGTGCCCAGCCGATCATTCATGCAGGTCAGGCGGCTCGATCAGGACGTTCTGTGATGCAACAGCTCATCCTGTACACGCGTCAGGGTTGCCATCTATGCGAAGACTTGCTCGAGTCAGCATTACCGCTGTTACGCGGCAAAGCCGAAATTCAAATGATCGATATTGATCAACAAGACGCACTGCGTCCGCAGTTTGACAAACGCATCCCGGTTCTTTTGGATGCAGATCGCGTCATTATGGAAGGCCAGTTCGATCGCAAAGCGCTGATTCAATGGCTGGTTTCGCGGCAAGTTTAGCGTTTCCGCGGCTGCGAACCCGTTATAATTAACGGCTAACCCCTTTAGACCGGATTTTTGTTGTGTCCATGCAGTTCATTCGCAACTTCTCAATCATCGCGCATATCGATCACGGTAAGTCGACGCTCGCCGATCGGTTCATCCAGCGTTGTGGTGGCCTCGAGAACCGCGAAATGGCTGATCAGGTGCTTGATTCAATGGATATCGAGCGCGAGCGTGGCATCACCATCAAAGCACAAAGCGTCACGCTTCATTATGATGCGAAAGATGGTAACCGTTACCAATTGAACATCATCGACACACCGGGGCACGTTGACTTTTCGTACGAGGTATCGCGCTCGCTGTCCGCTTGCGAAGGCGCTTTGCTTGTTGTCGATGCGGCGCAGGGTGTGGAAGCGCAAAGCGTTGCTAACTGCTATACGGCGATCGACCAGGGGCTCGAGGTGCTGCCGGTGTTGAATAAGATCGATCTTCCTGCCGCTGATGCTGAGCGTGTTCAACAGGAGATTGAAGAGATCATCGGTATTGACGCGACTGATGCGACTTTGGTGAGTGCGAAAACCGGCGTCGGTGTAGAGGATTTGCTCGAGCGTATTGTCGCGGATATTCCGCCACCCGAAGGCAGCGCGGACGACGCGTTGCAGGCACTCATCATCGATAGCTGGTTCGATAACTACGTCGGTGTGGTGTCTCTGGTCCGAATCGTGAATGGCCGCCTGTCCAAAGGAGACCGCGTCAGAGTGATGTCGACAGGCAATGCGCATAGCGTTGACAGGCTGGGTCGTTTTACGCCGAAGATGACCGACGACACAGAGCTTGTGACCGGTGAAGTTGGTTTCGTGATCACGGGTATCAAGGAGATCGAAGGGGCGCCCGTCGGCGATACACTGACGCTCGATCGTGAGCCGTCGCCTCAGCCACTCGCAGGCTTCAAGACAGTCCAGCCCAAAGTATTTGCTGGCATGTTTCCAATCAGCTCAGACGACTATGAGACATTCCGGGAAGCCTTACAAAAACTCAGGTTGAATGACGCAGCTTTGCATTTTGAACCCGAGTCTTCTGCTGCGCTTGGTTTTGGTTTTCGGTGTGGTTTTCTTGGCATGCTGCACATGGAGATTGTGCAGGAAAGGCTCGAACGCGAATATGAGCTTGACCTAATCACCACGGCACCGACAGTCATTTATGAGATCGAACAAACGGATGGTGAGATTGTCTATGTAGATAATCCATCGAGCCTGCCTGATCTCAGCAAGATTGGGGAGCTCCGAGAGCCGATCATTAATGCCTCGATACTTGTGCCCGAAGCGCATGTTGGCGCTGTGATTAAACTGTGCGTCGAGAAGCGTGGACAACAGACGCGCATGCAATACCTTGGTGGTCAGGTGTCGATTGACTACGATTTACCACTGGCCGAAGTGGTTCTCGATTTTTTCGATCGGTTGAAATCGGTGAGTCGCGGGTTTGCCTCTTTCGACTACCAATTCGCCCGATACGAGGCAGCCAATCTGGTAAGGCTCGATGTATTGATTAACCGCGAGAAGGTGGATGCGCTGTCAATCATCGTGCACCGAGATCGTGCGCAAGCGCGCGGCCGTGATCTTGTTGAAAGGATGCGAGAGCTTATTCCGCGTCAGATGTTCGATGTGGCTATTCAGGCGGCCATCGGCAACCAGATTATTTCGCGCAGTACTGTGAAAGCGCTTCGTAAGAATGTGACAGCGAAATGTTATGGTGGCGATGTGAGTCGCAAGCGTAAATTGCTTGAGAAGCAAAAAGCAGGTAAGAAGCGCATGAAGCAGGTGGGGTCTGTCGAGATTCCACAGGAAGCGTTCTTGGCTGTACTGAAAGTCGATAACTAACTGAGGATCGCAGGGTATGGTACCGGATTGGGTCAATCTGCCTTTGGTGTTTGTGATGCTGACAGCCATCACTGGCATTGTCGTCGCGCTTGAGAAATACGTTTGGCGGGCCAAGCGTCTCGAGGGTGAGAAACTGCCGGTTTACGTTGATTATTCACAAGCATTTTTCCCTATTCTCGCGATTATCCTCGTACTGCGGTCCTTTGTTTTTGAGCCCTACCGCATACCGTCAGAGTCCATGGTGCCGACACTGCTCATCGGCGATTTCGTATTGGTATCCAAGTATTCCTATGGTCTTCGACTACCGGTGACCAATACGCTGATCAAAGAGACCGGTTGGCCGGAGCGCGGCGACGTTGTGGTGTTTCGAAAACCCGGTGAACCGAACGTCAACTTCATCAAACGCGTGGTTGGTTTACCCGGCGATGTTGTGAGCTATCGCGATCATGTCTTGACCGTCAATGGGGAGCCTGTGATGCAGGCGCCGGCCGGTCGCTTCGTCAACGAAAAGAATGCCGGTGATGTGTTTCTTGAAACGATGAGTGGTGATGATCACCGCATCTTGATCCAGCAGGCGTACGCAAACCCATTCACGAGAACGATCGGCAAGGACTGCTACTTTATGATGGGTGACAATCGCGACAATAGTCACGACAGCCGATATTCCGATATTGGTTGTATTCCCAAAGAGAATTTAGTGGGACGGGCAACGCGCATCTGGATGAGCTGGCGCTGGCTGGAAATGCCGCGATGGGGCAGAATTGGGGATAAAATTGAGTAATTGGCGTGGCACCCGGGAGGCCGCTATGAATTCACTAAGACAATATTCGGCGAATCGGATGGTAAGGCAGCAGGGCATGACCACGGCAGGCCTGATCATCATGGTTTCGTTTATCGGCCTGTTTGTCTATGCAGGCATTCGTTTGACGCCCGCCTATCTTGAGAACTTTAAGGTCGCTAATACGCTGACTTCAGTCGAAGAGAGCCTCGGCGGCAAGAATGCTTCGCGTCGCGATATTTTGAGCGCGATTGAAAAACGCTTCGACGTTGAAGGCGTTAATGTCATCTCGTTCAAAGACGTGACCATGACTAAGGTCGCCGATGGTTGGAGTCTGGAAGCGGACTACGTGAACACCGTGCCGTTCCTCGCAAACATCTCGTTTGCCGTCGAATTCAACAACCAGATCACCGTCGTTCGATAGGAACACAGCAATGAGCGAGCGCCACAGCGCACTGTTGGCCTCGCTGGAGTCCGCCCTCGATTATCAGTTCAGCGACCGTTCGATGATGCTGCAGGCGTTTAATCACCGCAGCGCGCGCGGCCAAAGCAATGAACGGCTCGAGTTCCTGGGCGATGCGATTCTGGATGCCGTTATCTCCGATCGGCTCTACCAGCAATTTCCAGACGCCGATGAAGGCGTGTTGAGTCGTCTACGTGCCAACCTGGTTCGAGATGAATCGTTGGCCGAGCTGGCCAGCGCGCTTCAAATTGGCGAGTTGCTTCGGCTTGGGCCTGGTGAGATGAAGACTGGCGGCAACCGGCGCAGGTCATTGTTATCAGATGCATTGGAAGCGTTATTCGCAGCCGTCTATCTCGATGGCGGCTATGCGGCCGCAAGCCATGTCATTGACCGCGTGTTTGCCGAGCGATTGAAGACACTTGAGGTCACAGCGGCGCGAAAGGATGCCAAAACGCGCTTGCAAGAATACCTGCAAGGTGGCGGCTTTCCATTACCGCAATATGAATTGCTGTCCACCGAGGGCCCACCGCATAAGCAGCGTTTTTTTGTCAGTTGTGAAGTCAGCGAGCCGAAACCCACTCGTTGTGAAGGCGAGGGAACGAGTCGGCGATTGGCGGAGCAGCGAGCTGCTAGCGCTGTACTCGATAGCATCGCTGGGGAAGCTACCGAATGAACGATTTTGAGCGCATCGATGATGATTTCGTGTGTGGGTTTGTTGCCGTTGTGGGTCGTCCTAATGTCGGTAAGTCGACGTTGATCAATCATTTTGTTGGTCAGAAGGTCAGTATCGTCACACCGAGACCACAGACAACGCGTCATCGCATTATGGGCGTAGCTAATCGACCGTCCGCACAGGTCGTGTTCATTGATACGCCGGGCCTGCATATCGGCCAGAAGAAGGCGATCAACCGGGTAATGAACCGGACAGCGGTGAGTGCGTTGTCAGAAGCGGAACTCGTGCTTTGGGTTCTAGAGGCAGGCCAATGGACCGCAAGCGATGAAAATGTCCTGCAACGCTTGCAGGCAGTCGAAGCCCCTGTCATCGCGGTGGTCAACAAGACGGACCTTATGAGTGACAAAGCGGCGTTGTTGCCGTTTCTAAAGACCATCAATACGAAGCGTGAGTTACATGCGATCGTCCCAGTGTCTGCATTATCCGGTGATCAGACTGATGCGCTGATGGAGGTCGTCTTGCCGCTTTTGCCACCATCACCGCCCATGTTCCCAGAGGACATGCCCAGTGATCGCAGCCAGTCATTCATGTTGTCGGAGATCATTCGCGAGAAACTGACGCTGAGGTTACGTCAAGAGCTTCCCTATGGATTGACTGTACAGATTGAGCAGCTGCGTCGTGATGATGAACGGTACACAGTACACGCAGTCATTTTCGTCGAACGTGCCTCTCAAAAGGGGATCGTCGTTGGCAAAAAGGGGCATCTCTTGAAAGCGGTTGGCACCTCTGCACGTCGCGATATGATTCGGCAGCTTGATTTTCCTGTCCATCTTGAATTGTGGGTCAAAGTGAAAGAGAACTGGGCGGACAGTGAACAGGACCTCCAGCGGTTAGGTTTCGACATGCAGGACTAATGTGATGACGTGTGACGTGCGCATCCATTGTCGGATTCATGCATCCACGTTCTAGGAACTCCCGGCGTGCTTAGCAAAGAGAGAATCAAACTGCAGCCCGCATGGATCCTGCACCGGCGTGATTTCCGTGATTCGAGCCAGATCGTGGAAGTCTTCAGTCGTGACTATGGTCGCGTAGCGATGGTGGCGCGTGGTGTTAAGCGGCCAAAGAGTCGACACCGGGGCATTTTGCAGCCTTTTTCGGCATTACGTCTTTCGTGGGTAACCGGCCGCGATCTCGGAACGCTGACGGATGCAGAGCAAATCGGCCAGCCGCTGGTACTGACCGGCGAGGCGCTGATGTGTGGTTTCTATATTAACGAGCTGTTGATGAAGCTCACCCACCGCTTCGATGCGATCCCGTCAGTGTTCGATGGTTACGCAGAGACGATTCAGTCCCTCGCGAGTGATACAGCGAACGCCATTGCGCTACGAGAGTTTGAGTGGCTTTTTTTGCGTGAGGCGGGTTTTGGTATTGAGTTGGCTATCGACGCCACGTCTGGGCAGCCTGTAGACGAGGAACGTCGCTATCATGTCATTGTGGACGAGGGTCCGGTGTTAGCCGAGGAAGCGGCGGATATGACGACTTACAGTGGTGCAACGCTAAAGGCGATTTCCGTTGGAGACTGGACACATCCTCTGACGTTGCGGGCAGCTAGGCGTATACTTGGTGCCGCTATTGATCGTCAGCTCGACGGCAAGACGCTACATACACGACGCATCATTCGGGAGTTGCGTCAGCAATCGAAATCGAACGAGAAGTGAGAAGCAGAAATGTCCAGTCCCATCGATCTTGGCGTCAACGTCGACCATGTTGCGACACTGCGCCAAGCCCGCGGCGAACGCTACCCTGATCCGCTCGCTGCGGCATTGCTGGCAGAGAGAGCCGGTGCTGATTCGATCACGATTCATTTGCGAGAAGATCGCCGGCATATCCAAGATCACGACGTCGCGCGGATTCAAGCGAGTGCGCAAACCCGAGTCAATCTCGAGATGGCGGTGACCGACGAGATGATTGCGATCGCCTGCGAGACGCAACCGGCGGATTGTTGTTTGGTGCCGGAGCGACGTGAAGAGGTAACCACGGAAGGGGGGCTGGACGTCAACGGGCAGCAACAACGGATTGGCGATGCTGTGACGGCACTTGCCGAGCAGAACATTCGTACCTCACTGTTTATCGATCCTGACGAGCGGCAAATCGATGCCGCCAAAGCCGTCGGTGCACCGGTCATCGAATTGCACACGGGCGCTTACGCCAGCGGCGACAGCATCGAAATGAGCCGCGAGCTCGAGAGAATTGCCCATGCGGCGCGCTATGCGACCAGTATTGGCATCCGTGTTCATGCGGGGCATGGGTTGCACTACCACAACGTCAAGCCGGTCGCGGCGATCGATGAGATCTTAGAGCTGAATATTGGGCACGCTATCGTCGCGCGCAGTGTATTCGATGGTCTTCATTGTGCGGTTGCTGAAATGAAGCGGTTAATGCTGGAGGCGAGAGCATGATCTATGGAATTGGCACGGACGTTGTTGAAGTTAGTCGTATCGCTGCAACGTACGAGCGTTTTGGTGAGCATTTCGCCAATCGGTTGTTGCTGCCAGCAGAGCGGGAAGCTTTCGAAACCTACAAACGTAAGGTG
>JBCAZE010000272.1:0-2254 GCA_039700805.1 Pseudomonadota bacterium | reverse complement strand
TGCTCCAGCTCTTCATTCGTCTCATTCAAAGCCTGGTTGCTTTGGCGCAATCGCAGACCAATCATCGCGATCCCGAGCAGCAATACCGCCGACAATCCGCCCAACAATAGGCGAGCGCGGTCAGCGCGAGATGTGACGCTGGCGTTCATCGCCGCGACAGCGGAATACAACCCTTGAGCACTGGCTTCCAAGCCTGCAGCGTCAATCGCTGCTAATTCTTCCAACACCGCCGCCCGCGTCAACGGTGTCGCAGCAGCAGCGTCAATCAACCGCGTAAACGCACGTGAACTGACGTTGTTATCTTCCGCGAGCGCAACAAGGTCATCCAGTCGACGACCAATTTCCTTGGGTTCCAAGGAAGATTTCCCGGTCGCATTGTCGAGTACATCTACCGTCAAACCGAACAAGTTCTGCGAAATGGCGTCGTTGCCACGGTCGCGGAGCGTGCGAACCACTTCAGGCGAGTCTTCCCGCAGCACCTTAACGGCCTCCGCCAACTGGTTTTCCGATTCGACGAATCGAGTGAGTGACGTCAGTGTCATATTGACGCTCGACACGTAGCGCGCGGCAGCGCTTTGTACAGGCCCGCTGACCAGCGACTCGGGCGGCGCTTCCAGCGTTGTTTTACTCTGCTCGAGTCGCGCTGCCAGCGTATTGACCGTATTGGGTACGCTAACCGCCTGGCTGGTCAACGCATCGAGGGTATCCATGAGTGTCTCATGGTCACGCTGAGCCTGACGAAGTGTCGAGACGTAACCGCTGTAGTCGATGTAGAACTGTGCACTGATGGAGCGCGACTCGCGCACCAACAACGCCAATAGCACGATCATCGACATCGCGATCATTGCAATGAGGATTTTCCTTATCATGACAACTCTATCCGTCCCAAGCTCTTTTCGTGTTTAATGACTGTATGCAAACAGCAACACCCCGTCCGTGACGGTTATCACATGAAAACAAAGTCATTCTGTAAAAAACAGCGAAGAAGTTCGGCAGCCAGCCGACTTTCGAGCGTCACTACAGTGCGCCCGTCGCTCTCCCCAGCGGATAAAGTAACAGTCTTTTTACCGATCCTGCACATCGCATTTGACTAAATGTGACACAACCGTCAGTTATCAGCGACGCATGGAAAAAACAGCAAATAATATGATCCAATATCGCCACATATGGCAGAGAAGCGCTTGATATGCCGGCCACTTTAGAATTTTTCGGTGCCGCCGGTGAGATCACCGGCTCTTGTCACATTCTCCGGTTGGGAGAATCCACGGTGCTCTTGGACTGCGGCATGATCCAAGGCAGTCCTAAAAATGAGGCCCGCAATCGAGACCCGTTCCCGTTTGATGCCACAACGATTGATGCCGTGGTCCTGAGTCACGCCCATATCGATCACAGCGGACGCTTACCTTTGCTTTGCAAGCGCGGATTCAACGGCCCAATCTACACCCACTTCGCGAGCAAAGATCTTTGTGAGGTTCTGCTGCGCGATGCGGCCGGCATCGCACGCCATGACACACGCATGCGCAATCGTCGTCGTGAGCGACAAGGCAAAAAACTCATCACGCCATTGTTTGATGATCAAGATGCTCAAAACGCTGTGAACCAGATGCAAGGCCTGCGCTATGACAGCCCGCTTGAAATCCTTCCAGGTCTGACAATCACGTTCTTCGATGCGGGGCACATCATGGGCTCCTCGGTCGTTGCGATCGATATCGACGCGGCGGGCGTCAAAAAACGTCTTTTATTTAGCGGCGACTTGGGTCAGTACGACACACCCGTTTTGTGTGACCCCGTGTCACCACAACAAGCGGATCTTCTGCTCATGGAGAGTACGTATGGCGGCCGTCGACATCGCGAGCGCGACGAGACGATTGAGGAGCTCGGGGCAATCATCCGTCAAGCACACGCTGACGGCGGGAACATTGTCGTGCCAGCATTTGCTATCGGGCGCAGCCAAGAGCTCCTGTATCTGCTCGGCAAGTACCGCGATCAATGGCGGACGGATAAATTGCGGATATTTCTTGATAGTCCGATGGCCATAAAGGCCACCGAAATTTATTGGCGCTATCCGCATCTCTATGATGACGAAGCGACACGGCTCCGCACCACTGCCGACGAAATGCCATTGCTACCTAACTTGCACCTCACCCGAAGCGGCGCCGAATCACGCGTGATCAATCGGGTTAAGAGCGGGGCATTGATCATTGCGGGCAGCGGCATGTGCAACGGCGGACGCATTCTGCACCACTTGAAACAC
>JBCAZE010000007.1:0-43867 GCA_039700805.1 Pseudomonadota bacterium | reverse complement strand
TTTGGTTTGTGGTTACTCTTCAGCGGTATTTCACGCCTAGGAGCGACCGGCGCGGCCATGAACAATCCCTACGCAACGCCACATGTGTCCGACAAACTCAGTTTGTTGCTCGGCCTTCTCGGATTCTTGGTCGGACTGCTGTTCATGATCCGCGCGACTCAACTGAGTCTGTTGCTGAGAGAGCCAGAGCTTTTAAAGAAACTCCAGAGAAAAAGAGACTCAATGAGGGGCGTTCCCTGGTGGATCATTTCGCCATTTGTTGATTGATCGGCCAGTATCGCGAAACCGCGCATCATCGAACCGATAACGACAGCGAACCGTCCGGATACGGATCAAGAACACTGTTAGAATATCCAGTCCGCCAAGCCTGCCTAATTGCTCCCTATGGATGTCAGCCCGATACTCGATTCTCTGAACGACGCGCAGCGTGAGGCTGTCAGCGCCCCGCCGCAACCGGTGCTTGTGATTGCTGGCGCCGGCAGCGGTAAGACCCGCGTGTTAGTGCATCGTGCCGCGTGGCTCATACAGGTCGAGCAAGCACCCCCGCAGAGCCTGTTGGCCGTGACCTTCACCAACAAAGCCGCCGCCGAAATGCGCTCGCGCATCGAGACGCTCCTGAACATGCCGGCCCGAAACCTCTGGATCGGTACGTTTCATGGACTGGCGCACCGCCTGCTGCGTCGACACTGGCAGGAAGCGGGGCTGCCGCAAAACTTCCAGATCATCGACAGCGCCGATCAAGAACGATTGATCAAACGCTTACTCAAAGAAAGTACCGCGGCAGACGCCGAATGGTCACCGCGTGAAGTGAAGAGCTTTATTAATAACAACAAGGATGAAGGCCTACGCCCAGCGCATCTCGATCATGGCGGCGATCCAAACCGCAAGCGGCTGATCGCGTTTTACGAGGACTATCAAGAAGCGTGCGACCGCGCCGGGTTGATCGACTTCGCCGAGATTTTGCTGCGCGCACACGAGCTCTGGCGCAACAACCCTGAGCTACTCGCGCATTACCAACGGCGCTTCCGACACGTGCTCATCGACGAGTTCCAGGACACCAATGCCATTCAATATGGCTGGCTCAAGTTGCTGACCAATGGCGGCTCCATTCCGTTCGCCGTTGGTGATGATGATCAGTCGATCTATCGCTGGCGTGGCGCGCGTGTGGAGCATATCGGCAAATACAGCATCGATTTTCCGAACACGCTGATCGTCAAGCTCGAGCAAAACTACCGCTCGACCGGCAACATCTTGAACGCTGCGAACGCCATCATCGAGAACAACGGCGGTCGCATGGGCAAAAACCTCTGGACCGACGGCATCGACGGCGATCCGATCCGGCTCTATGCGGCCTACAACGAGCGCGACGAAGCCGACTTCATCGTCAACAAGCTTCGTGATTGGATCAACCAAGGCAATCGGCGCGATGAATCAGCGATCTTGTATCGTTCTAACGCGCAGTCGCGGGTCCTTGAAGAGATGTTGCTGAATGCGCGCATCCCGTATCGCGTCTATGGCGGTCTTCGCTTCTTCGAGCGCGCAGAGATTAAAGACGTGCTCGCTTACATGCGTCTTATCAGCAATCGCGCCGATGATGCCGCATTCGAGCGTGTTGTGAACGTCCCCGCACGAGGCATTGGCGCGCGTAGTGTCGAAGCCATTCGGCAATATGCAAGAGCGAATGCTTGTCCGTTGTGGCGGGCTGCGGGCGCGGTTGCGTCTGACCAACTACTCGCCGCGCGCAGCGCCAACGCGATTACGAACTTCTTGAATCTCGTTGAGAAGATGGCCGAAGACTGCGCCGAGCTCGAGCTGCACGAGGTCGTTGACCACGTCATCCACCACAGCGGACTGCTATCGCACTACCGAAAAGAAGGTGAAGAAAAAGCGCAAACACGCATCGAAAACGTCGAGGAATTGGTCAGCGCGGCGCGTGGATTCTCGCCTGAACCTGAAACGGAGGACATGTCGGAAGTCGATGCATTTCTTGCGCATGCAGCCTTGGAAGCGGGAGAAGGCCAGGCGGACGCCTGGGAAGACTGTGTTCAGCTGATGACCTTGCACTCCGCCAAGGGGCTGGAGTTCCCGCTGGTGTTTCTGTCGGGCATGGAAGATGGTTTGTTTCCCCACCAGCGCTCCATCAATGATCCGAGCGGTCTCGAGGAAGAGCGACGCCTTTGCTACGTCGGCTGCACCCGCGCGATGTCCGAGCTTTACTTAAGCTATGCCGAACAACGCCGCATACATGGCATGGATAACTACGGCGTACCCTCACGATTTATCAGCGAGATCCCAAAAACGCTGATCGAAGAGATTCGTCCGCGCGCTGGCCTCAGCAGGCCAATGGCGGTCGACCGACCTGCCCGACGCAGCAATGCCATCGAGTCGCCAGCCGTGCAACTCGGCAGTGTTGTGCGTCATGAGCGCTTCGGTGAAGGCGTGATCCTCAACTGTGAGGGGCAAGGCGCTCACACCAAGATATTGGTTAACTTTGAAACTGCAGGAACGAAATGGCTGGTTCTTAACTACGCCAACCTCGAGTTCATGTAGAATCCGCGGTAATGAAAATCCTGATACTCGGTGCTGGCCAGGTAGGCGCTAGTGCAGCGACACAGCTCTCCAGGGAAGAAGCAAACGACGTCACGGTCGTTGATATCAACGCGGATGTATTGCGCGAGCTACAGGACAGACTCGACATCCGCACCGTCGTCGGTCATGCGAGCTACCCGGACGTTCTCGAACGCGCCGGCGCCAGAGACACCGACATCATCATCGCACTCACCGACTCTGATGAAACCAACATGGTCGCTTGTCAGGTCGCTTACTCGATGTTCCGCACACCGACAAAGATCGCGCGTATCCGTGCAGCGGAATACATGACCGCCGACAAGCTGTTCGCGCAAGAGTCGATGCCGGTCGATGTTCGCATCAGCCCGGAACAGCTGGTCTGTGAATACATCGAACAACTCATTCTCTATCCCGGTGCGTTGCAGGTGCTGGAATTCGCGGATGACCGAGCACGCCTCGTCGGCGCGCGCGCCGATCGCGATGGTCTACTCGTCGGCCAACAACTGAAGAACATCAAGCAACACATCCCGAACACTGAAGCGCGTATCGCAGCGATCTATCGCGACGGCAAATCGATCGAGCCGCAAGGCGACACGGTGATTCGAGAAGGCGACGAAGTGTTCTTCATCGCCGCACGTGAAGACATTCGCGTGTTCATGAGCGAAATGCGCAAGCTTGAGGACCCGGTTCGTCGCGTCATCATTGCAGGTGGCGGCAACATCGGGCTTCGCCTGGCGCAAGCGCTCGAACAGACCAATCAGGTCAAGATTATCGAGCGTGATCCAGAGCGAGCACGTTATATATCCGAGCAGCTGTCGAAAGCGATTGTCCTGAACGGCGATGCAGCCAATGAGGATTTGTTGCTCGAAGAAAACATCGATAGCGCGGATGTGTTCTGCGCGCTAACCAACGCGGAAGAAGCCAACATTCTGTCGGCGATGCTGGCCCGGCGCCTTGGCGCACACAAAGTGATGGCACTGATCAACCGGCCGTCCTACGCCGAGTTGATGGAGTCAGGCAGCATCGATGTCGCAATCTCGCCGCAGCAAATCACCATCGGCTCGCTGCTGGCACACGTCCGGCGCGGTGATGTCGTCAAGGTGCATTCTCTGCGCCGCGGTGCCGCCGAGGCGATCGAAGCGATCGCTCACGGCACACAGGGCAACAGCAAAGTCGTTGGACGCACGATCGAAAGCCTCAAACTGCCGCGCGGTGCCTCGATCGGTGCGCTGGTGCGGGATGAGCAAGTCATCATCGCGCACCACGACACGGAAATTCAGGCGGATGATCATGTCATCATCTTCTTGACCGACCGGCGTCGCATCGACGAAGTCGAGTCTCTGTTCCAGGTCGGCGTGTCCTTCCTCTAATACCAACGCAATGAACTGGTCCGTCGTACAACGCATCCTCGGCATCTTGCTGATGATGTTCAGCATCACGATGCTGCCGCCCATTCTCGTGTCATTCCTGTTCGAGGACGGCACTTGGAAGGAGTTTCTCTACTCGTTTGTGTTCATTCTGGTGGTCGGGTTTTTGCTGTTTTGGCCGGTACGACGGGCAAACAAGGACATGCGCCTACGAGACGGATTTTTGGTGGTGGCATCGTTCTGGCTGGTGCTTGGCACGATCGGCGCGACACCGCTATACCTCTCACCCACGCCTGCGCTGACGTTTACCGAGGCGGTTTTCGAGTCGATGTCCGGTTTGACGACGACCGGTGCGACCGTATTGGTCGGACTCGATACGATGCCCGAGGCGATTCTCTACTACCGCCAACAGCTTCAATGGCTTGGCGGCATGGGCATCATCGTCCTGGCGGTTGCGGTATTACCAATGCTCGGCGTCGGTGGCATGCAGCTGTATCGCGCCGAAACGCCTGGGCCAGTCAAAGACACGAAACTCACGCCACGTATCACAGAGACCGCCAAGGCACTCTGGTATGTCTACCTTGGATTCACAATCGTCTGTGGTGTCTCCTATTGGCTCGCGGGGATGAATGTTTTCGATGCCATCTGCCACAGTTTTTCGACCGTCGCGATTGGCGGGTTCTCGACGTATGACTTGAGCATCGGGCATTTCGACAGCACGGCGATTGACACTGTTTGCATCATTTTTATGTTCCTCGCGGGCATCAACTTCTCGCTGCACTTTTTCGCTTGGCGTAACAACAGCATTCGACATTACTTCGAGGACCCCGAGTGCCGCGCGTATGCATTTGTGCTCACCATGCTGGCTGTTGTCACGTTCATCTCGTTGCGCTTGAACCCGACGTTCGCGACAGCAGAGAACACATTGATCGACAGCGCGTTTCAGGCCGTCTCGATTGGTACGACCACCGGCTTCACCACCGCGAACTATGCGAGCTGGCCGGGTGCGATTCCCGTACTGCTGATCCTCGCAAGCTTCATCGGCGGATGCGCGGGTTCCACCGCGGGTGGTCTAAAAGTCATGCGCGCATTGCTGTTGTATCGCCAAGGCGCGCGGGAGATCGCTCGGCTCGTTCATCCTAGCGCCGAGATTCCTGTCAAGATCGGCAACAAGGCCGTATCACGACGCGTGGTGGAAGCCGTGTGGGGCTTTTTTGCACTCTATATCGTTGTGTTTACCGTCATTCTGCTCGCGCTCCTCAGTACCGGTCTCGATCAGGCCAGTGCCTTCGCCGCGACGGCTGCAACACTCAACAACCTCGGCCCCGGCCTTGGAGAAGTCACGAGCGGCTTTATGAATGTCTCGCCTGCCGGTCAGTGGGTGTCGGTGATTGCGATGGTACTAGGGCGCCTTGAGATATTCACATTGCTGGTACTAGTCACACCGACGTTCTGGCGGCGATAATGCTGTGAGGGCTCGTTCGGGGGGAGAACGATGAGGGGACTAAGACGATGCAGTTGATCGACACGATCAATCGACGCATCGGGCATCTCGTAGCGTGGCTGACGTTACTGATGGTCATCAACACACTCTTGGTGTTGATCGGTCGCGATGTCTTTGGCTTTGGCCGCATCTGGCTGCAAGAGCTCACCACCTGGATGCACGCCACGGTCTTTCTACTGGCAGCAGCCTATACACTCCGACGTGATGAACATGTGCGTGTCGATGTGTTCTACCGCGGCTTTAGTGCGCGCGGCAAAGCCATCGTTGATCTGACCGGTACGATCTTCTTGCTACTGCCGTTTTGCGTCACACTGCTGGTCACGTCTTGGAGCTATGTCTTTGGCGAGCGCGGCAGCTGGGCAGTGCGCGAGGCGTCACGACAAGCTGGCGGTCTGCCTTTTCCGGCGACGTCACTACTAAAAACATTCCTGATCTTGATGCCGACGCTCATTTTGCTGCAGGGCATCGCCATCGCTGTTCGCAGTGCCGCACGCCTAGGCAAAACCAAAACATGACGACGCAGCCCTCGCATCCACGCGCAGCGATCATAAAGGCAAAATACTGATGGCCTGGATTGCACTGCTGCTGTTTCTGAGTGTCATCGCCGTTTTGATGACGGGCTATCCAGTCGCTTTCGTGTTGGCTGGCACGTCGCTGTTATTCGCTGCCGGCGGCATCATCGCTGGCGTCTTCGATGCGTCGTTCCTGACAAGCTTGCCCAACCGGCTCTTCGGCATCATGTCGAATGACACACTCATCGCCGTGCCGTTGTTCGTATTTATGGGCGTCACACTCGAGCGCTCGAAGATCGCCGAATCGCTCTTAACAACCCTCTCGTCACTGTTCGGTAAACGCAGCGGCGGCCTTGGATTGTCTGTGTTGTTGGTCGGTATGTTGCTCGCAGCCAGCACCGGTATCGTTGGTGCGACGGTGGTGACGATGGGGCTTCTGTCTTTGCCAACCATGCTCCAACGTGGCTACTCACCGGCGATTGCCACCGGCACAATCTGCGCGTCCGGCACGCTCGGGCAGATCATTCCGCCATCGATTGTTCTCGTTCTGCTTGGCGACGTGTTGTCAGCCGCCTACCAACAGTCTCAACTGCAACAAGGCATTTTCTCACCCGATACAGTTTCCGTCGGCGATCTCTTCGCCGGTGCGTTATTTCCCGGCTTGCTACTAGTCGGCCTGTATATGGTTTGGATCATCGGCGTCGGTATCGTCAAACCTGCGAGCATGCCGGGACTCTCGGATACCGAAGCAGAAGAAAAAGTCTCGGCACTCAAAGTCATTCGTGTTCTGCTGGCACCGTTGGTGTTGATCGTCGCTGTACTGGGCTCGATCCTAACCGGATTCGCGACGCCCACCGAAGCGGCTGGTGTCGGTGCGGCCGGTGCACTGGTTCTCGCTGCCCTGCGTGGCGAGCTTGGACTTTCGCAGCTCACCGATATCATGCGGTCGACGACACGAGTCACGAGCATGGTATTCATGATCTTGATCGGCGCGTCAGTGTTTGCGCTGGTGTTCCGCGGCTATGAAGGGGATGAGGCGGTCCGCCATTTACTCACCTCCTTACCCGGTGGCGTAACGGGCGCCTTCATTGTTGTCATGCTGACAATGTTCGTCCTCGGCTTTGTGCTCGATTTCATCGAGATCACGTTTGTCGTTGTACCGATCGTCGGGCCGATTCTGATGGCGATGGGGCTAGACCCTGTTTGGCTCGGCATCATGATCGCCATCAATCTCCAGACCTCATTCTTGACGCCACCCTTTGGCTTCGCGCTCTTTTATCTTCGCGGTGTGGCACCGGATAGCGTACAAACCGGCGATATCTATCGCGGCGTTTTACCGTTTATCGTGATCCAGTTGATCGCCCTTTGTATCATCGCGCTATTCCCTGCACTCGCCACTTGGCTGCCGGAACAGATTTACGGCTAGAATGCGCGGAGCGTCAGTCGCACGACAACAACGGACAGACACCGCAATGATGAGAACACATGTGTATGACCGATGAGGCGCTTTTTTGGCGCGACGCGCTCAGCGCTCACTGGCCGATCGGCGATGCTTGGCAAACACTAGCCGGCGAGTTCGATCTCAACTTCCGCGATGAGCACCGCGTCTACAAGGTGATGCGCGCGGACTGTGATGACGCTTTGGTTGGTCTTCAAGTCGACCTTCTCGCACATCTTGCCGGCAGTCATGCACTCATACCTAAACTCGTGCCGACCCAAACCGGCGCGTCGATTCAACGGATCAACGATGCCGATGGCAAAGCGAGACTGTGTTGGTCGATCTCTGCACTGCACGGTGAATTGCTGGTACACAGCTCACCAGTGGACATCGGTTTATCGCGCGAGATCGGTGCAGCCATCGCACGGTTGCATCGCGCGCTCGACGGCTTTGCTCACCCGATGCTCCAACGCAAGATCAAGTGGGATTTGCGCGAGGTGTTGAGTGTTAGAGACGCATCGCGTCGGTATGCCACACATCCGCTGCGCGACACGCTCGACAAGATTTTTTCGCAGCAAACGAAAGATGCGCTGAGCGCGCTGTCGTCATTGTCATCGCAAGCGATCCACAATGATCTCAACGATCACAACTTACTTTGCCGCGCTGATGCACTCGGTCCGTTGCAGCTCACGGGGATTATCGATTTCGGCGATGCGATCGAAGCGCCGCGTATCGTCGATCTTGCGATCGCCGCCGCCTATCTGGTGTTGAACACACAAAGACCTTTTGAACAGCTGTTCGCGCTTGTTGCGGGCTATACGTCCGTCATACCACTCGACGACACGGAAGTTGGGCTGGTGTGGCCCTTGTTGTTGACGCGGCTCGCTCAAAGCGCCGTCAACGCCTGGGACTCTGCTGGCGACGCCAATGATGACTATCTACAAGTCTCTCAAGCACCGATCACCGACTTTCTCGCAACACACGGCGACACAATGCCGGCCTTTGTTGAGGCTGGCCTACGTCGCAGCGCTGGACGTCCACCCGCGCATCAAGCGGCGCGTGAATGGGTCGCCGCCAATGCACACACCGCTTTCCCGATCTTCAATCGGTCATTGGCTGAAGCACCTGTGCTGGATCTTTGGGTAGCGGGCGATGACACCACCGACAATCCGGTAACGCCCGATCTCGATCAACTGACCAAACGGCTACTCGACCTGGCGCCTGAGGATCAACCGGTCCTCGGCAAATATCGCGAAGCGCGACTGGTGTACGGCGCACCCTTCTATTTGTCGGGCGACCATGGCGCCACGGATCGTCGCACTATCCACATCGCCATCGATGTCTTTTTGCCGGCGGGGACAACGGTTTATGCACCGCTCGATGCGGTCGTGCATTCCGCTGAAGTCTGCGATGCGGAATTCGACTACGGCGGACTGGTCGTGTTGAAGCACACACCCGCGGAAGACGTCACGTTCTACACGTTGTACGGACACCTGACCCATGCGTCAGCGGCGACGCTCAGCGAAGGCCAAGCCATCAAGCGTGGCGAGCCATTCGCACAACTCGGACCGTGGGCGCAAAATGGCGGCTGGCCACCGCACGTGCATTTTCAACTAGGGATGACCGACGCACCGGGATCGGCATGGCCTGGCGTGGTCGACCCCGACCTACTCGATGATTGGCAGACTGTTTTTCCTGACCCAGCCGCCTTACTCGGTGTTGCCGATAGCGAAACAACGGGCGCAGAGCCCGAGCCCGGCGCGACGCATGACTCACGGGTGCAGCACTCGCCACCGAGCTTGCGACTCAGTTACGAGCAACCACTACAAATTGTCAGAGGCTGGAAAAGCCTTTTGTTCGACGAACGTGGGCGGACCTATCTCGATGCCTACAACAACGTGCCGCACGTCGGTCATAGCCACCCGCGCGTGCGTGCTGCGGTCGAGCGTCAATTGCGCTTCATCAACACGAACACACGATATCTCCAGCCAATCCATGCCGCCTACACAGAAGCGCTATGCGCGCGATTGCCAGCGCCTTTGTCAGTGTGTTTCTTGCTGAGCTCCGGCAGCGAAGCCAATGAGCTTGCTTTGCGCCTAGCGAGAGCGCACACCGGCAGCAATGAAACCATCGCGCTGAAGGCTGGATACCATGGTCACACTGTCACGACCATCGAGATCAGCGATTACAAATTCTCGGGCCCAGGTGGTGAGGGTGCACCGGACTGGGTGCATATCGTGAACAACCCGGACACGTATCGATTCGATGCGCCGGACGACAACGCCGGCGCGTTCTTCGCCGAAGAGGTCGCGTCTGTCATTGCCACGCTCGCGCAAGACAGTCGGCACCCAGGGTGCTTTATTGCAGAGACATTTCCCAGCGTCGGCGGCCAAGTCGTGCCACCGCGGGACTACCTGCACCACGTCTACCGTCATGTCCGCGCAGCGGGAGGGATCTGCATCGCCGATGAAGTGCAGACAGGACTCGGCAGACTCGGTGAGTACTTCTGGGGTTTCGAGCACCAGAATGTCACGCCCGACATCGTCGTCCTGGGCAAGCCCATCGGCAATGGCTATCCGCTCGCAGCCGTCATCACAACACCTGAAATTGCAGCTAGTTTTGATACGGGCATGGAGTTTTTCGCAACCTTCGGCGGTGCCAGTGCCGCCTGTGCGGCCGGCTTAGAAGTGTTGTCCATCATCGACGATGAGCAACTTGCAGAACGTGCCGCGAACGTTGGTCATCAGTTGCTTCATGGGTTGCGCTCACTGGCGTCGGCACACCCGGTGCTGGCCGATGTCCGAGGAGAGGGTCTGTTTATTGGTGTTGAGTGCGCGGATGCGGATAAGCGGCCATTGCCCGAAGTCACGCGCTACATTGTCAATCGACTGCGTGATCGGCGTGTACTGATCGGGAGCGACGGACCGCATCATAATGTGCTGAAAATCCGACCACCTTTGGCCTTCACCGCGGAAGATGCCGCACACTTTCTCTATAGCTTGTCGACCGTGTTGAGTGAATCGGCATTACAAACCTATCGGTAAGCCATCAGCAATAACGTAACCTGCTGTTTTGCAGTTAATTTATGGCGTTGTCGAAGTGCCGACTAGATCACAGCAAAAACCCAGAGCTTCCACTACATTTCGATAAAGATTTTGCCCTGACGGCCGCTCTGCCCAATGGGTAAACCGGAGTGTGGAAACGGTGCGTAAATTTTGCTGGCTTTTGATAACTGCGATGGTGCTTTGGGCAGCGCCCGGCGCGACGGTTGAGTTACCGTTTCCGCCCGACCCGCCGTTCCGTGCCTACACCGTCGCTGACGGCCTCAATCAACGAACCGTCATCGCTGTTGAGCAAGACAACGACGGCTATCTTTGGATCGCAACATTTGGTGGTTTGAATCGTTTTGACGGGCGGACGTTCGAGAGCTACACCACGCTGCAAGGTCTTCGTCAGAATCTGATTCAGGCGCTGATGGTCGATTCACAGAACCGACTCTGGGCAGGCGATGCTGCAGGCGGCCTCACCGTAATTCAGAACGGTGAAGTCATTCGGACTTATGACCCACACGACGCATTTCGCGGTGTTGCGCGCGCCATCCTCGAAGTTGGCGATGCGTTGTACATTGGCACGCAGCCAGGCGGCATCCGACGACTTGACCTCACCGATCCCACCGCATCACCTGTACCGATCGAAGGCGCGCCGGCCGAAACGCTGGTGCTGCTGCAAGAAAACGACAAACACATCCTCGTCATCAGCACCGAAGGACTGCATCGGTTAAATCTCGATGGAGAAGCGACGTTCACGCTGATCGATCCCGACGTTTCCGCGATTGATGGCACAACGAATGGCGCGATTTATGTCGGCAGCCGCAGCGGCAAAGTCGGCCTGCTCAACGCCGACGGTATCGGCTGGTTCGATCAGACTTACCCAGCATCGATTACCGGGTTGACGGTGTTCGACGGCAACATCGAATGGGTATTCCTCGAAGGCAGAGGCATGATGCCGTTTGGCGAGGACCCCAACGCACAATGGTCAAGCACGAGTTCCTCCGCATCACCAAAATACGACAGCGATGGTGTGCTGTGGCTGCCGACCCGTCTTGGTTTACTCCGTTATCTCGGCGAACGATTCCGTCACTACAGCCTAGAAATGGACGATCAAAGTCCGGAGGTGTTCGCGATCCTTCCGGGGCTCGCCGATGACCTTTGGCTAGGGACAAATCTCGGCATCATCCACATCGATGCCGAAGGGACATTCACGAACATTTCGGATCAACTGGGCATCGATCGTCGTGAAGTCCGCGACCTACGACTCTCGAAAGACCGCTCGACGTTATGGGTCGGGCATGTCCCCAGCCCGCTCTACGGCATCGACCTTGCCTCCATGGAGATCATCAAAACCATCGGTGATCAAAACACGCTGACCGTCGCACTGGAGATGGACGAAGCGGGGCACCTCTGGGCAGGCTCCTACTTGGGTAAGCTCGATCGGTACGATCAAGCAACCGACACGCTGACAACCTACGAAATTGGCAACGGCGCGGCCATCTACGGATTAGATCTCGCTGACGACGGCATGCTCTGGTTTGCCGCCAACTATCGCGGCCTGTACCGAATCGATACGCGCGACCCGAATGCTCAACCGGAACAAGTGCTGGAAGCCGCTCCCCTTGAGGAAGAGTTCTTTACGCATGTCGTCGCCGAAGGCAGCGGCGACGCAACGAAGGTGTGGTTCACGACAACACAAGGCGGCGTTTACGTTTACAGCGACGGTGTCGCTGAACGCGCGATTCCCCAGGAGCTATTGCAGAACAACACCGTCTACGCCGTGCAACCATTGCCGAACGACAATGTGATTGTTGCCACCAGCCGTGGTGTGTATCGCTACGACCGACAGACGCGTGCCATTGAGCAGTACAACTCTGAAGATGGCTTTACAGCCATCGAGTCTAAGGCGCACGCCGTTTACTTCGATCAGCCGGGGACGCTTTGGATCGGTACAACCAGCGGCCTGACCGCCATGGACGTTTCGATGCCAATGGCCGGCGTCGGGGTACCGAAAACACTGATCAACGCAAGAATGGTCGACGAAGTCATGCTTGGCCCGACGGGCCCGACGCCTGGCGGACTCTCCATGGATCAGGTGCTCATCGAATTCGGCTCGGTCTCGATGCTGAAGCCCAAAGAGATTCAGTATAGCTATCGCTTGATCGGCAGTGATGACGCGTGGAGCCAACCGACGACGAACGCATCAATCAACTATACCAACCTGCCCCCAGGCCCCTACGTCTTCGAGGTACGTTCTCGACTGCCGGGCGGTGCTTGGAGCGACGCTGACTCTTGGTCATTTGTAGTGCCAACGCCGTACTGGCGAACACCGTGGTTTATCACGTTGATGGTCGTACTCGCGATGGCCCTCACCTGGTTCGGCATCCAGCTGCGTTTGCGTGCGGTCGCCAACATTAACAGTCGCCTGCGCCAACAAGTTGCCGAACGCACACGCTCGATCGAGCAAGGCCGTGAAGAGCTCGAACGAATCAACGCAAAACTGAGCAGTGAAATCACAGAACGTAAGCGCGCCGATGAAGCACGGGCTGATGTGGAAGCACGTTTTCATCAGGCGTATCAAAACTCGCCGATCGGTATGGCGCTCGTCAACACCGAGGGTCTGGTCTATGACGCCAACCCGGCAATGAAAGAGCTGTTTTGGCCCGAGTCCAACATTGAGGCGAAAGAGCCGTTGATTAGCGTCGTCGCCGATGCGGACAAAGCCGCATTCGAAGCCTTCTTCGCAGATTTCGCAACCCGTGGCGACGCGCCCGACAAACGTGACAATCCCAACATGGAAGTGGCTTGTCTGAGCGCAACGGGCACCACCCGTCGAATCAATTTCCACCCATCGGCCGTACGCGACAACAGCGGTCGGTTGAAGTACATCGTATTGCTCGCCAACGACGTCACCGAAAGTCGCGCGATGACGGATCAACTCGAGTACCAAGCGAAGTACGACGAACTGACCGGTCTTTACAACCGAAGAGCGTTTGCAGAGCAGTTGGACGCGCTATACGCGACGGACCCTCATGTTGGCGATGCCTATTTGATGTTCCTCGACCTCGATCAATTCAAGGTTGTGAACGACACGTCCGGTCACGCTGCCGGCGATGAGTTGCTACGCCGGGTGGCGACATTAATCCAAGAGCATGTGCGCTCGAATGATGTCATTGCACGTCTTGGCGGTGACGAGTTTGGCGTCGTGCTGCGTGGCTGTACGCAGAACATCGCTCTCGATCGTGCTGAGAAGATCCGCGAAGCAATCCAGGACTTTGAGTTCTTGTGGGATGCGCAAGTGTTCCGAATCGGTGTCAGCATCGGCATCGTTGCGGTCGAAAGCGCAGAGCAAGACCTCAACGAACTACAGCAGCTCGCAGATGCCGCTTGTTATGCGGCGAAGGAAGCGGGTCGAAATCGCGTGCACCTAGTGGAAAGCGATAGTGATGCAGCGCATGAGCATCGCGGTGAGATGCGTTGGGTCCAACGGTTAAACGCAGCACTCGATCAGAACAACTTTGTGCTGTATGGCCAACGCATCGTGGCTTTGGACAGCGACGCGAGTCAGCCAGAGCGCATCGAAGTATTGCTACGAATGCGGGACCGCGAGAACAATCGACTGATCCCACCGGGTGCGTTTTTGCCTGCCGCGGAGCGCTATGGTCTGCATGGCCGGCTCGATCAATGGGTGGTCCGACAAGTCATCGACACACTGGCAGCACAACCACCAGAGGACGTGGCCAATCAAGAGATCTGGGTCAACCTCTCTGGAGGTACCGTCGGCGACGCCAAGTTGTCTCAGAACTTGATCCGTCAGGTGGCGAACGCCGATTTGCCGCCGGGCAGTCTCAACTTCGAAATCACAGAGACAGCCGTCATCAGACGCATCGACGATGCGACCCGCCTGATCGCAGCATTACGCGAAATGGGTTGCCGCTTCGCTTTGGACGACTTCGGTAGCGGATTGTCCTCGTTCGGCTACTTGAAACGCCTGAACGTTGACTGCCTAAAAATCGATGGCCAGTTTGTTCGAGACATCGCGACAGACCCGACCGACCGTATTTTCGTCAAGTCGATTATCGATATCGCGCACACGCACGGCATGCGCATCGTCGCCGAGTTTGTTGAGAACGAAGAAGTGCTCGAGGAAATCCGAAAAATGGGCAGCGATTACGGTCAGGGCTTTGGCATCCATCGTCCAGAGCCGCTGGACAGCATGGTGAGCCTGACAACGATCATCCGAAACGCCGGGCTGTAGCGTTTGCGAGAGAGCGTCGCACACGAAACCCAAACGGCGAACAAGCTCAACAACTGGTAATTCAAGCAGTCGCTCTGTTCTTATTGCGTTTCTTCTTGAACTTCGGACGCCAGATACCGAAAGCGATGTTCAGTACACCAAGTCCAAATAAGATCCACCACGCAACCCATTCGTCGTGCACTAGCTCTGCCACACGCTGCGCATCGATGGTACCGGCCGCCGCGTCAGCGTAAACCTTGGCCGCACGTTTGCTCGGCGCATCTACACTGGCTAGCGTCGCTTCAAAAACCAGGACACCACTCAGAAGCTTCGCCCAAACCCAAGGCGCGCTCTTATAGGCGTCCGTCAATGCCATCGCGAGCAATCCACTGACGATGACCAGCAACATAGACGGCATGAGCAACCATGTGGATACTTTCTCGAGACTGGTCCGCAATGCTAAGTGTTGTTCGATCGCCGTGATTTCTGGCGCTGCCATCAACACCAACATGTAGGCGACGATGCCGCCGATCAGCCCAAGTCCTGTGACCGTATGCAGAAATTTGAGAAATGCTCTCATCGCGATCGTTCCAGAAAGTCGTGGTTGCGAGTTCGCTATCAGCGAACCAACGGATGCGTGTTAGCCGCCCGACAAAGCCGAGATCAGTGGTGCAGCCTCAGCGGTATCAACATACTCTCGCAAGTTCGCGATTTTGCCATCGACGACGTCCGCGACGGCACAAACCCAGAATGACAATGTTGATCCATCAGGCAGCGTGCCACAGGCGCGGTGCTCTTCAACAAAACCGGTCGTCGTCGCCACACAACTGATGTCTTCATAGTGATAATCAGGAATCAGCTGCTTTACGACTGCGCCGAGCTGCAATACGGCATCGAGATCAACAGGATCACCGCCGTTGCGAGACGCTTGCATATCCGGCGCACAATAGCTTTTCGCCGCCTCAAGATCATTGGCCTCAATGGCGTCAAAAACACCTCGGCCGATCCTCACGTTATCCATAGTCGATGCCCTCATTGGTCAAAGATGATTCTCTCCGACGGTTGCCATTCAATACCCTGGTCAGACAAAGCCTGTACAAGTCGCGCGCAGCTCGCCGTCGATATGGGCTGCTGATCATACAAGGTTTGTTCGAGCCAACTAAATATCGGAGCGCAGTAGCGCCAGAACGGCGTGGGAAAAGACAGATGATCACCACCGTTTGGATACAGCCATAGCGCAATGTGAGCACTCGTGGCAGCGATGCGCTGAACCTGTGCGTAGGGAATCCAGTCGTCCTGTTGGCTATGCAGCACCAGTGTCGGGGTGCGGTAATGCGTTAACGCTGGGACAACACGCATGTCGGAGGACGAGACGCCCGTTAGCGCTGTAATTGCTTCGACGACAGCAGCACGTTTTCGCGTCGTCATGAGCCACCGCAAAGGCCACGAAACATCGCTGGCGACGTTATCAATCACTTCCGCAACGTCTTCGAAGGGCTCAAATGCGAGTACGGCATCCCATTGATCGTCTCGCGCCGCGGCTGATCTAAGCGCCGTGGTTGCGCCCAGCGAGATGCCGAACAGCACGTAGGGTGCGGGATACCCCTGCCGCTTGAGACTGTCTGCCAACGCATTCACATACGAGGCTTCCAAAGCCCCGAAGGTCACTTGCCGCCGTGGGGATTGACCGTGGCCGGGCAGATCGACCAGAACCGCCGTTAGACCCGCATCGGCGAACAAGGCACCCCACGGCATCGATAGGCTGCGTTCCATTCGATATCCATGCAACAACACCACCGTACCTTTGCTGCCGGCCAGTCTCTCGGAGAAATCCAGCGGCGGATTGTCGGACGACGGGTTCCAGACAAGGCGGTGGAAAACTTTGACGCCGTCACCAACGTCCTCGACATCAAGCGTCCAATCAAAGCGGGTTGGTGCAAGAACGGTGACGGCCACCGTCTCGCCGTTGTCTGTCGGCAGCATCGTGTTTCGGGCGTAAGCGTATGCCGAGTTGACCCGTTGAAGATTGTCATCGGACACCAGAGTGACATCATGTGATGGTCTCGGTGGCTCGACAATACGTTTAGCAATGAGGCTGGTGCAGCCCGTTAGATGCGCAACTGAGAGGCAAAGAACAAGTCCGGCCAAACATGTTTTAGTTTCGCGCATCAAGTCTCCATCACTGCATCGCGCTCGCCATCACCTGACAATATACGCACCTTGTGATTAACTTTTCGAGTCGGCGAACGATCAACGTCTCGATTGGAATCTTTTGGCAGCGTCATTGTCGATAAGACAAGACAGCCGCCGAGGCGCGGCATTCGATGGAACGATAGAAAGGAAGAGGGATGCGCAACTCGAAAATGGTCATGCTGGTGACGCTACTCGCTGGTTTTTCAATCGGCTATCTCGCACGCGCGATGACGCATGACGGGACCGCTGCGGTCGCAGACAACATGCGTTCGGTGTCTGCTGTCGATGGTGCGCCACGCAAAGACGCACCCGCACGACCAGCGCAAACAACAGGAGGCGTCACCACGGCGCCGAGAATGAGCGAGCAATCGTCGGCATCAGAACCGCCGATATCCGTCGCCGCGGACACAACAACCGCCCAAGAGATGAGCGCTAACCGTACCGCCATGGAAGACAGACAAAGAAAACGCTATGTTGCCGGCCAGAGGCGACAACTGCAGGACTTCTTCGAACTCTATGGCATCGACGAAGCACGAG
The DNA here is from genome assembly GCA_039700805.1 of Pseudomonadota bacterium. Taxonomy (GTDB): domain Bacteria; phylum Pseudomonadota; class Gammaproteobacteria; order Steroidobacterales; family Woeseiaceae; genus CALBPI01. The sequence continues at coordinate 26,461 of JBCAZE010000007.1, read as the reverse complement.
CGACACAGATCACAGAAGCGTTAGCGAACGTCCAATTCAAAGTAGAACGAGAATTTAGCGACGCAAGTCGAAACGGCCAGAAGTTGCCATTTAGCTACATCACCGACGCCATGTCAGACGCAGAACCAGAGATCTTTGGTGAATACTATGACGCTTATCAGCAATACAAACCCAAGCAAAGAGCACATGTTACGGTCAATAATTTTTCGGCCAGACTGGAGCAGCCGCTAGACTTATCGACCAAGCAACAGCTCGCTGACATCCATTTCGACGCCAGGAACAGGCAGAATGAACTAAACGGGCCGATAACGGAACGCGCCAAAACACCGGATGGGCGTGTCGATACTGTGGCGCTCACCCGGGAACAACATCGATTGGCAATAGAACGTCACCAAGATATCTTGTCGCGATCAGCTCGGATATTGAATGACGAACAGCAACAGGCACTCGCCGAACGTTTGGCGCTGCAAGAAGAATTTCTCTCGCTTAACGCTAGAACAAGTGAAGTGAGTCAGTTGCTACATGGTCGGTAGCGAGGAAACACCAAGATGCGTAATTCATACGTCGTAACCATCGTGACGTTGATGGCAGGCATCGCCATCGGCTATCTGCTGAGAGGTTTTTTGCAACCCGCACCAACAGCGCCGCTGCCGATGACAACGTCCAGTACCCAAACCACACCCTCACCAGCGGCAATGACGCAAAGCCTTAGTCGGAGCGACATCGCCGAACTGACCGCTAACGCTGACGGTGGCGTTTCGGTTGGCAGCGACAGGACGCGCCCTGTAATCGCAAACACGAACCTTGTCGGCAATGGGCAAGTCAACAGCGAGATGTTCGCTCGTCTAAGGCAAAGAGCTGTTGATACAGAACGTGCCGGCCTTCAGGACTTTTTCGATCTCTATGGCATACCCGATGAACGTGCGGACGCCATTGTGAATGAACTATCCGCCAGACGCCGCGAAATTCGCCAGCGTGTATACGCCGAGCAACAAGCCGCTGGCGTCACTGTATTCGACGGGACGCTCGCTGATGACGAGATCGACCAACTCGAACGCGAGGTCTTTGGCGAGTATTACGACGGTTATCAAGAATACAAGCCGAAGCAATACGCGCATCAGGCCGTATCGCAATTCTCTAGCCAGCTCGCGCAGCCATTGGACTTCACGGTGAGAACGCAAATCTCCGACATCGTCTATAGCGCACGCCTGCGCCAACAAGCCAATAGCGCACCACCAACAAGCGTGACGACCAATGCCGGCGTCGGCTTAACGCTTGAACAGATGCAATATCAGCAACAACAAGCGCAAGAACGGCATGACGATATTCTCGGGCAAACAGAACGCATCTTGACGCGCGAGCAGCAGCAAGCGTTTGTCGATCACTTGGCGCGTCAGCGTGAGATGAATGAGCTCGGCATGCGAATGATGGAGCTACGCAATCAGCAGCGCAATCGGTGACACGATCCAGAATGTTACTGCTGCGTGGAGAGCCTCTCCATCATCAATGATGCAACAGCAAGATCCTGGACGCCGAGACCGGTAAGGTCGACGACTGTCGGCCCATTCGTGCGGTTGGTCAGCACCTCGCCCGCCAATACAGATCCGAGCGAAACGTCTACGTCGTTCTCCACAACACCTGCTCGCACTGCTGCACCAAACTCGCCATGCGCCAGGCACTGCGAATGATCATCAGTGACAATCCGATCCGCAATAGCCAACACCTTGGAATCTAACTCCTGCTTCCCCGGCGAGTCCGCGCCAACAGCCACAATATGATGATGTGCTTGGATGTGCTCCACCATCAGAAGCGGTTGCACCGACGGTGTCGTCGTCACAATCACGTCCGCTCGGTTAGCCAATGCACCGACGTCATTGACCACGTCACAACGCGCTTCAGGATGGTCTTTTGCGAGGGTCACTTGCAGGTGTTGTGCGCGCTCGGTGGATCGGCCCCAGATCACAACATGAGACACCGGCAATAGCGCAATAGCCCACGCCGCTTGTAAACGTGCTTGCAGCCCGGTACCGAGAACGCCAAGTGTAAATTCGCCCTCTCGATCGCGTATCGACATGGCTAACACGCCAGCAGCTGCTGTGCGCGACGCCGTTATCCAGCCCTCATCCTGCAGCAACATCTTCGGTTCGCCCGTTTCCGACGACATGACGAGAACCATGCCATTGTTAACGGGAAGTCCCCTGCTGTTGTTGCTGTAGAACCCAGTGGCCACTTTGACGGTGAAATAAGGTAGCGACTCAGCGTAGGCCGATTTTATGTGACAGTCGCCGCGCAGCGCTTCGGTTTCATCGTGAAATAGCATCTGGGTTGGCGATGGATGCTGAACGTCACCGCGCGAGTGAGCGATCAATGCATTGCTAACCGCATCCCTAATCGCCGCTTTATCTGCGAGTACTGGCCGCATGGCCTGCAACGGTATGATTTTCATTCGGGTGCGTAAGTCGACGCGTGCTTTTGCATGAAATCCGAGAACACAGCAAGCCCTTCTGCCATACCCGCACGACCAAACCCGATTCGGAAGCGATCGGCCGGCGCGGTCATTAACTCCGACGCGTAAATCGACGCCGGCAGCAACAGGACACCGGTCTCTTCGATCAAGTGTTGGCAAAATGACTCGACACCACCACGACCGGTAAAGCGCGGGTACGCAATACATCCACCATCCGGGTGTTGCCAGTCGAAATACTCGGAGAAACGTTCGAAAAACGTATCAAGCTGCTGGAGGTTACTTCGCATCAATGTGTGGATACGCGTCTGAAGCTTGTCCCGAACACCCAATGCAATGATGGCCAATGGCTCGCTCGCCGCAGAATTACAAATCGAGAGATAGTGTTTGTAGCGCTCGAGTTTTTGCAGCACCGCCTTGTCTCGGCAACCGATCCAGCCGATGCGCAAGCCCGGCAATCCATAAGCCTTCGACATCACATTCAAAGAGAGTCCTTTCTCATAGCTGTCCGCGGCCTGCTCGATGCGCTTGCTCTGATCGAGCTCAAGACCGCGATACACCTCATCGCTAAACAGATACAAATCATGGGCTCTGCAGATGTCGACGATCGCCTGCCAATCGTCCGCTGATGGAATAGCGCCCGTCGGGTTGTTGGGAAAACAGACAGATAGCAAACGGGTATTGGGCCGGATAGCCGCGCGAACCGCGTCCGGGTCCAATCGCCAATGGTTTTGTTGATCGAGCAACACGCCTGTGACATCACAGACATCAAGCGGCACCGTCTCGGCGGCTTGATAGTTCGGCACCACAACAACCGCATGATCACCTTTGTTGAGCAACACACGCATCGCGGTGTAGACACCCTCCTCAGCACCAGCAAAGCACAAGATGTCCTCTGGCTTCAGTTGTTCGTAAGTGCTCGCGATAGCCGCGCGTAGCGCCGGCGCGCCCCATGTTTCTGTGTAGCCTAGATGCTGGTCCAACAACGCGTCGGCAGGCACGTCCGCTAGCGACAACAGCTCGCTGATGGTCATGCTCTCAGCATCCGATGCGGTCATGTGATAACGCGCCGTGAATTCGCAAGTCGAGAAATAGGTTTCTAATTCGAAGTTGCGCATCCCCAGCCCTTATAGACTCATCGAATAGTGAAGCGTTTGAAACGACATGCGTCGATCATCGATACGCCCCACAGCGCAAGCCTAATCATCTTCTACACCAATTGCACGACACCGAGGCCGGCTCACAATGCAACGATATCGGCAAACCAAAAGCCATCGCGTTCTACGCGCTCCCCGACCGACACAGCGAGTGGTTCCGCATAATCGGGAGAGCGATAGACGAAACTGTGGAACTCACCGTTTTCGCCACACGGGTCAACGGTATCAGGCAGCGCCTCAAGCAGTGCGTGATCGAATTTCCTGCCGACGAAACTCGCGTCCAATTGCTTTGGGTCGACGCAAGTCAAGTACGCGGCGATTCCGCCATCGATCATTTCACGGGCCAACGCCGCTGTGTTTTGCTGCCACAGCGGGAATATCGGTACGATCGATGAATCGGCGAGAAGCCCTTCGCGGTAGGCACGGATGTCCTCAAGAAACAAATCACCAAACGCCATATGCGTCACACCTGCCGCTTCGGCGGCGGCGATGACTTTGGCCGCTTCCGCTTCGTAGGCACCATTCGGACACGGCCAAGGCAATGGCATGATTCGAATCGGTACACCAAGCGCGCTGGCTTGCGCTTCGAGGAGCGTCCGACGTGTTGCGTGCATCGCAACACGCTCAGCAACGATATTGACCGACGTGACTAACGACGTCACTTGCACATCAGGGTCTTGCAGCAAGGTATGCAATGACCATGCGCTGTCCTTGCCGCTACTCCACCATAACCAGACATTTTTCATGTCGACCTCAAATCTTTAGCCCAAGAAAGGCGCGGTGAAGACACCGTACACATGCGTTGCGAACTTGTTATCCACAAAATCGTAAGCCAGAATTTGTTCATGGTTCAATCCCACGGCTATTCGGGTACCCCACTCTTCAAGAAGCTGGGCATGAAACCTGGCATGCGATGTCTCACGATACGCGCACCGGGTCACTATCTTGATCTCATTGCCGGCGCTGAAGACGTGCACATCTCCTCACGGTTTCGGCGCGCGGATATTGTGCACTTGTTCTGCAAGAACCAGAAAACGTTTGAGTCTTTGGCGGTTAAATCACTAGCGCGCGTTGCGGACGGCGGGATGCTCTGGGTGTCCTGGCCGAAGAAGTCATCACCGATGCATATTGACCTTACCGAGGACGACCTGCGACGTACGCTACTACCGACCGGATGGGTCGATGTGAAAGTGTGCGCCGTAGACGCGGACTGGTCAGGTCTTAAGTTTTTGCGTCGCAAACAGTAGCGACCTATCACATGAGTGATCTTTTCCGATCTCTGCGTCCAGCGGTCGAACATGTTGCTGACGGTGTCACGCTGCTTGCCGGCTTTGCGGATACGAGGGCCTTGTTAGCCGCGCTGCCAGAGATTCGCTCGAGTGCCGAGTTCCGAAATATGAAAACGCCCGGCGGCAAGTTGATTTCCGTTGCTGTCACAAACTGCGGTGAACTTGGCTGGGTATCCGATCAACGCGGCTATCGTTATCAATCGACCGATCCGGTGACCGGTAAGCCCTGGGCACCGATGCCCGCCGCATGGCGTCAAGTCGCGAGCAAAGCCGCGGCGGCAGCGGGATATAAGAACTTCCGGCCCAACGCCTGTTTGATCAATCGCTATCTACCCGGCAACCGGATGACGGCGCACCAGGATAAAAACGAGCGTGATTTCAGCCAACCGGTTGTGACCATCTCCACCGGGCTCTCCGGTGAGTTTCGAATCTGGGGTAGCGAGCGGGTCGGCGCGGCGACAGGCATACCGGTGTATGATGGCGACGTGCTGGTGATGGGCGGTCCTGCAAGACTGTGGTTCCATGGCGTGAATACCGTCAAGGCCGATCCATCCGGAGAACCGCCCCACCGTATTAGCCTGACTTTTCGAGACGCGTAGACCCATGACAGAAGCCGAACCTGACAATCTCAATGTACTCGGCGGGCCGCTCGCGTCTTGCTGCAGCACAAAAGTGACCGGCTTCTATCGTGATGGCTACTGCAGAACGGGTAGCCAAGATCTCGGCCGGCACGTCATTTGTGCCATCGTGACGGACGAGTTTCTGAATTTCAGCAAACTGCGTGGCAACGATCTGATCACGCCGCTCCCCATGTACGATTTCCCCGGGCTCGTTGCCGGGGACCGATGGTGCTTATGTGCGACTCGTTGGCGCGAGGCTCACGATGCTGGGTTTGCGCCACCGGTGGATCTCGAGGCAACCCACGAGCGCGCACTCGAGGTCGTATCCCTCGAAACGCTAAGACTCTACGCCAACGCGCATTAGCTATAACTAACCTGCTGAGACTAAAGCGAAAGCTATTATCGACCGATAGCACATGGCGTCTGTAACGTCTTGCGCACATACACGTCTACACGTCATAGCGCTTCAAGATTGACCACAGGACAAGTTGCCGTAAGGCGTGGGCGCCGTACACTATGCGGCCCGAGTCGATTTTGTCGATATCACAGCACGATCGTCGTTTATCGCGCGAAACGCTCGCTCTGTCCCGTTGCTGTTGGTCCGAGACGTTAAGGATTGATACAAGTCTCTAAACGTTCAGGCGCACGAACGCGTCATACATCGCACTAGGTAAGGAAAACGTCAGTGTCCAGAAGGCCAACCGCAAAACTCGCTGTTGCAACCTGTGTGTTGCTTGCGGCTATGCCGATGCCGGCCTTCGGCGACGACATCCCACCGGAAGCCGTACGACAAACCTTCATGCCAGACGCGTTTTCGCGATTTGCACCGCGGACTGCGCTGGACATGGCACGACAAGTACCCGGCTTTTCGATCGAAGAGGGCGACCAAGATCGCGGCTTCGGTCAAGCCGACACCAATGTGCTGGTTAACGGTCGACGCATCTCAGGTAAATCCAATGGCCCGGTCGAGGCACTCGGGCGAATCCCGGTTGATACCGTTGTGCGCCTCGACATTGTTGATGGCGCCAGTCTGGATATCGGTGGTCTATCGGGCCAGGTATTGAATGTCGTCACTAGTTCCGACGCCGGGATTAGCGGTCGTTATCAATACTCCCCCCAGTATCGTACCGACGACGTACCCACACGCTGGCGGAATTTTTCCGTCGCGCTTTCCGGGGGTTTTGAAGGCGCTGAATGGACGCTGAGTGTCTACAACGATCAGAACTTCTTCGGCTCAGCTGGCCCCGAGTTTGTCTATGACGGAACGGGTGAGCTGATCGACTTGCGCCAAGAGAGCTCGGTCGATGAATTTGAACAGCCGGGTATCGCGGGGTCGTTCACACGCGAGTTCGTCAGCGGCTCTGTGTTGAATGTCACTGGAGAGGTGAACTGGTTTTTCTTTGACGGCCAGGAAACCTCGATGCGAGACCCTGTCGACAGTTTTGCACAAACCCGGGAATTCTCGCGCACGGAAGATGAGTTCAATTTCGAAGTTGGCGCGGACTACGAATGGGATGCCTTCGGCGGCAGACTGAAACTGATTGGTCTGCACCGATTCGAAGCCAGTCCCACCGTTTCACAAGTGCAGCTGTTCGATGCCAATGCTGCAGTGCTAGAAGGCTCGGTGTTTGATCAGGAGGCGGATGAAGCTGAGACCGTCCTGCGCGCCGAGTTCACACATGCTGCGCTGGGTGGTGACTGGCAGTGGTCGCTAGAGGGTACACAGAACTATGTGGATATCGAGGCGGCGTTGGCGGTGCTCAATGACAGTGGTGTCCTCGAGCCGGTTGAGCTTGCCGGCGCCTCATCACGCGTGGAAGAAGACCGCGCTGAAATCACCATCAGCTATAGCCGACCACTCAGCGAACGGTTGCAGGTGCAGTCTTCGTTGGGCGTCGAGTATTCTGAAATTAGCCAAAGCGGCGCCTTTGGGCAAACACGAGATTTCGTACGCCCGAAAGGGTTTGTGTCGTTAAACTGGCGAGCCACAGACTCAAGTGACCTGTCCATTCGGCTGGAGCGCCAGGTCGGTCAGCTCAACTTTTTCGACTTTATCGCGTCCGTCAACGTCAACCAAGATCGGGTCAACGTCACGAATGCCGATCTCGTGCCACCTCAAAGCTGGCTTCTCGATCTTCAGCTGCAGCAATCACTCGGCGACTACGGATCGGTGACACTGAGTGGCTTTTACGAAGACATCTCCGACAGTGTCGATTTGATTCCGATCGAAGGCGGCGGTCAAGCGCCAGGCAATGTCGATACGGCGACACGTATCGGTGCATCGATCAACCTGACGCTACTGACCGATGCCTGGGCTTGGCGTGGCGGCCGTATGGATCTTGAAGGTAGCTACGTCGACTCCAGTGTCGCGGATCCTTTGCTCGGCAACGACCGGCGAATCTCGGATGATGACTACATCAACTATGAACTCGTGTTGCGCCAAGACTTCGCGGGTACGAGCTGGGCAACGGGCTTTGAGTTCTTCTACAACGAACAAGCGCCGCAAGTGCGTCTAGACGAGATCAGCATTTTCAAACAGAGCAAGCCGTTTGCGCGCTGGTTCGTCGAGAACAAGGATGTGTTTGGCATGACCGTCCGAGGCAGCATCGGCAACCTGCTCGACCGCAGCAATGATTTCTCGCGCACCATCTTTGTCGACAGAGTAGCTGGTGAGATTGCGTTCCGTGAAGAGCGCTTCCGCCCGTTCGGCACACTATTTCGAATCGATGTCGAAGGTAGTTTCTAGCCCCATCGCTGCAAAAATTCGCTAGTCTATCGGGGACCGGTTCCACCGGATTACCCAGGCATAAAATTCATGGCGAATACCCAACTCTGGACCGTCGACAAAGACACGCCGTTTCAACTGGCCGGACGCCATGTCGATCCCGCACGGCGCGAAATCACTTATGCTGGAAACACCAGCGTCGTAGAGCCACGTGTGATGGCGCTGCTGATGCAACTATGCGAGACACCGGAGAAGCCGGTGCGCAGAGACGCATTGATGGATGCCGTATGGCCGGGCTCTCCGGGTGCGGAATCCTCTTTGTCGAACGCAGTATCACTGCTCCGACAAGCACTCCATGATCAACCGAGCGATGCCGGCGAACGATTGATCAAAACAGTACCGAAAATTGGCTACTGCCTGACCGCGGCGCCTGCTCGCAGTCAAGTCGCTCAAGAGGCGCTACAGGCACGCACCCGCCTTGGCGTCATCGCGCTTAGCGCAGCGTTACTAGCGGCGTCGGTGCTCTGGCTCTTTGGCTGGGATCAACATGCGCCCGAGGAGATCGCCGACAATCGGTTATTTGTCGTCGTCACCAGCATAGAATCCGAGCGTTCGCTGCGCCCTCTAGCGCACGCGTTGTCGCGCGATGCCACCACATTATTAGAGCGCAGCAATATGTATCGCGTCGCCGACCCATCTGAAGCGTATCGGGTATCGGCAGGCCAGCTTGATGCCGACCTTGTGATTGAGGCCACATTGATGGAAAGCGAAGCAGGGCTACAGTTGAGCGCCACGTGGTCTCGCAAGGGTTCCGTCGATGCAGTGCGTGACTTTGATGTTGCACCAGGCGCCGTACTCACGTTGAGAGACCAATGGCTCGAGGCGATCGCGGTTGAAACCGCGCTGATTGCGGGCACTGGTGACGATCGCGCAGACACGTCACCTGAAGATAGGACCGAAACAACCGTCAACTTGCCACCGACCACCAACAATGCGGACGCATTCGAAGCCTACTCCAACGGTCTCTACCTCGCCTCACAGTATCGACCCGAGCTCATGCCCGAAGCGATCGAAAACCTAGAACGTGCCATTCAACTTGATCCCGAGTTTGCGATGGCCTGGGCACAACTCGGCCGATCGCTGATGCAAGCCGGCTCTCATCAAGGTGTCCTTCGTCCAGGCGCGACGCGCGTGCGAGCACGCGATGCGTTGATCAAAGCGGTTTCGCTGCAGCCAGATCTCGCACTGGCATACGAGGCGCTGGGTGATTACTACAACTGTGTCGCCAGAGAACCACTGCTAGCACAACGCGCATTCGATCAACTGTTCAAGATCGCCCCCGACTTCGCGTCACCCGCATATACCCGGCTGCTTTTACTGCACTACGACAAAAACCAGGCGGTCGCACAGATCGACAAGCATAGCCGGCGCTACCCAGACAGCCTGACGTGGCGCTTGATTGCCGCACAACATTTTTTGGCCGCCGACGAGCTAGCGCCAGCGCTCAGACTGGCCGACGATGCGCTGACAATGGCGCCGAACTTCACTGAAGCGAAACTCACCGCAGCGAAAATCCGCTCGAGTATCGGCGAACATGATGATGCTATCGCGATGCTGGATACGCTCAGCGCCGAAGCGCCTGCCGCAACCCGAATCGCTGCACATCATGTCATTGCACTCGCTCGCGCAGGACGCCAGCAAGAGGCCATTGCCCTGCGGGATACCACGCTCGACAATGCGAGCGACGCCAAAGCGACACACCTTGCGATGGTCTATGCATGGACTGGCGCAACGGACCAGGCCTTCATTGCCCTCGACACGGCACTGGAAGAGCGCGAATTTGGCCTTTGCTATGTGGCGACAGAACCCATCTACGCACCGCTTCGAGACGACCCGCGATTCGAGCGAATTGTGCAAGTCATGCGTGGCGCGGCTGTCAATTGAGTGGGCAGCCTCGGCCGAAGAACGAACCACCGATATCGAGACTGCCGGACACTTCCGAGAAGTCCGCATTGAATGAACGTCGCCGGATCTCGCCCGTGGCGTTGATCGTCTCGGTTCCAGCGGTCGCCGTCAGCACCAGATCATCGCCGCTGATCGTACCGATAACATCGAAACTCACTCGCTCGGTAATCTCGAACGCCTCACCAGTGACTTGGTCGCCATCCACTTCCAACGCCATGACACCGAAACCGCCGTCATTGGTCGAAAAACTCGTACTAAAACGCTGTGCTGCCCGATCGGTGCCCAAGCGATTGGCAACAAAGGTGCCGCTCGCATTCTCTCTCGGTAACGTCCAAGTGCCGCGAATGGTGTCTGAGGTTTCAAAACGGCCGGTAATCTCTGTCGGATCGTTAATGATGCTAGTTTCGAAGGTCGGTGACATTTGTACATCGAAGCGTGCGATGGTTGATCGTTGCCCCTCGGCGGGATCGTACGCAATCCACTCGAGGTCATAAGCATTGCTGTAAAAGACCTCACGATGGGCGCGAATGACAACCGCCCCGTCACTGTCACCCGCCAACTGCCCAACGAATACGCCGGAATACGCACAGCCCAGCGTGCGCTCCAGATGATCGCGCAGCAGTGTCGGCACCTCCGTCCAGTTGAATGGCATGCGTTGTTCCACCGATGCGATATCGGACAGCGGTACCGTCAGCTCGGCAAAGAAATCGTCAGCAGTGAAATCGATCGCTGGCCAACTCTCTGCCATTGTTTGCAAGCCAGGGGATATAGACAGTCCATTCGTTTCGTCCTCATCGCTATCGAGCATGAACATCAAGCTCGCCATATTGAGAACGCCCGGCGCATCCAGTGTGCCATCGCCGATGAGTGAAGCCGGCGACAGCAAGGTTGCACAGTCCGCGGTGCCGAGCGTCACAGCACCAATTGAAAAAGTAATCGTTCCACCCGTCTCGCACGTAAACCGGCCTTCCTCGGTCGTCACGCCAGACTGACTCCCAGACACATACGAAAGCCCACCCACGTTGCTGTCTTTGAACACTCCCTCAGTGATATCACTCACCGGGGGCGGCTCTGGTACTGGCGGCAGCGCGACGGCCTCCTCGCCACCACCACCGCCGCAACCACTCATAAGCACGCCGATACCAACGTATAATGACAATCCCGACTGTCGCTTAACCGCTTGCATAGTCTTCTCCCATATAGATTCGAAACCGAGGTCAAGCGTGCGCGCACCGCGCCCTCAAGACTTATGGAAAAGTTTAAGAAGCTCTTAATTCAGCGTAGAGACTGGCATTGAAGCGATGCCGAGGACGAAATATAGACGCTCAGCGGTCGCGAGCGATCGTGGCTGACTACCGCGAATTGTCAGCCCTGTGACCACTATTCGTGATCGATAAGCACCCTTGCACCTTCTTCATGAACACCCTACGCTCGATGCAGACACCAGGGGAGCGTGAACATGCGTTGGGGATTAGCACTTATTCTTGCGGGACTGTTGCATCCCGTGGTTATCGCTCAAGAGATCGTCATCGAGGCGGCGACGGACACGGCGACCGCGTCGTTGGCAGTTGATGAACCGTCAAGGGAAGACATCGCACTGGAAGCCTACGTCGACGGTGTCATGGCAACGTATCGACAACTGCACGCTGCCCCAGGCTACTCGGTCGCGGTCGTCCGTCCCGATCGTGTTGTCTTCGCGAAAGGCTATGGTTACGCCGATGTCGAAAACGGTGTACCCGTCAGTGGCGAGACTACGCGATTCTATGTGGCGTCAATCTCAAAAACATTTGTCTGGACCGCCGCGATGATCCTCGTCGATCGTGGGGAGCTCGACCTCGATCGCGACGTCAACGACTATCTGAAGCGTCTCGAACTACCACCGGGCAAACGCCCGCTGACGCTCAACGATTTGATGACACACCGCGCTGGCTTTGAGGAAAGCCTCGATCTGTTTACGCCCGAGATCGCGGCGATGGACATCGAAGAGGCCATGAAGGCCTCTCAGCCGGTGCAATCATTCGCGCGTGGTGAGCGTGCGGCCTACTCGAATTGGGGTTCGAATCTTGTGGCACTGATCATCGAAGACGTCACGGGTGAGACATTCGAGACGTTTTTGTACCGCGACATTCTTGAGCCACTCGGCATGACGGCGACCGTTCTAACCGAGAACAGCCCGAATGCCGGTGACACGGAAATCTCCAAAAACTATCGAGTAAAGAAGACAGGGCCGGAAGAAGTCCCGCAAGTAGATCTCGGCGCCTTCGCGCCCATCGGTGGGATCACAACGACGGCAGCAGATATGGCCCGCTGGATGCGTTTCCATTTGAATCAAGGTGATCTTGACGGCGTCCGATTGATGTCGGATGCGTCCTACGCATTGATGCGCAGTCGACACTTCGATGAAGTGCCGGGCGCGCCAACCCGTGCGCATGGCTTCGCCGATGTGCCGTATCGCAACACACTGTTCTATGGGCACACCGGATCGATCAATGCGTTTTATTCCAACTTTCTCGTGTCTCCTGACTTAGGTGTTGGCGTGTTCATCTCGCAGAATACTAGCGACTCGTTTCAACCGTTGTCTGGCCTCCCGGAGCGTGTGTTCGACTACTTTATTGCTGCGCGGGATGGCGAGGGGTTCTATCTACGCACAACACCACCCGAGTCCGATCAGGAAGCGGCCGAAGAAATCGCTGGAGCATATATCTCGAATCGGCGCGTGATGAACGGTCTTCAAAAGGCGCTCGCATTGTTTGATGGTGCGCTCGAGATCGGCGCCAAAGATGGCTATCTCATCAGTGGCAGCCGCGCCGCCTATCAACGAATTGGAGACGATCTTTGGGAGAATCGCGACGGTGCTCGACTCGCGGTTGTCAGGAACGAAGACGGCAGTATTGCCAGACTCATGGGTGGTTTCGGCTCAACACATCTTGAACCCGTCACGTTCTGGTCCAATCCGAAAACCGTTCAAACCGCGCTGATGGTCACCATCGCGCTGGCGATTGCGAGTTGGTTGGGGCTTTGGCGACGCCTACGTCAGCAAAGAGAATCCACCAATGCCGGACGATGGTTGTCACTGCTCGCGCTGTTGGGCCTCGCACCGTTCATCTGGATCGGGGTACTGAGCGGTGATGTGTCTTCCGTTCAAGACCTAAGCTTTGCCGAGATTTTTGACGATTGGCCACCCGCGATACTGCTATGGATCGCAACCGCGGCCACCTTGGCCGCTTTGGTCGGTGTGCTGATGGTCATCGGTGTGCCATTCGCTTGGAAAAGCACACAATGGAATCTGATCCGGAAATTGCACTACACCGCTTATGCGGCGAGCTACGGGTTTCTGACAATCATGCTCATCAGCTGGGACATCGTGCCACACATACCCGGCATCCATTGGTGATCGCTGACCGCCGCATCATCAGCCGTTAGCATCACACTTCTGGCTGGCGCTCGTAGATGTCTCTATCGAGATCATCATCGTAACGCGCGATCGTTGTAGCAACAGCGAGATCGCCAGTCACGTTGACGACCGTGCGCATCATGTCTAGCAAGCGATCAAAGGGCAGAATGAAGCCGACGACGATCGCGGTTTGTGCTTCCGTCAGTCCGATGCTGGTCAATACGGCAGCCAATAGGAATAGCGACGCAGAGGGCACCGACGCCGTGCCGATAGAAACCAAAGTCGTCGTCAGTCCGATCGTCAAGTAGTCACCCATGCTAAGCGGCACGCCGAATGCTTGAGCCGCGAAAATCGACACGATGCCGACGTACAAAGCCGTGCCGTCCATATTGACCGTCGCGCCGAGTGGCAGGACGGAAGACTTTACAGATTTCCCAACACCAAGATTTTCTTCCGCTGCAGCCATTGTGGCGGGCAGTGTCGCCGCGCTGGACGATGTCGAATACGCAAGCAACTGCGGATCCACGACACCGCGAATAAACGGCAGCGGCGACAACCTTGCTAGGAACGTAATCATGCCGTACTGAACGATCACGATGTGCGCGATACAAGCGCCGTATACAGCGAGCGCAAGCTTGATCACTTGCAGCAAAGCAACCGCTCCTTGTGATCCCGCCACGACGGCGATCAAAGCGAACACACCAAACGGAGCCAGCTCCATGACGAGGAACGTCAGTTTCAGCATCACCTCGGCCGCTCCATCGAAGCCGTCGCGCAGAGTCTTCGCTTTCTCGCCAACGAGTAAGATCCCAACGCCTAGCAAAATAGCGAAGACGATGACCGCCAAAACATTGCCTTCAGCGAGCGCGGCGAAAGGGTTGATGGGAATCATCTCGAAGAGTCGTTGACTCAACGGAATATTCTCACCCAGTGCCTTTGGTGCTGCTTGGCTCAACACAACGCCCTCACCGGGCTGAACAAGGACAGCGAATGTCATGCCGATGACGATCGCGAGAGCGGTCGTGAGCAAATAGAGCCCAAGTGCTTTCGAGCCGATGGAGCCGAGCTTGGCCGGATCACCCATCGCAACAACCCCTGACACCAGTGTCGTCAGGATTAGCGGGACGACCAACATCCGGATACCGCGTAAAAAGACGTCGCCAATCCACTGAATCGACGCGGCACCTTCGCCCCACAACAATCCAACAACAACGCCCAAAACCAGCGCTAATAGAATGCGCTTCCATAACGCGACGCCAAACCAATACTTCTGCCAGGCCGAAGTGCTGTCTTTTGCAATGCTCATTTCACGATTCTACCGTCAGTCGGCGAGCAATCATCACGACGAATGGCCCGCCCAGGATAAATGCCGGTCAGCTCACCATCAGCGATCACATGCCGGCCATTGATCAACATCTCATTGACACCAACGGACAGTCGATCCGGTGCGCGGAAATCAGCGCGCGGGGCGAATGTCTCTGCATCAAAGACAATCACGTCCGCAAATGCGCCAGGGCGCAATACCCCCCGATCGCAGAGATTCAGGATCGCCGCAGTATCGGCACTGCTGCGCTGAATGAACGCCTCTATCGAGATGACCTGCTGCTCCCGAACGTAGCGCGCATACTTTTGCGGAAAGCTGGCGTACAACCGAGGATGGCCGACGGTGCCGTCGGAGCTTGTCACGACCCAGGGCTGCACCATAAATCGCTCAATATCCTCAGCGTTCATATTGAATGACGCGATCCGCGTCTCACCTGTCTCAATCAGAGCCAACGCCGCATTAATCGCCGACTGCGATTGCTGCGCAGCCAATGCTTCGAGTGTTACGCCTGCATGCGGACCGGATGTGAGCAGAATCGCGTCGGCGCCGCCGCGCCGACGGAGGTTCTCTTTCATATCCGACGCGATACGAGCTCGCAGCGTCGCGTCGGTCAAGCGCGCTTGTAAGGCATCGTTGCCACCAGCGCGTGACCAACCGGACAACAGCGCGTTGCGCAGTCGCGTACCCGACGCCTGCCAAGGGTACTGATCGGCGGTCACCACTTGCCCGGCCGATCTTGCCGCTTCGATCCGTGCAATCACCGCTTCGCTTTGACCCCAAACGTCGACCCCGAGTGCCTTGATGTGCGCGATATGAACGGCGGCGCCGCTTTCCCGACCAATCGTCAATGCCTCATCGATCGCACCCAGCAGACCGATCGTGTAGCTGCTTTCATCCCGAATATGACTCTCGTACAAACCGCCATAACCCGCCGCGACTTGTGCGAGTGCTACGACCTCGGCGGTTTGTGCGTACACACCGGGTGGATAGTAGAGTCCTGCGGATAAACCAAGCGCACCGTCCTGCATCGCTTGGTCAATCAACGACCGCATTTGCTCGAGCTCCGCAGCGCTTGGGGAACGATTGTCCAAACCAACAACAGCCTCTCGAACCGCATTGTGCCCAACGAAGGTGGCGATGTTGGGTCCGACAGACAATTGGTCGATGCGTTGATGCTGCCCGGCAATATCTGCTGGACCGCCACCATCGTTCCCGATCACCAGCGTCGTGACGCCTTGTGTCAGATAGTTAGCCAGTGGTTGCGGTGGCTTCAGCGCACGAAGACCCGACAAAGCATGGGTGTGCGGATCAATGAACCCCGGCGACACGACTTTTCCAGTCGCATCGATCGTTGTTGCTGCATCGTAGTCTCGCCTCGCACGTGGGCCGATCGCGACGATACGATCACCTACGATGACAACGTCGGAGGAACCGCTGATCGATCCATCGCCGGCAATAACGCGGCCACCCGTGATGATGAAGTCAGCAGGCTGGTTGGGTGACGCGCAAGCAACACATGTTGCTGTCAACGCAACCGCTAAGAACGACCGAAGGCGATTCACGGCGTTGAGTGCCTTTCCAGCAAGACCTGCATCATTTCCTGGGCGAGAACGCGAGCACCTTCTGTCAATGCCGCCCGATCTGTCTCATCGCCGACTTCGTAGGTGATCGCAGGAATGCCGAATCGGCCATGCATATAGTTTTTCGAGGTCGGGAGTTCTGTTTGCGAACGCTCCGCACGCTCAAATTGATAGTTCGGCAGGCGCGCTCGACTGCGTGACAACCACTCCGCAGTGAAGCCGTAGTCCGTGCCGTCTTCGCCAACGAACTGCGTGTAAAACACATTGCGTCGGGTTGAATGAAAGTCGAGAAAGAAGACCGGCGCAGTCTCTGGGTTTGCTGCCAACGCATCGATGACATCGCGAACGACGATTGTCTCCTGCTGTGTAAACGGACCCCAGTCGCGGTTCAGATCGACGCCACCCGTGTTGTGACGCCAATGGCCGAGCGTCACACCATCCGGATTCATCAACGGTACGATCGTCAATCCAAATCGGGCTCGGAACGCGACGGCGAGTGCTGAGTCACCGAGAACCTCTTCAACAAAAGCCAACATGCCCAGCGCGCCGGTCACTTCCGGTGGATGCTGCCGGCCGACCAAGATCACCGAGCCTAACGCTGCCTCGGTGGGTTCGGTGAACATCATGTTGATCGGACGCCCTTGGCGTGATTCCCCAATCTCCACGAGACTGACCGTATCTCGCGAAGATAGATCTGCCATCCAGTGGTCATAGTCATCGACCGTTAATAGCTCCTGACCTGCAACGAAAACAGGATCTTGCTGCAGCGTCAGTGCAATATCGACGCGATGTCCTTTGCGGCTAATCTCGACATCGGTTTCTGGCACGAGTAGCCAGTCACCATTCGCAGTGCGAACCTTCGGGCGATAGCGATGTGGGTGATGTTCATACCGCAACCGAAGATCAACACGACCTGCTGATTTGGGTGTCGCCCTGACGGCATACCAAGGGCTGGGATTGATCGGCATATCTTCCGGTCGAATCCAAACGTCGATGACATCGTCACGACCGACTTCGCAGCCGAGCATCCCACCGCCATCAAAATCAGCATCGAGCCGCACCGTGTCCGTCTCACAGACTGCGGACAGACGATGGTCTGGCGCTGAGATACAGGCCGATAGCAAGGTTGCGGCGATGATGATGCCGATGGGTT
Source organism: Pseudomonadota bacterium (assembly GCA_039700805.1). GTDB lineage: Bacteria > Pseudomonadota > Gammaproteobacteria > Steroidobacterales > Woeseiaceae > CALBPI01. The sequence continues at coordinate 8,790 of JBCAZE010000007.1, read as the reverse complement.
TCATGAATGTCTTGGTCCGATTACGCTGCATGCTGTTTTCTCGGTGGTGCGCCAATCTCGCGGGCGAGGAATTCTGCGGTCGCTGTTGATAACGTCCAACCATACATGCCGTGCCCCATATTGAGATAGACCGATGGCACTCGAGACGGGCCAACGATTGGCAACGATGTCGGCGTCGCTGGCCGTACGCCAGTCCAAGTCGATAGAAGGTGTTCATAGTCCGCAGCATCCGGAAATCGCGTTCGTGCAACACGGATCAGGTCCGCGATACGCTGTCGACGCGTCTCATCATCGGCGTAACCGAAGTCGGCGAACCCGGCGATTCGTACCACATCGCCGATGCGCGAGCAGACGAACTTTCGATCAGCATCGGTAATTGCAACGCTCGGCGCAGCGGGCCCCGGCGGCGCGGTAAGGCTGTAGCCGGTAACCGGAACAATCGGTAAGTCGATGCCCAGTTGAGCGAGCAGCTTCTTGCCAGCGGCACCGGTGCACATGACGACTGCGTCTGGCTCAAATTCACGCCCATTCGACGTAGAGATTCTCAAACTTGAATGATCGCTTGTGATCGCATCAACACTCTCATTAAACAAATACCGCACGCCGTAACGTTTGTGGCTGACATCAGCTAATTGACGGCTGAAACGTTCTGCATCGCCAACTTCATCCTCTGGAATCCAAAGACCGCCTGCGAGACCGCCCGAAACATCGGAGAGATGTTGATCAATCTCGACACAACCTCCGCGATCGAGACGATCGACTGATAAGCCGCGCGCAGAGAACCCCTGATGGGCCGACGTCAGCGCACGCTGGGATTCAAAGATGATTAACTTACCCGATTGTCGGCGTTCGAATTGCGTATCCGTCTCCGCCGCGAGGCGATCGAATGCCGATTTAGATGCGGCCGTCAGGTCGAGCAACTCGCGGCCGTACTGGCGTGCGGGTCGCGGCAGGCAGGCATAAGCGAATCTTGCTGACCAACCGAGGTTCTTCAACAAAAACCCTGGCGACAAATTGAAAGCCGGATCGCGTCCCGCCAGGATACCGAGAGACTTGGTCAGCAGAGACGGTGTACCCATCGGCGCAGCAAACGCAAACGAGAGCTGCCCTCCGTTCGCATAACTGCTTTCCATCGCCGTTTGCGGCGCACGTTCGATCACCGTGACTGCATGACCGTCCCTGGCGAGGACGTAGGCGGTGGTAACACCGACGACGCCTGCACCAATTACGACAATATGCATAGCTGTTCCTCGTTGCCGATCGCTGCGGCGATGCCGCAGCGATCGGTTATCGAAAGATCAGAAGTCTTTTAGGATGTCGAAGTAAACGAATCTGCCGCGGTTGGTATGCAGAAAGTCAAAGTAGCCGCTGGCGAATTCGTCTGCGATAGGTGGGTCTTCATCAAACACGTTGCGTGCACCGATTCTTAGACGCGTGTCGCCGCCGAGCCAGTCTTTGAACGTGTATTGGCCATAGACGGCCAGCGTGTCAAAAGCATCGACGACAAAGATCTCGCCGTTAGGGCCAGTCACAGAGGTATCGACAACCTCACCGACGTAGGTGTAGAACGCGCCAGCGCCCCACTGACCATTGCGCCACCGAACGCTTGCCGTTGAGCGCCATTCCGGTCTGCCGTTTTGCTCGATGAGATCTTGTGATCCGGGCACATCAACGGCGTCGTTGATCGTTCCTGCATCGATCGCAGCCAACAATTGCGCCGCGGGCGGTGCCGGCTCCTGGAACGCTGTGTCGAGTTGCGCCGCATTGAAGGAGAAATCAAAGTTTCCGAAACGCTGTGTATCCAGGCTGTACTGAATGCCGTAATCGATACCTTCGAACTCGCGTGGTGTCAGGTTCGTGTAACTATCCCGAACTTCGATGATCTCACCGGCGGGCGTCAAACCAGCAGCTGTGTACAACGCAATCGCATCTGCGTCAGGTGCACCGCGCACAACGTTCGGGTTCGAGCTGCCTTGCAGGCGTAACAAATAGTCCAAAGAAATTTGGTTCTGATCACCAAAGATACCGACGACATCCGTCTGTTCGATCTGCCACCAATCGACGGTGAGCGTCAGACCTTCGATAAACGACGGCTGGAATACAACACCAAGCGTGATGTTCTCGTTCTCTTCTGGACGAAGATCGGGGCCACCGGAGCGAACACTCTCGATCGACGCACCATCACAATCACCCGTGTCGAACGCCGTGCCATTGGCCCGTGCGGTTGCTTCACAAGTGATCCAGTCTTCGCGGCCACCGTTGACACGACGGATGCCGGTGGCGTTGATCTGCTCGAGGTTCGGCGCCCGGAAGCCTTCGGAGTAAGCAGCACGCACCTGGAAGTCAGGATGCGGATACCACGCAAGTGCAAACTTGGGCTTGGTGACGCTGCCGACGTCGGAATAGGTTTCTGCGCGAACCGCGACTTGAGCGTCGAGGCTGTGAACCAACGGCACATCCCATTCGTCGGATACCAGCGGCACCGCGAATTCAACGTAGGCTGATGCGACATCGCGCGCACCGCGAGTGTCTGGGGTTGGGCTCGAGCCAACCACATCACTACCGATCACATTGCCGGTCACGATGTCGGTAAATTGAATGGTGCCATCGAGACGTTGATCACGATCATCCACAAACTCTTCACGGCGAAGCTCAACACCAAACGCGATTCCAAGCTCACCGGCTGGCATCGACATCAGGTTGCCGTTTGAAAGTTTCAGATCAACGAGCGTCAGCTCTGTGCTGCCGATACGCGACACAGGGACGATGAAACTATCGATCGTTGCTTGCGAGTTAGCCGTTGTGTTCGGGGCATCGGTATCCGTCAAACCACCGCCTGCAAAAATGTTGTAGGCATCGGGGGTGGTGCGCGCAATCGCTTGCTGGAACAACGTGGTGCTCATGCGGTTGGTGATATCTGTTGTCTCGGATTTCGAATGCAGTGCGGCGGCCTCCCAACTCCAGTCGCCTGCATCACCACGCAGTCCGCCCAAGACGCGGAAACTGTCGTTCTCAACGTCGATCATCCGCGGGCCCGCATCGAGCGCCCGGTAGTCGCGAATCTCGAGATCAACACCAAATGGGTTGTGGAAGGCGGTCGCTGGCACAGCGAATCGACCACTCGAGAGAATCTGCGCCGTCTCACGTTGCTTGTTGTAGTCGGAGTGGTAGTACGTGAACTCACCGAAGAATTGTGTGCCGCCTTCGAAATCGTGATTCACGAACGCCATGATGTTTTGACGTTTTGTGTTGCCGACAATATCGCGATAGCGCGAGCGATTCAGCCGCAGGGCGGTATCGATGCTGCCGCCGTTATCGGCGCAGACACCATTGCCGAGTTCAACCAAACAGCCATCGAACGTGCTGGGTTGGATATGGAAGTCGTCGTCGCCGATAGCGGCAATCGCTCCACCAATGGCCCGGAACTCAGCAAACTGCGTCTGTGTACTCAAATTGCGGAGCTGCGTATCGCCCTCAAAAGGCGTGCCTACGAAAAAGGTCCGCAGATCTTCGGTACCCGAGTATTCGCGGTCCGTTGCGGGCATAGAACTGCGATCGAGGAAATTCGCAAACACGGACACGTTGGTGCGACCTTCATTGAAGTCACGACCCCACTTCAGCGTGCCGGTCCATTCATCCATATCGCTGCGTGCAGCCTGGCTGTTTCGCAGTGAAACGGACAAACCTTCGAAATCGGTCTGCGTAATCGTGTTGATCACACCCGCGACCGCATCGGTGCCATAGATCGCCGCAGCACCATCGCGCAGCACCTCAAGGCGCTCAATTCCGGTGATCGGCAGCGCATTCGAGTTGACCGTTACGACAGGAACAAAGTCTTCCGTCTGCGTACCGGGATGCAAGACCATCCGCCGACCGTTGAGTAGTACCAGCGTATTCCCGGTACCAATACCACGCAGGTTAATCGAACCGATGTCGCCGCGCGCACCGTTAACGCCAGTAAATGACGCTTCATTAAATGAGACAGCGCCGACCTGGGGGATCGAGCGCAGTAATTCATCACCACTCGTTGCCGCGGTGAGCTCGATATCTTCGGAATTCAACACCGATACCGGTAGTGCGCCGGCGATATCTGAACCTTTGATTTGTGTACCAACGACGACGATCTCTTCGAGTGTCTCGTCCTCTCCATTGGCTTCGTTCTGTTGCGCGAGCGCAACGCTCGGCACAGCGAATATCAAAGCACTGCCAAGCAGCATCTTCCTACGAATCATTGCGGTGTCCCCTCAGTTCTTATCTAACGTCGACGAAAGTCGCATAAGCACTGCGTTGCCAGCAAGCGACAATTTTACGGAGGGGTATAGCTTTTGGTTATGGGCTGCTTTTAGGCGTCAAGGGCCCGAGTAAAATCGTCGAGCAACTCAGACTCAGCTTTCGACAGCCGATGGCCATCACGAAGGACCGCACCCACCTCGAATGTTGGCCCAGCCTCCAGTGGAACGACAGCGATTTGATCGCTGGTGGCCAGTCGCGCGGCGAATTCGTCGACAACGGCAAGCCCAAGGCCTCTTTCAGCCATCGATAACGCCAGATAATAGGTGTTCGCCACGATGATTCGGCTCGGCGCTTGATTCGAATCGACATGTTGACTCAAAAGCTGACCTAAAGGCGCTTGTGTGCTCAACTGAATAATCGGATGCCCGGCAAGATCGTCGACCGACACCGTGGGTTTACGGGCTAGCGGTGTACCGGCTTGCACAAGACACACAAACTTTCCGTCGGTCAAAGGCACCACGCGCAACCCACGGCGGCTAGTCGGGTGGTACATCACCGCGACGTCTACCAACTCATCACGCAGTGCAGCGACCACTTCGTCGTAATGCATGGTTTCCACATGAAGATTGATGTCGGGGTAGCGCTCGGCAAACGTGGCGACGGCATTCGCACCGACAGACATCGCAATACTCGGCGCCATCGCGATGCGGACAGAAGTACGACGGCGCAGCTGAACATCGCGCGCGACGGCCTGGAACGAGGCGAGTTCGGACTTGACGCGCGAAGCGGCGGCGTAGAGTTCGTCGGCCTCACGGGTTGGCACAAGACCAGACGCCACGCGTTCAAACAGCGCGAACCCAATCTCTTGTTCGGCTATGCGGAGCGCTTTTGATAGTGCGGGCTGCGATACGTTCAGCACGCTCGCCGCCTGACTGATCGATCCCGCCGCGTAGATCGCATGGAAAATTTCTATGTGTCGTGTGCGCATTGGACCCGCATGTCCTCCCCCACAGACATGATAGCAAAGGCGCTCGATCAACTGATGCCAACGATGTGCCGATAGGCGGCGCGTATCGACCACGTGACCCAATACAGTCCGAGAATCGCGCCACTTGCGAGCCACACGAAGACCGAGATCAGGAACATCACTCCTTGGAACTCCTCGGCCAAGCTTTTTCGATCGAGAATGTATTCGCCCGCGGGAATACCAAGATGATAGTCGTCGCCTTGCATTGCCTGATCGACGCCATCGGGGCCGATCGAATAGAGTAGGTATTGCTCGCCGATACGACGATAGCGATAGTCATTTCCCCACAGGTCATTGAGCCGTGGTCGCCAACTCTCAAGATCATCCACCCGTAACAAATCCTCTAACGTCTCAGGAAATGAACCATGGTCCAACCAATAGAGGGTTAATGCTGTTTCGAGGCTTCTGAGGTCATTGGCGACGTACAGTGTGCGCGGGCAATGCATCACCGGTGCCGCGATGATGATGAAAAGGAAGCCGATGATGACGCTTGCGAGCAAAGCCAGCTGAATGTCTTTAAGATCAAACGCAAGGTGCCTGAACATCAACATGCCCCGTCGTCTTGGCACACGCCAAGAATTGATAACGCAGGTCTGTTTAGTCGCTAAGCATGCGCTATTAGTTCCAGTGAGATGCCTCTATAAGCATGCATGCTCGATGTTTCAACGATGGCATCGAGAGCGCAAAGACAATTTTTGCGGTGATTCCTATTGAACGAGTCAACAAGAAATTTGCTGATTCTGGCAGTGACGTCGGCTTTGGCGAGGTGTCATAGCGATTTGAGCTAAAAACAAAAACGGCCGCAGAGCGGCCGTCTTGGTGCAGAGTTAGAACGAAGCTTAGCAGCAGCATTCTTTTGCACAGCACTTACAGGATTTTTCCACACAGCACCGTTTGTCTTTGCAGTCACACTTACATTGTTTTTCGGTCATCGTACCCTTCCTCATGCAGATTTAGCTTCGAGGCCTCCCTCGATCTCATCAGCGAACTCTCGCAGCTTGTGAGCGATCTCAGCTCGGTTCAGAGAGTAAATACGTTCTCTGCCCTTCTTCTTCATCTGCACCACGCCCTCTTGGGCGAGTACTTTCAGATGACGCGAGACCACGGATGCATCAACACTGCAGCATTCGCAAAGGCACATCGCATTCTGCGGGCGCTCGCATTGGCACAGTTGGTAGACCAGTGAAAGACGGTTGTATTCGCCCAACGCTTTCAGCAGGTCAGCTAGCTCTTGTCGGTGCTTTGAGTCCACGTTCTGATATTTGCATGTTTGTGAAAATATGTCAATGAAGGTGCTTCATGGCATCGTAGGAAACGATCAGCGAGTACGGTCTGGTGCCTCAAGAAACACTTCCGACGCCAGCGTCTTTAGTTGCAGACGATAAAACCCCGGCAGTTTGCCGAATGGCGCGACTATCGTATTTCTGAATGCGCCAAAAAGTGCATGGTCTGACTGATACAACGGCGTTAGGAACCGACTCAGCTGCCGCACGTAGCGAAGTTGTCGTTTTCGCAGTCGCCACCAGCGATTGAGTGCGATTTCTATTGAATCATTCGAATCGAAGCATTGTGCAAGGCAGTACGCATCGAGCAATGCCATCGTACAGCCCTGGCCGAGTTGAGGGCTGGTTGCGTGGCACGCATCGCCGATCATGATCAAGCGCTCGCGAAAGGGCCTAGGGGTCCAAACGTCGCGATACATTGCGGCAATGAAATCATCTTTTGCCAGAGGTTCGATGCTCGACGCAGCTTCCGGCCAGAAGTCGATGATCTGTTGCTTGATCGCAGCGTATTCTGCGTCTCCGGCGTCCTCGACATTCGCGATCTTAACGCTCCAATACAACGCAGCCTTATAACCGCCCTCGTATTTCAAGACCGGCAATATACCCATCATTCGATCGGCGCGATGACATCGCTGATGCAACAGATCGGGTGAGAACCCATAGGGTAGATCGATCGTGCTCCAAACACAGCCCCACGCATACTGATGATGAACACGATTGGAAAACAGCGACGCGCCAAGACCGCTATTGGATCCAGATGCAAGCACACAAAAGTCGTGGGTGCCGCGCTCACCTTCTGTGTCGACGACTACGCCGTCTGCATGACTCGCGCAATGGCTGACGGCACCGCCCCATCGAAAACGGACGTTGTCGAGTGCATTGGCTCTTTCGTAGAGCGCTTGGTAGATCGTCCGACGCTGCACGCCGAGACCGTGGCGAGCGATGCCACCAAGTCGCCGATAGTCGAGATCGAGAATCTTGTATCCCGATGTCGTCTTCGATTCGAGTCCGAAAATCGGCACCGCATCCAACAAAATGTCATCGAGCACGCCAAGGTGTTTCAACACCGCCTGCCCTGGCGGTTGTAGCAGAAAGCCCGCGCCGACAGGACCAGGCCCGTCCGCTTGCTCGTAGACTGTGACAGTACAACCACGCCGCGCGAACAGAATGGCGGACGCGAGCCCGCCAATGCCACCACCAATGATCGCTATGTCTTCGATCTGCCGAATCACCTAGCGCTCCATGTGCTTAAGTGGCATTTAGAGATGCTGCGTCATCGATGACGTCATGGCGTCGTCAACGACCAAAAACAACGAGGATCCACATCGCCAACACAGCGAGGAAATTGATTGTGAACACCAGGCCACGCGCCCGAACGTTAGCGGTGAATACTTGCACCAAACTGTGCAGCAACCGACCGGTGATGAATACCCAGGCTAACGCGACATGCACCGGTGTGAACCAGGTCGGATTGACGATGAGCAATAAACAAACGATGTGAAAGAACAGCGGCCACTCGAATTGGTTTCGAAGATTCGCACTGACACGTGGCTCAATATCAGCAAACGGGTTCTTCCCATCGACTGACAAGCCGAACTTCCACACGACAGGCGCACGCGCCACCGTCAACGCGCCGTACAATAAGAACGTCCATGCAACGTGCACAAACATCGGGAAAATCAGTGCGTGGCTCGACTGCATTCGCGTGCTTTCTGGTAACAGTTCCGAAGGATTACACCGACGCGCCAACCGTCGTGTAGATGCCAATCAGCGCAAAAACGATCACGGCAACGATCATGATGCCAAGTAGTGCGTTTTGGAAAAATGACGTGCTCGAACGAGATGGTTTCTCAAACCATGCGTCGTCAAGTTTTTTGACGCCAACGTAGTCCCCAAGATACTGACTGTCATAAGCGCCATCCTTAAGCGCCGCTTCGCAGGCCGCGATCAGATTTCGAAGGCCCGTCTCGTTACCAATGATGTGGTCTTCATGCTCGGCCCACTCTGAGCCATCTTTGAGCTTCGCTTGTTCGTTCATCGCATTGTTCACCATCGCGTCCCCGTATCACCGCTTGAAAGACTATCACTTTAGCGGTTGGGCAATCCGCTTAACATCACGCGTCAACATGCTGATACAGCGTCTGGCCGTCCGGCATGATCTTCCGTTTTAATTGGCCACGATCAACTAATAAGGCTAACGCGGCTTCGAGCGATTCCAACGAACACGCCACGCGCTGGTGTTTAAGC
>JBCAZE010000126.1:2696-9389 GCA_039700805.1 Pseudomonadota bacterium | reverse complement strand
ATGACTCGCGGTTTGCTGCCAGGTCGCTTTGCACTCCACGCCGATACCACCGTCGTTCGCTACAGTGGTCGTTAGGCTGCTATGCCTCGCCACCGACTCGCCGGTCATACGAATCGCGCCATGAGTGCCGACTTGGATCGCGACGGTTCGTTGAGTCGTATCCAGGTCACCACCTGCGAAGCTCGCAATTCCGTCCACGCGAAACGTAGATGCTTGGACGAGAAACTCACCGCCGTAGTGAACGGTTAAGTCGGCGTCCTCATTGATATTGAAGAAGTCGCGAGTCGCTCTGATTCTGCCGCGGTTCGAAATGGCTCCCAGCGTGCCGATGGTCGTATTGCCGAACTCGGCGTACCCGAGGATCCAGTTCTCGAACTCACCGTCGATCCGGTCTCGCATCCCGCGGTAAATTGCATCCGCTTTGTTGTACATTTTGGCGCCACGATGCAAATGCAGCCTCCCCGTCGTCTGGCCATCGATACAACCGCGCGAATGAATATTACTGCCGCTAAATGCACTGATCACACCGAAGTTCATGAGGCAATAGCGGGCGCCGCTGTTAGGGTCGATACGCGAGTAGTTCACGATCAGATCACCGTCCATCGCCAACTCGCTATAGTTATAGAGCCAGCCTGAGTTGTGAATGACCGATGCACGACCATCAGTAATGATACGGCCATTGTTGAACACATTGCCGCCGCGCAGCTCAAGCGTCGTCGTATCCAGAAGATCAAGCTCGCCATCAATCGTCAGTTGGCCTCCCTGCCTCACACTGATGTCAATACCAGGGTTGACCGTTAGACGGGTGCCACTAGGGAGCGTGTAGCTCCGCGTCAGAATACAAGTTGCGACACGAGCCGGCTGGCCGGTCTGCAGCGTCCATGTGCCATTGATGGCTTCGCATTCACTGCGTTCGGAGAGTTTCTGTGCTTGCGCCGCACCGGCGTGAAAGGCTGCTACAAGCAGCGAAAGGGCTATCCAGTGTTTCATCACTCTGTCCTCGGGGTTGGTTGAAGCCCAAAGACTAGGGATGTTGAAACGCGACAAGAGAGACGTGATTCAGTGACACCAATATTGGTGACAGCGAGTCACATGGGCAGGACTTACGATAGCGATGATGGGGATCGACGCGTCTCGGTAGAACTGATGGTCGCGACAAACAGGTAGCACGCAATGTCTGGCATTGCTGTTTGCCATGCCCTGAAAACTAACAGGGCGCTCGGTCGAGCGCCCTGTCGTTGACTAGAAACAGCTTACTCGCCGTTGATCATGATCAGCTCGCCGATACCGATCTCATCAAGACCTTCCGCTTGCGTCGATGCGTCACCGATCACGAGATAACGCATGGCATCTGGCGTCAGATACTTCTTCGTGAAGGCCTGAAACGACTCAAGGTCCAGCGCTTCGATTGCCGCCGACTTGTCTCGTAAATAGCTGTCAGGCAACCCTAAGCGGCTAATTGCATCAATGGTCCGCGCTTTATCGCTGAGCGTCTCATTGGCCAACGCTTGACCACGCAACACGGCGCCCTTGAGTTCCTCGACCTGCGCTTCATTAAACGAGTCACCATAGCCTCCGACGATCTCACGTATCAGGGCTAATGACTCTCGCGTGACGTTGGTACGAACCGATGTACCGATCTGGAAAAACCCGCGATCTGGTTCAACGTTAAAGCCGGAACGAATGCCGTAGGTGTAACCCTTCTCGACCCGTAGAGTGCTGTTGAGATTGGATGTATAGATGCCACCCAGCTGTAAATTGATCGCATCCGCAATCAAGAAGTCCGGGCTACTGGCGTCGAGAGACGGTCGCTCAATACGCAGAACCGACTGTTTGGCACCAGGGACGTCATAAAAGTACAGCGCCGCTTCATCAACGGGTGTCGCCGCGCCCGCCACGACGGCCTCAGGCGCTGCAGCATCGGACACTGGCATATCCGCAAATGCCGCTTTGATGCTCGCCTCATCATAATCGCCAACGACCAACAACTTCGCCGTATCCCAGCGGTAGAAACTCTGGTGAAACGCTTTTAGATCATCGATCGTGACATCAGCAAGCTTATCGGCGGGGCCGTAACCGGTGTAGTGAAGCACGTTGTCGGCGGGATATCGAAGCGCACGCTGTTCGCGTCGCGCGATTGCGTTGGGGTTCGCATCGATTTGTGCAATCTGTTGCTCAGCCTTCGACTTCAGTAACGCAAATTCTTCTTCGTCCCAACGCGGCTCATTCACGAGCTCAGCGACCAACGCCATCGTCGCATCGAAGTTGCGGCGGAGCGTCACGCCATAAACGGTCGTCCCCCAACTGCCGCTATTAACAGAGATCGATGAGCCTAGCGATTGCACGGCATCTTCGAACTCAGCAGTGGTCAGCCGCTTTGTGCCCTTCTCGAGCATCTCCGCTGTCAATTGAGGTACGGCTGGTTTGTCGACTGAACCGCGAACAAGGCCCGCATCCATCTGAATCGCGAAACGGATCAACGGTGTTTCATCGGATGGCGTTCCGATCACGGAAATACCGTTGCCAAGACCGGCGCGCCAGATCGGCATGTCCGGCAGACTGTAGGATTCGCCATACGGTGGCTCAACGGTGCGGTCGAACGACGATGGTGTACGCATTTCCAGCACTCTTGCCGCTGGATCGAAGTCTGGCGGCGCACCCTCGCCGGCAACGATTTGTTCCTCTACGACATTGGCTTTCACCGAACCTTCGAGCGCCAACTCCGGTTCGCCTTTCGGCACAAAGCTCACACTGATGCGCGGTTTGTCTTTGATGTAACGCTGGTACACATCCATCACAGCTTCCGGCGTCACCGCGTCCAAGCGCGCGATATCAGTCGTCAAAAAGGCGGGGTCGCCGGTGTATACGTTGTACTCACCGAGGCTGATGGCTTTGCCTAATGCGCTCTGTACGTTTTGATAGAAGCTGACTTCGATACCCGCCTTGATACGGTCGACGTCTGCCTGGCTGATGCCGTTTTCCTCGAAGCGCGCGAAAGCCTTTTCAAGCGACGGGATGAGGCTGTCAATGTCTTCGCCTGCATTGGCAGGAATAAACAAATACAACTCGCCCGCAATTTCTTTCGTGTAGTTGAAACCGCTGATCTCAGAAGTAACACCATCTTCGTCGATCATCACTTCGTTGAGCGGTGCACGCTTACCATCGATCAAATACTCAAGCAGAATGTCCAACGCGTAGGCATCCGGGTGATACTGCTCGACCGCAGGCCACGTCAGTGACAATTGCGGTACCGTCGCAAAGTTGTCTTCGTGAAAAAAGTCGATGCTCTCTTCGAGGGAGGCAGGCATCGACTCATACGAGGGGATTTCCTCGCCGGTCGGTATCTCGCCAAAATATTTCTCGACCCACTTCTTCGCATCCGCAACATCAAAATCGCCAGCGATAGTGACCGTCACGTTGTTCGGCACATACCAACGCGCGTAAAAGTCCTTCACGTCTTGAAGCGTCGCTGCATCAAGATCGGCGAGCGAACCAATGACCGTCCAACTGTAGGGGTGGCCTTCGGGGTACATCGCTTCCGCGACTATCGACAAGCCATGCCCGTAGGGTTGGTTGTCAACGCGCTGGCGCTTTTCATTCTTGACGACCTGCTTTTCGTTATCGACAACATTTTGAGAGACGGTATTGATGAACCAACCGAGCTTATCGGCTTCGGCCCAAATGATTTTCTCAAGCGCATCCTTGGGCACAGCTTGGAAATACTGCGTCATATCGTTGGTCGTGAAGCCGTTGGTCCCATCACCACCAATCCTTGTGTTCATCCGGTCGAGTCCGCCGTATCCAAGGTTCTCCGAATCAAGGAACAGAAGATGTTCAAACAAGTGCGCAAAGCCAGTGCGTCCAGGCACTTCACGACCCGAGCCGACATGTACCGCAAGATCGATGGCCACGACAGGGTCAGAGCGATCCACATGCAAAATGACATCAAGACCGTTCTCAAGCGTGTATTTCTCGAACGGGATCTCCAATGTCGCGGATGCGGCAGGCGCTTCTTCAACGGCATCAGTCGATGCTGTTTTCTTGCTGCAAGCTGTGATCAAGGTTGCGAACGCTGCGACCAAAATCGCCGCGGTACGGATACTTTTCATAACGCACTACTCGGGGTGTTGGAATACCTCGAGTCTGCAGGAGCAGGCTATTTGTGTCTAGACGTCGCTTTGCCTTCCAGCACCAGAATAGGGCTAGTCCATTAAGCGCACTGCCCCGGTCAAGCGTATCGATGCGCCCGCTTCGCCGGAGAAACGGGCATTGATCAAAGACCGAGATCCCATATCCTCGCCCTGGATGATGTCGATTTCACCGGCATGCGGCCAATCGAGGTCGCGAAGATACCCCGCGAACGCGGCAGACGCCGCGCCGGTTGCTGGGTCTTCGTAGACGCCGCCCGATGCGAAGGGGTTGCGGCTGTGGAAAACACCCGCCGATTCGCTGTAAACGAACATGACTGTTACAAGGCCAGCGTCGCGCATGAATTGCCGACCCGCATCCAGTTCATAGTGCATGGCTGCGAGCAGCTCGCGGGAGCGCAACCCGATGATCAGATGCTCGGCGCCGGCATTTGCGCGCGCCGGCGGCAACCGCGGATCGAGATCCTCTTGTTTGAAACCGAAAAGGCTGAGTGCTTTCTCGATAAGGCCGGCGTCGGCCGGTGCAGAAGTCGTTTTGGGCGATTGCAATGCGGCAGAGTAAACCTCGCCGTCAACAAAGCCTTCGACCGTGATATCCGCATCATTCAGCTTGAGCGGATAAACATCTGGACCGTGCATTCTCGCCAACGCAGCACCTAACGCGATTGTGGCATGTCCACAGAACGGCACTTCCGATTCCGGCGAGAAATAACGGACTCGCCAACCGGACTCATGCGGCGCCGCGAACGCTGTCTCGGAAAAGCCGACCTCAGCGGCCATTGCCTGCATATCGGCGTCGGCCGGAAGCGTGTCCGACACAACAACGCCAGCGGGATTACCGCCGTCACTGCCATCCGAGAAAGATGCGAGTTTTTGAATATCCATAAGGTGCCTACCAGTTGCAAAGAGCGGTCTAACATCAAAGCGCTGAGGCTTATCGGACGAAAGACTCGCCTTCCGACATGATCAATCTATGGTCGGTGATGTGGCATTCAAGCTCAGGACGTCAAAATCGCATTCGCGTGCGCTTATTGTTAGACAGCTATGCGAACGTCGATCCGACGTCTCGCTATGTTTCCTTGGAAAACCACAACTCAATCTCGTCGGTGTCAACGTCGAAGCTGGCCGCATGCGCTGTGTTCGCCGGCACGTGATACCAATCACCGACACCGAAGCGTTGTGTCTTGCCGTTCATGTCGAGCACTAACTCGCCTCGTGTGATGACACCGTAATTGTCAGTGTCGTGAGTATGGGTCGGGATGCGCGTACCGGCGGGATAGGATGCAAAAAGAACATCAGCGCCTTGGGCGCTCAATTTATAAGCATCGAAACGGCCATCGTACAGTGGCAGCTGCTTGAGCCGATCAGGGTAGTTACCAGGCATTTCGTCCGAACGCTCCTCGTTTAGGTTGTCTCCAAGACCCGCTGATGAATCACTGCAAACCTGCGCCGGCCCATTGCCACAAAATACCGAGTGATGCGGCCAACAGCACCGTAAAGGTCATCGTCATGCCGGTGACGCGAAAGCGGTAGTCTTCGTTGGACTGACTCACACCGTAGGCGTGAATAACGCGACCGGCAACCAGCAACCCGCCCAGTCCGTGAATCCAAGCATCATTTGGTCCGCTCGTTTCGAAAAAATAAATCAGCAGCAGTGCGATCGGCGCATACTCGGCGCAGTTGGCGTGCGCACGTGCTGCTCGCTCAAGTGCCGCTTCGCCACCGTAGCCAACACCGACACTATGACGACGACGTAATCGAATCGTCCGTATGCTCAATACGAAAAATAGGAGCGCCAGCAGTGCGGCGTAAACAGCGGTTAGCGGCATAGACCTACTCGATAAAGTCAGTGCGCTGAATCAGCATCGGGCCAATCCAGTTCATACGTAAATGATAGCGGCGAGAGCGTCGCCCGCAAGTGACATAGTGACCCCACCGGAAACGACAACCAGAGTACCGCCGCATAAAACCCAAAGGCACGTCCAACGAAGAATGTTGACGTGACGGTGGTCGCCGCGATGATCGGCCACCAGAAAGCGCGTGCGAGTGGATGAATTTTGATGATCGTGGAACAGGCAAGGCAAGTCGCTTCATCAAAGAGAAGGTCTTTGACACTGACGCTTAAGCGCGAACACTTTGGGCAAGTTCTATGAGTCATCATGATCCGTGGGACTGAAAGCGAAGCCCGGTTGCTTAAGCCTACACTATGACGACAAGGCGATGCCGATGCCAGTGTTTATCGATACGGCCATTGGATCAGCTTCTGTCTAGGGACAAGAAACAGTCTGCCGACTTGCGACATACGTTTCGAGCTCGCTCAACTTCGCGATGTATCCAGCGCGGACATCTTCACTGATCCCGACCGTATGAACGCGTTGTCGAAACTCGTCGAGCGCGTTGTTGGCCGCGCGCTCTTCTTGGCACGTTCGCTCATCAGACGAGAGCATCCAGACAATGTTCGCCCGCGCGCGATCAAGCGCCGCCTTTTCCACAATATTCTCGTCATTGACAACAAGCTTGGGATACTTGAGCCCGATGAGGAGCA
>JBCAZE010000126.1:0-2596 GCA_039700805.1 Pseudomonadota bacterium | reverse complement strand
GTACCGTCTTTGCCTGCACCCCAGAAATAGTCGCCTGGGGCGTTCTCGACAATGTCGTTATGACCCGTGGATAGAAGGAGTGCCGCGAGTGATCCATGTGTCTTGAATTTCTTCAGTACAGCCTCGTACATCACGGCTTCCTTAACCTCTTCCCAATCGGCGCGGATCGGTTGCTTGCGGCTTCTGCCAAGTTCTGCGGCTTGCTTTGAATCGTGCGCACCTCGGATACGCTCACGACAATCGAGGTCATCGAACTTCTGCGCCTGATAGTAGTGCTCAACAGTCGGCCACCACGCACCATCCATTTCCACGCCATGCCGGGAGAAATTCGAAAATTCCCCGAAGGCGTCATTCTTGGTATAGAAATAGATCGTCATGATGATAGTCGCCCGCGACATCAACGCAGCGGCGATCCTGTCGAACGGCTAACGATTGTCAGTCACGCCAACAACGGCGGTGAATGCGCCGTCAGAAGTGCGCACAACGTCGTGAACCTCAAGTACCGTCGACGGATGAATACCATTTAAGATGTGTGGGAACAGCTCATCGTCGGTGCCTTCGAAATTCGCTTCTTTGTCACCGACCGGCGCGGTGCCTTCGAATACCACTTCGATACCACCCGTCTGCAGACTTTCCACTGTCATCCGCAAACACAGCCACTCACCCGGCACATCGGTGTAGAAATGGTTCGCGACGTTTAACAGTAGATCCGGGTTCGCCGTCGCATGCGTAAAGCCGTCCTGCTCATACGTCGGTGGAAAATAGAGCGTATCGCTCGCAACCGCCGCTTCCCATAAATCCGCTTGTACCAAATGAAACAGATACGGGTGTTTCGTATGTGCTTGTGCCTCTCGCTTTGACTCGGAAGTCGCACAAGCTGCCAAAACGAGGACTAAGAAAACACTGAGTGTGTGAAGACGACGCATGCGAACCCCTATCAGAAAAGTCAACTCAGTATACAACGACGATTACTCAGCGGGCTCGGTGATGGGTGTCATCGGATTTTCTTGAGTATTGGCAAACCGATGAACCACTCAACGTGTCAGCCAATTCCATCCACTCTCAAGACCGAGTAATAGAGCAAGCCCAATGATCGGCCCGATCAGAGAAATCGTAAACCTAGCGACAGCCGATGTTGGCCAAGACCATCGCGATATCAATAGGCTCAGGCCCACGACGATCATGTAAGGAACGAATGACATCTGCCACATTGCATAGAACGTGAAGCTGCCGTCGTCGCCATCGTTGATCCAAAATTCGATTGCACAGGCCAAGTAGAAACACAGGAACGGTGTAACGCCTCCCAAAACGCTTAACGCAATTCTGGCAGCAGACTTAGAACGAAACAGGCAAACAACGGCAACCAGGGGAATACCAAGCTCAATGCAAGCAGCAATAAAAGTTGCTGTTGTGTCATTCATGCGGACCTAACACAAAAACTGCACAAAGCTTTGAATCACCTTACACCTCGAATGAACTTTAATGCACATCTGGAACACTCGGCCTATCACCCAGCACCAGCCTGACAAAGATCTCCTCTTGCACAACATCCCGCGCCTTCTCAAAGTTCCCTTCGGAAACGAGCTTGGCATCTATCAGACTGTCAGCGACTAACTCTGCTATTGATCGCGCCCATTCTTGGTCCCGCAAGTGCTTCCGGCTCATGTTAGTCACCTCATTGCGAATCGAATGACTGGTCACCGAAGATACGCGCTACCAAAATCTGCGTCTGCTCGGGTGTTGCCACGAGTGGCGCAAGTGCATTGGTCACGAAAGTTGCCCTATCGTTTGTCGTACGCCAATGAGTAAGGTCGGCCTTTTCAAGACCTTTGATCAGTCTCTCAATCATAGGCCCATGGTGTTCTATTTTTCTCCAGTCATCCCAGTCCTGACTGTCCTGCTGCGCGAGCTCTGCAACAACGGTATTTGCGAGTACCGCGGCAATCGGACTACCAGCGATGTCCGGATCCCACGGATTTGGTGAGAACTTCGCCTCTAGTAAGCAACGATGTAGCGCCAATAGTTGATAGTGATCAGTGATCTGCATGGCTTTTCATTCTTTCCCTTGGTCGTAAACGCGACGATGCGTCGCCTTATCGCTCAACCTACACGATGAACCAAAACACATAAACGGCAGTCTTTGTCGTATCGCATCTCACACCGCACTAAGCACGAGATTTACGCGCTCCTGCAACGACGGAATCACCTCCGCTTCGAACCAAGGGTTGTTGCGCAACCAACGATTGTTCCTTGGACTCGGATGCGGTAACGGCATGACCGCCGGCCAGTGTATTCTCCACGATCGGACCAACTCAGTCACAGTTTGCCCTTCGTTGCCAAGATGATAGGCCTGCGCGTACTGCCCTATGACCAGCGTCAGGCGGACCTCCGTCAACTGATCTAGCAACCGCGATCGCCAGGCGGGTGCGCACTCCGGTCGCGGAGGAAGGTCGCCTGACTTACCAGTACCAGGAAAACAAAAACCCATCGGCAAGATTGCGATGGACTTGGGGTCGTAGAACGTCTCTTTTTCGACGGCCAACCATTGGCGCAGCCGATTGCCACTGGGGTCGTCGAATGGCACACCCGTCTCGTG
>JBCAZE010000125.1:0-9421 GCA_039700805.1 Pseudomonadota bacterium | reverse complement strand
TGCCATTACATTGACCGATGAGATGCTTGGGCAATTCGCCGATAGTGAAAACGGCGGCTTTTTCTTCACCGCCAACGGCGAGGAAGCAGTTGTCTATCGTCAAAAACCGATCGGTGATGATGCACTACCAGCGGGCAATGCAGTTGCGATTCGCGTTCTTGAGCGACTGGGGTATTTGTTGGGCGAGACGCGATATATCAAAGCAGCAGAAGCCATCCTTGAATACGCAAACGGTGGGATTTCAGAGTTCCCACAAGCACACGTATCGATGATCGATGCGGCACATCAACTGACGGAAGCGTCAGAGATCATCGTACTGCGCGGCGATGCAGCAACCTGCGCAACATGGCAGCGCGACATCGAGCGTGTATACGCACCGCTGCGATGGGTTATTGCCATCGACAATGATGCGGACTTGCCGAACTCACTGGCTGTCAAAAAAGCGCCAACCCACGGGGCGCGGGCTTACATCTGCCGTGGCATGCAATGCACGGCCGCAATCGATGACTGGACCACACTAGCCGCGGAAATTAGAAACCGCTAGCCACGGGAGACACGGTGCCAGACGTTGGTAACGGGCTACGTCGCCAGTTGTCTCCGTCTCGCTCAATAATGAATCCGGGCCAGTATTGGAGGTCAAGCCGCAGCGTGATGACTTGCGGTACATCATTCCAATCGAGCGTTGTCAATCGCAGCGACTCACCATCCGAGAGATCGGCTACCGCCCCCAGAAACGCATCAAGATCCGGTGTCGGCTGTTCGTTGACTTCAACGATCCGACGACCTGCCCACAATCCATAACGTGTGGCCGGTGAGCCATAACTGAAATACGCGACGTAGACGCCGGTCGGCTCGATGCCGCGTTGACGCGCCAACTCTCGATACGGGTCCTGCAACAACGCACCCGCCCATTGGACGACGCGCTCTGCGCTGACACCATTGAGACTCACGGTGGCTACCTGCGCGCTCTGCAACTCATTATTGCGCCAGAACTCGAGTGTGACACTAGGCTTCTGTGTGGCCGCTTCGACCTCGCGGAAACTACTCACCAGCTGCCCATCAACGGTCAACAAGATATCACCCGGTTGAAGCAAATCGCCGGCGAGAAGAGCACTCGTCTCGCGCGTCGAGGCAGCCAATCGGCTCACCGTCAAGGCTTGTCGTCGCTGACCGTTGTGCGCTTCCAAACGATCCAGCCACTCCTCAGGAAGCCCAAGCTTTCGAGCGCTGGCGAGCGGCATTAAACCCCACTCGGTCTCGAGCGAATACACTGAGCGCCCATTTTTCACAATATCGACAAACTCTTGAATGACCGCGGCAGGGATACCGCGCGTGGTCTGACCGCCCTCACCTTGCATCGCGAATGATGACCAGCTCGCAACGACATTGCCTTTCGAGTCGCTGAGCACACCGTCGACATTCGGTGCGTTGACCACCGAATAGGCTTCGATATTAAAGTCACGGAAACGCAGTGAACGCGAGGTCGGCAATACCAACGGATCTTTCGATGCGACGCGTGTCTCTTGCAGAACAACTCGGTGGGAAGGCGTTAACCCGACCACCCAGACTTCATCATCCGGCTTTAACACGCGCGGTGAAAACCTCACATTTCTAACCGGCGTATCACCGATTAGGGCCGGGTCGTATTGCACCATGGCGAGGTTGTGCAATGGATGCACATAGGCGACGCGCGCCGGGATCTCCAATGATCCCGCAAACGTGATCGTCACATCGCCCATCGCCATCGGCACGGTGTTGCGATCAACCACAACAAAACCGCGCTCGGCATCGACAATCATGCCCGTACCGTAATAGTGACGCTCGCCCACGCCAGAAATCGTAAACGGTAAATCGAAATTCACGAGGACCAAAGACGGCGAGAGTCTTTTCGCCCGCGAGTCACTCTGCGGTGGGAATGTGGTCGTACCGCCCGTGTTCGCCTCAGGGGAAGGACCACCCGCCAAGGCTTCGCAAGGCCAAACACCACTCGCATCTTCGCGTGAGCAGATGTTCGCTGGATACCAAGTGCGGTCGATCCGCAAGATCCGAAGCTCTCGACGCGTCGGTGTTTCCATAGTGACGAAGCGAACGGGCACACGCTGATCATCCGCCAGTCCAGACAACACAGAACGCAACCCAGCTAAGTCGTCGATCGTCTCGCCAGCAAGTTCTACGATCACTGCGCCACGCGGGATACCGGAATTACTCAACATGTAGCCAGGATTCGCGACAAACACACCCTTTGGCGGTAAGTTGTAATGACGCGCTTGTTGGTACGACAACGTGTTCATCACGGCGTCGCCGAATTCGAGGTATGCCCGCGGCGTGATGCTGTGGAGGTCGGTGACCGGCAGCACGACATCTTTGGCGATGCCGCCACGCTGAATCCGCAACGTGACGCTACCGCCGACGGTTTCGTCGAGCGCGGCCTCGAGCGGCACGAACGACACCAAGGGTTGATCATCCAACGAGACGAGAATATCTCCCGATCGCAAAGCGTCGGCTGCGGCGCTACCTGGCAGCACCTGTTTGACAACGAGCATGCCGGTCTGATCATCAAAACGCTCACGCATCATTGTTTCCGTCTCAGGCTGTAAGCCAAGACGTTTCAATTCGTCGTATGGCACGCGCACAAAGGTCGTTTGCAACGAACCGCGTGTCACTGGTTGTTCCGCTTGGATCAGTCCTAGCGCGCGCACCACGCGATGTAATGGCAGAAAGAAGCTTGAGGCTGCGCCATTGCTGCCGCCCGCATTCAACGCCAACACATCACCATTCACATCGACGACAGGCGAGCCAGATGAGCCGCCAGACGTGCTCGAGGCTGCTTGATAGTAAAAGGTGTTGAAGTCGTTGTAATTCCCGCGGCCGTACTGTGGTGCTGGTCGATCAAGACGCGCGAGCGTGCCTGCAAGGATCGACAACTTCTCGCCCGCATCATTGCCGATCACGCGAATCTCAGTGCCCACTCGAGCGGCATCCGGGTTTAGTGACAGCTCGGCAGGTTCGATATATCGCAATTCAGCGGGATCGTAGCGATACAAGCCGAAATCATGGACCGGATCGAAGTACACCGGCTGCAGCGCAACTTCTTCGTTGTTCAGAAACACAGCTTCCGCGACGACCGGCCCCGGTGTCACGACATGCCGGTTGGTCAAAATCAACCCGCGTTCTGCATCGACCACAAAACCGGTGGCCTGAGACGATACGTTCCAGCCTGTATCGAAGGCCCGCGTGGCGTCTATCCGAATCGACACGACACCCGTGGATATCCGTTCGATGGTCTTAGACCAGACTCGATTCTCAGATTGCGCGGAAAGTGGAGATACGAGGCAAAAAAGAACCACGCCACATAGAAATCGTTTCATAAAAGACTCGGGTATCAACAAAAAGGCAATACCCGAGTCTAGGCGAGTCTTGAATCAGTCGCCACCACGCCAAGCAATGTCGAGCTGTCGTGCAGCCTTGACGTCATCTAATCGACGCACTGGCATCGTGACAGGCGCTGCGTGGATCGCCGCTGCATTGTTCACCGTTGTGTCCGCCAGTCGAATCATGGCAGCCACAAAGGCATCCAGCATTTCCTTCGTCTCTGTTTCCGTTGGCTCGATCAACAAGCACTCGGGCACCAACAGCGGGAAGTAAGTGGTTGGCGCGTGAAAGCCCTCGTCAAGCAGCGCTTTGGCGATATCCATCGCTGTCACGTGATGCTCGCGCGCGGACTGCTTCAACGTGATGATGAACTCATGGCTCGCCCGCCGTTCTGGGAACGCCAGCTCAAAGCCCGCATCACGCAATTTAGCCATCAGGTAATTCGCATTCAACGTCGCGAATTCACCGACACGCTTCATGCCCTCATCGCCGAGCATGCGCATGTAGATATACGCGCGAAGCAATACGCCTGCGTTACCCATGAAGCCGGACAAGCGACCGATACTCTCGGGCATGTCGTCTTCTGTCAGCCACCGGTAGTGATCATTCTCTTTGCCGACAACGGGAATCGGCATATACGGCAACAATCGCTCGCCAACCCCGACCGCACCCGAACCTGGGCCGCCACCGCCATGCGGTGTCGAGAACGTCTTATGCAGGTTCATATGAATGACGTCGAAGCCCATGTCGCCAGGGCGACACTTGCCGAGAATTGCATTGAGATTTGCGCCGTCGTAGTACAGGAGTCCACCTGCGCCATGCACGATTTCCGCGATCTCGTCGATCCGACGCTCAAAGACGCCCAACGTCGACGGATTGGTGAGCATGATGCCAGCAGTATTGGGTCCAACAGCTGCCTTTAGCGCGGCGATATCAACGTCACCTTGATCATCCGTCGGCAATTCGACCACCTTGCAACCACACATTGTTGCGGTCGCTGGGTTGGTACCGTGCGCGGCATCCGGCACGAGAATCTCATCACGCGCTAAATCTCCTCGCGCGCGATGATAGGCACGAATCATTGCAACGCCGGTTAGCTCACCCTGCGCGCCGGCCATCGGTGTCAAAGACACGCCTTGCATACCGGTGACTGACTTCAGCATCTCCTGAAGTTCAAACATGGTCGAGAGAAACCCCTGCCCATGCGTCTCCGGCCCAAGCGGGTGGCGATTTAAGAACCCAGGCAGCATCGCCAGCGAATTACACGCGCGCGGGTTGTACTTCATCGTGCAGGAGCCGAGCGGATAAAAGTGCGTATCGATCGAGAAGTTCTTCTGAGAGAGCTGTGTGTAATGCCGAACGACTTGAAGCTCGGATACCTCAGGCAATACGGTCTTCTCCGAACGCCGCAGTGCAGATGGAATGTCGCTGCCGTCCAGCAATTCATCAAGACTGGAAAGCGGCGCCTGTGCTTCCGCGAAACGACCGCTTCTTGAGATTTCAAAGATGAGTGGTTGTGTCATTGTCGTTACTCCCTTAGCTCACGTCGCGCAACGTGGCGTTCGACGCGAGCGCTTCGGACAAAGTCGTTACGTAACGCTCGATGTCCTCAGCCGTCTTCGTCTCCGTGGCACACACCAGCATCGACTGTCCGAGCTCAGGGTAATCCGACGACAAGTCGAGCCCCCCGAGTACGCCAGATTCCGCCATCGCCGCCAAAACAGGGGCAACCGGCCGATCGAGCGTCAGAACCGCTTCATGAAACTTCGGCGTGTTGAATGCCGCTTTGACGCCCGGCAGCGCTGCGGCTGCGCTAATCAATTGACGCGTATTGGCGTGACTAGCAGCGGCGACGCGCGCCAGGCCTTGTTCGCCCAATAGCGACAAGTAGATTGTGGCGGCAGTGACCATCAATCCTTGGTTTGTGCAAATGTTTGAGGTCGCTTTCGAACGGCGGATATGTTGCTCACGCGCCTGCAACGTCAATGTAAAACCCGGCTTACCATCAACATCGTCAGTGCGCCCCACGATTCGCCCAGGCAATTGTCGCACCAGGGATTGCCGTGTCGTCATAAAGCCGAAGTAAGGCCCGCCTGACGACAGCGGAACACCCAGTGGTTGGCCTTCGCCGCAGACAATATCAGCACCTTTTTCGCCCCAGTCGCCTGGGGGCTTGAGCAGTGCGAGCGCGGTCGGATTGACGACCGCGATAACCAATGCACCCACGGCATGCGCAGCGTCTGTCAACGCATCCACATCTTCGATACAGCCGAAGAAGTTGGGTTGCGAAATGACCACGGCAACCGGCGCTTCGCTTTGCTGCTTGAGTGCGTCGATATCAGCAAGTCCCGTCGCCGTCGAAAACGGCAATTCATCGAACAACAACCCTTGCGTACCGGCAATCGCCTCAGCCACTTTTTGATAGGTTCTATTCACGCCGCCCACGAAAACGATGCGCCGCGACTTGGATTTGCGATTGGCACGAACGGCCATCAACGCCGCTTCTGCGACCGCCGACGCGCCGTCGTACAACGATGCGTTACTCACTTCCATGCCTGTCAGACTTGCGATCATCGATTGGTATTCGTAGATCACCTGCAATGTGCCTTGGCTCGCCTCAGCTTGGTAAGGCGTGTACGCACTGTAGTATTCGCCGCGCGTTGTGATCTGCCAGACGGCCGCAGGGATGTGATGCTCGTAAGCACCTGCGCCGAGGAACGATAGTGCGCCTGCATCCATTGCCGCCCGGTCACTCATCAACCGTGTGACGGCCATTTCGTTGATCGGCGCCGGTACACCGGGTAACGCATCGATGCGCAATGCGGGTGGAATTTCATCGAACAAGTCATCGATCGTGTCCGCGCCAATCGCGCCGAGCATTTCATCGATTTCTGCGTCAGTATGGGGTATGAACGGCATAGTGATACCTTCGCTTGTTAGCTGTCGAGTTCGTCCAAAAACGCCTGGTATGCATCGGCGTCCATCAGTTCTTCTAGCGCTGCACGATCTTCCGGTGCAATCTTCGCGATCCAGCCTTCACCGTAAGGATCGCTATTGATCAGCTCGGGCGCATCGGTCAGTGCATCGTTGGTATCAATGACTTTGGCATCAAGTGGAGAGTAAACGTCAGAAGCCGCCTTGACGGACTCAACGACAGCAAGCCCATCGCCCGACGTGACGACCTGATCAATCTCCGGCAACTCAACGTAAACGAGATCGCCAAGCGCCTCTTGCGCATGCTCGGTGATACCTACTACAACGCTGCCATCGTCCTCGATGCGCAGCCACTCATGTTCGTCGGTGTACTTCAGATCACCCGGCAATTCAGACATTGTTTGTTCTCCTCAAACTGACAGCGCAAACGTTCAGGACACATCGACCAATACCTTTCCGCGCCGCACGAAAGGTGGTTTCAAAGCTTGTACCGGCAGTTGCCGGCCACGGACTTCAACAAATAGTTCGGCCGGCGCATCCGCCGCGATGCGCGCGAGTGCAATCGACCGCTGCAATGTTGGCGAAAACCCGCCACTCGTAATTTCACCGAGGACTTGGCCAGCACCATCGACAACAGTTTGATGGTCGCGCAGTACACCGCGCGCCATCAACAAGAGTCCCGTCAGTATCTGTGGGGCGGGCACCTGTCGGTCTCGCAGCGCTCCAGCACCGATGAATTCTCGGTCATCGCCGAGTGACACAGTCCAGCCAAGGTTTGATACGTAGGGATTCGTCGATTCGTCCATATCGGATCCGTAAAGATTCAGCCCGGCTTCCAAGCGGAGCGTATCGCGTGCACCTAGCCCGCAAGGCGCAACGCCTACCTCGACGGCGGCTAACCAAAAATCACGCGCTTCGGCCTCAGGTAAGACAATTTCGAACCCGTCCTCACCGGTGTAACCCGTACGAGCGACGAACCAATCGCCATCCGCCACGGCAAAAAATGGCTTGATACCTGCCGCCGCATCTTTAAGCGCCGCGGGCAGCAACCCGCATGCCTTATCACGCGCGGACGGCCCTTGAATGGCGATCATCGCGAGCTCACTACGCTCCGTTAAAGTCACCGAAAAATCACCGGCGACTCTAGCAAGCCACGCGAGGTCTTTGTCGCGTGTCGCCGCATTGACGATCAGTCGAAAACGATCACCACCGAGCCAGTAGGCAATCAAATCGTCAATGACACCGCCTGCTTCGTTGAGCATGCATGTGTAAACAGCCTGACCCGGTGCGGCGGCCTTATCGATATCATTCGCTAACAACGTGCGAAGAAACGCACGTGGCTGACCTGCTTCGCCAGTAATATCAACGATGGTCATATGCGAGACATCGAACATTCCAGCGTCGCGACGAACAATGTGGTGTTCGTCTAATTGTGAGCCATAGTGCAATGGCATCGACCAACCACCGAAATCGACCATCTTGCCGTCTTGGGCAACGTGGGTTTCATGAAGAATGGTTTGTTTCAGCATAGCGGCTCCAGGCGTTTAGTCGGTCACGACGCAGCCCATGAAAAGCCATGGCCGCGCGCCCCTCTGTCCTGATACCTGAGAGATGTCACGAGCTGATTGGCCCGCTACTCACCTTCGGTGGGTCCCTGCCGAGACCGCTCTCCAGAGCCGATCCGAGTTGTCTGTCCGTTTGCCTGAGCGTTTCCGGGCTGGTTGCGCCTTCGGCGTCCCGTCAAAGCGGGCGCTCTCCAGACAACTCGACTGATCGAGCCGTCATGGTAGCCCAAGCGATGCGCACAGGCCAGCGCAATCCGCGTCAATGCGCACGGCTAAGTTGCGCATTGCCGGACAGACCAATCAGCCAATCGTCAAACCAAATTTGCCTCGTCCAACGGCAGCTCCGTCGTACTCTTCAGCTGCTTTAAAACGAAGCTCGTATTCGCCGCGTTCACGCCAATACCAGCGAGCAATCCGCGTGTCAGCACCTCATCAAACTGCTCAACATTGCTCGCCACGACTTTCAGAAGATAGTCGTAACGACCGCTGAGCGAATGACACTCAAGAATCGCATTTGACGTACTGACGAACCGTTTGAATCGATCTAGCGTTTCAGGCAAATGATCCTGCAACGAGACGTGCACGAATGCCATTACCTGGAGCCCGACGGCCTGCCGACGGATGTGCGCTCTGTAGGCGGTTAGCACACCGTCTTTTTGCAGCCTTTGTACACGCCGTAAACACGGCGACGGCGACAAGCCGACCCGTTCAGCTAGAGCCTGATTGGTTAGCTTCGCGTCGCGCTGCAACTCGAGCAAAATCTTAAGATCAAACGCATCCACCGCAATTTTCTCTCTTTTTTTAATTTAATATTGATATTTTATTGCTCATTTTGTCACTTGAGCGCACAGTTTGGCAATCTTTTGCCTCTGCCATGACACTACAATGTGAACATGGAATCACAAGCGCTATCACATACTGACCAGCCCGAGACGCATGGCTATGTTGCCAAAACGCCGGATCGGAACGGCTACATCGACTACAGCCGAGAAGAAGATGCGGTTTGGGCGACCTTGTATCAGCGCCAAATGGAGGTACTACCCGGCCGCGCATGCGAAGCGTATTTGGACGCGATCGACGTGCTGGGCATGCCCTACAATCGAATTCCGCAGTGCGTTGAAGTCAGTAATCAACTGCGCGCCATGACGGGATGGAGTGTGACTCCGGTGCCAGCGATCATTCCAGCGCAAGACTTTTTTGAGCTCCTGTCGAACAAGCAGTTTCCCGCCGCGTCGTTTATTCGCCGTCGCGAAGACCTCGACTATTTGGAAGAGCCCGATATTTTTCACGAAGTGTTTGGTCATGCACCGCACCTGACGGACGATCGGTTTGCGCAGTTCACACATGCTTATGGACGCGCTGGACTTGCAGCGGACGACTACGACAGAGAGCTGCTCGCGCGACTGTATTGGTTCACTGTTGAGTTTGGGCTCGTCAATACACCCGACGGCATCCGCGCCTACGGTGCTGGGATTTGCTCTTCGCCAGGCGAGACGCGATATGCCGTTGAAGATCGCTCACCAGAGCGGCGCCCATTCAATTTGCTCGAT
>JBCAZE010000124.1:0-9424 GCA_039700805.1 Pseudomonadota bacterium | reverse complement strand
GCCACACCGTTGCGCACCTGTTCTGTGATCAAAGAGCGCGGTCCATCAGCAAGCGCGCCGTCGATTTCAATGCCACGATTCATTGGACCGGGATGCATCACCTTAACATTGGCGTTCGCCTCGCTGAGTGATTCCTCGTTGAGTTGGTAATGACGGATGTAAGCATCCGGACCAGGTAATTCACTCTTATTCTTGATCCGCTCGTGCTGGATACGCAGTGCCATCACAATATCGGCGTTCTTGACGCCCTCTGAGAGTGATTCGCCGATAATCGCATCGGGAAACCATGTGGCATCTGGCTTCATGCCGGGCGGTGCGACGAGGCGTAGCTCGCCAACGCCCAAGGTACGAAGAACCGCTGCTGTTGAACGCGCGACTCGCGAGTGGGCGATGTCTCCGACGATACAGACCGTTAGCTGGCGAACATCGCCAAGGCTGCGTTGCATCGTCAGTACATCGAGCAGGCCTTGCGTCGGATGTGAAACGCTGGATTCGCCGGCATTAAGAATGCTGATGCCAGGACGCACATGGCGGGCGATCATTGCAGGGACGCCGGCCTCTGCATCGCGCACGACGAACACATCCGCTTGCATCGCCTCAAGCGTGTAGATCGTGTCGAGTATGCTCTCGCCTTTGATTCGCGAAGACGTCGAAACATCCAGATTCAACACATCTGCTGCCAGCCGCTTGGCAGCGAGTTCGAAGGACGCGCGTGTGCGTGTGCTGGGTTCGAAAAAAAGATTGGCGACCGTGCGCCCAGCGAGTGCCGAACTGCGAATTACAGGTTGGTCCGGCGGTGCGAGAAATGCGCTGGCGCGTTCTAGGATGCTGCGAATCAGCTCGGCGGATAAACCGTCGATCGTCAGCAAGTGTCGAAGACTGCCATCATCAGCAACTTGCAGGCTGTTGATGTCAGAGTCGTTGTTGCTGGTTGTTGTCATCGGGTGGATCCGGGCGCCTGTGTCTACTTGGCGCGAGAGTGTACACCGATATTAAAATTGCCGCCCGATGTTGCGCTCGGCAAGCCATTGTTCGGCGATCAGGACTGCGGACATTGCATCGATTTCTGGTTTGGCGATGCGTTTTTTTCGTCGTCCGCTTTGACGCTCCTCGCGCATCCGCGATTTGGCCTCGCTCGAGGTCAAATGTTCATCGATCAACTGAACAGGTAGCTCGTAGTCGCCAAGTTCGGCGGCGAACGCTCTGGCTGGCGCACACTGATCGGTGTCTTCGCCCTCTGCGTTGACGGGCAGACCAACCAAAAGCAGGTCCGGTTGCCAGTCGTCGATCAATGTCTCGATGGCGGACCAGTCGGGCGTTTCTGGCTGCCATTGGATTGTGGCCAACGCGCGCGCTGTGCCGGTGATCGTTTGACCCACAGCCACACCGATCCGCGCCAGGCCAAAATCGAAGGCCAGCAGGCTTTTGGGTGTATTGATCTGCATGGGACTAGGCGGTTCCCGCTGGGCCGGTGCCGAGTTGTTCACGGCTGATGCCGAGTGCATCCGCAGCGCGATCCCAGCGACGTTCAAATGGCGTATCAAAGATGATCTCAGCAAAGGCCTCCGTGGTCAGCCACGCATTCGCTCGAATCTCATCTTCGAGCTGTTGTGCCTCCCAGCCGGCGTAACCCAATGCCATCACGGCACCCTTGGGGCCATCGTCGCCGAGCATCGCATCGATGATGTCCCTGGACATTGTGATATGGATGTCATCGCGAACGCTGAGTGTGGCATCCCAGTCACCTCGATCACGATGCAGAATGAAGCCGCGCTCGGTGCCGACTGGGCCGCCCAACAGCACGGGCGATTCAGCTAGACGCCGATCCGGCATGTGCTCTGCGTCTTTGCTGCGCTCGGGCACTTGCGCCAAAACCGTTTCGTGCGTGAGTTCTGTCGGGCGATTAATCGTCAAGCCCATCGCGCCTTCTTCGGTGTGCTCGCAAATCAGCGTCACGGTGTTTTCGAAGTTCGGGTCATCGAGCGCTGGCATCGCGATCAACAATTGGCCGGCGAGTGTTGGGAAATCGTGCATAGCGTTCAGAGTATCACGTGCGGCTGGATTAGCTGCCGTCGCTGGAAAATGCCGCACCGCTGATGCCGTTGGCTTCGAACTTGAACTTGTAAGCGAAACTCAGTTTGTCATAGCGCGATTTTAGATCGGACGGGAACGCTTCGAATGGCGATGCACGATTTAAGACCAGCATCGCAGCACGATCGATTTGCTCGTAGCCCGAAGAGCGGAGAATTTGTACTTCTGTCAGTCGGCCGTCCGGCGCGATCGTAACGGATAAGGTCGGATCGCCGGTCAGGCCGTCAATGTTGATATCCCGCGGGAAGTTCATCGTGCCAACGCGTTCGACGCGTTGTTTCCATGCGGCAAGATACGGTGCGATATCCGACTGTCGGCTGTTGACACTGACAATCAAATGTCTTGGATCATCATCGGTGATCAACAGCGAGGGGTTCTCCGATTCTGGCAACGGAAGTGTTTGCTCTAGACCTTGCGGCAGCGCTTTGGCGATCTGTTCGACATCGCTGGGCTCATCGCTGATATCGTCGGGTTGCGCGATCTGTCGATCCGCTTCACCGGTCGTTGTCAGTAGCCGCTCAGGCTGCACTTCGCCTGGCGATTGCTCGCGTTGCACGGGTCCCACATCGTCAACTGGCATGTCGACTTGACCAGGCGCCATCGGTGCGGCACCCGGACTCACCTTCTCCCGCGTATTGCCGTTGCCCTGCTGGTTGGCTTGGGCAAGATAATCGGCTTTGTCGGGGCGCGCAGCGGTTAAATCGGTTTCGGTCACGATCGTCACTTCCAACGAGGTGACGTCGTTATCATCGTCGGGCAGACCAATATCAAAGGTAATGCCGAGGATGAGCAACGCATAGAACAACGTCGCCAGAAAAATCATTGGCGGTAGTCGATCACTACGATTGTTCTCGACCGGCAGCATATCGCGGTCGAGTACGGTATTAATTTCAACGTCTGTCTGCGTGACGTTCATGATGCACTCACGTGTCGAGTCGGCTCCGGAAGCTACTGGTCATACTCACGATCCCATTATTATCCACGAGTCGTGCTGCTTGCACCTGCATTGCGTCACAGAGTGTACTGAAGTTTTGGGTACCGCCGACGATCAATGCGGTGGCTGTTGCGTCGGCGAGTAAGGGGTCTTTGTCGATAACCGTCGCGCTCATTGCGCCGGTCGCCGGCCAGCCGGTTGCCGGATTGATGATGTGCTGATAGCGCTTACCGTCGAGTGTCCAATAGCGTGCATAGTCACCTGACGTCATGATGTGTTCGCCCGGTAAGATGCGCACCGCTTCGTCGACGCCCCTGCCGCGCGGCGAAAGAATACCGACGCGATAGTCTTGGGGGTGGTCTCCGGCGAGCGTGGCGACATCGCCGCCCGCGTCGATGATGGCGCCTTCAATGCCGAAGTGCTGCAGCGTCTCGATGCCCACCTTAAGTGCGGCGCCCTTTGCGATACCGCCGATGTCGATCATCGCGCCGCGCGGTGCGGTGATGGTCGCTTTGCCTGTTGGCGGCACGGATACCTGAAATTCACCGTTGGCTATCGTGAGTGCGTTCTTGAGTTCGCTAGCACCGGGCGGTGCTACAGGCGGTTCGTTGATATCAAATCGATCAAACTGCCAGAGTTTGATAACCGGTCCGAGCGCCGCCGAAAAATGCCGTGACGATCGATCTGCGAGTCTTCGCGCTGTTACCAGGACGTTCGCCAAAGGTCGCGATACTTCGGACTCACCAGTCTGGAATAGGCTTCGATTCACTTTCGCTAGCTCGCCGTCACCCCAGGCGTACCAGGCTTTGTTGATATTGGCGAAGTCCTGCTTCAATGCAATGAAGACGGCGCGAGCCAGTTTGGCTTGCTCACAATAAAGCGTTGCCCGGATCGTGGTGGCAAAAGCGAGCCATTCAAAGTCGTAAGCGCGGATCTCGCTTGTACAGCTTGCCGCAAACGGTGTTATCGCGGCCGCGGCCAGAAACCGGCGTCGCGACCAATCGCGGGTCACTCGCGCTGATCGAGGGTTTGTTCGATGGCGTCGCAAAGCGTTCCTGCGATGTTGATAGAGAAGTGCTTGTCGATCTCACGGATGCCGGTCGGGCTCGTCACATTGACTTCGGTCAGTTTGTCACCGATAACATCCAGGCCGGCAAAAATCACGCCGCGCTCGCGCAGCATCGGGCCGACCGCTTCGGCGATGCGTCGCTCAGCGTCGCCCAGCGGTCGCGCATCTGCCGTGGCGCCCATGACAAGGTTGCCGCGACCGTCTTCGGCATTGGGGACGCGCGCCAGCATGTAAGGCACGGGTTCCCCGTTCACCAGCAACACCCGTTTGTCACCGTCGGTAATCTCCGGCATAAATTTCTGCGCCATCGCGAATTGCTGGCCGTAGTCGGTCAGCGTTTCGATGACAACATTGGTGTTCTTGTCGCCTTGCTTCAACGTGAAAATCGAGCGGCCACCCATGCCATCCAGCGGTTTCACGACGATATGCCCATGCTCGGCCAGAAAGCGCTTGATCTTGTCATGTGATCGGGTAATCAACGTCTCAGGCGTCAGCTCGGGAAACCAAGCCGTCGATGCCTTCTCGTTGAGATCACGAAGCGCGGCCGGTCGATTAACGATCAGTGTGCCGGCACGTTCTGCGAGCTCGAGAAGATACGTTGTGTAGATAAATTCCATATCGAACGGTGGATCCTTGCGCATCAGGATCGCATCGAGCGATGACAACGGCGCGTCTTCGGCGGCGTCCGCCTCGAACCAATTGCTGCTGTCGTCCGCAACGCGCATTGCCGTTTGGTGGGCCATAGCCACGCCATTCTTTGCGTATAGATCCCCTTGTTGCATCACAACGAGGTCGTGTCCGCGACGTTGGATCTCTAGCATCATCGCCAGGCTTGAGTCTTTGGCAGGTGTGATGCTCTCGATTGGATCCATGACGACACCGATACGGCGTTTTTGACTACTCACGTTGTTGGTTCTCCGTGACGACTTGCTATGCCAGCGGCATTGATCGGCGTAATCCGCGGAATCTCCGGCGCTCGAGGCCTGATCAATAGCATCACTTACGGCAATATGTTAAAAGTTTCGTGGTGTACGAGCGGCAAAAATGTGCGCTGTGCACGGCGTATTTGCACAGTTTAACGTGACAATGACGGTTATGTTCAAAGGAGGCCGTTTGCGTGAGCACAGATTCCAGTAACGGACTGAAAGGTATCAAAATTCTTGTTATCGATGATAGCAAGACGATCCGCCGTACGGCGGAGACACTGCTCAGCAAGGAAGGTTGCGAAGTCTTCACCGCTATCGATGGCTTTGATTCGCTATCAAAAATCGCCGATCACCAGCCGGACCTGATTTTTGTCGACATCATGATGCCGCGGCTTGATGGCTACCAAACTTGCCAGCTGATCAAGAACAACAAAGCGTTTCGAGACACGCCAGTCATCATGCTATCGAGTAAGGACGGTCTGTTTGATCGCGCGCGCGGCCGCATCGTTGGTTCGGAACGTTATCTCACGAAGCCTTTCACCAAGGACGAACTGGTCGGCGCAATCAGTGAGCAGTTGCACGGCTGAGACCCGAAAGGGCAGGAGACGAGATCATGGCACACATATTGATCGTTGATGATTCGCCGACGGAACGGCACGTCGTGCAGTCGCTACTCGACAAGCACGGCTTCACAACCACCACCGCGGAGTCGGGTGAGACGGGTATTGCCGCTGCGTTGCGCGAACGCCCCGATTTGATTTTGATGGATGTCGTGATGCCGGGTATGAACGGTTTTCAAGCGACGCGAAAACTCTCGAAGCATGAAACGACGGCCGGCATCCCGGTCATTGTTGTGACCAGCAAGGATCAGGAAACCGATCGGATCTGGGCGATGCGACAAGGGGCCAAGGACTATGTCGTCAAACCTGTCGAAGAGCATACGCTGATCGACAAGATCAAAGAGCAGTTGGCCGCTTAGGCCGCACGATATGGCTGCATTGCAACTTAAAGCGCTGGCGGACAGGCCCTTCGATCTCTTGCAAGAGATGGAGCGGCGCAGTCGGGCGGCTATCGCGGGGCAGGCGGACATCGCCGGCCAGCGCAATGAATGGGTCGGCGTCGGTTTCACGATCGCGGGCGAGTCATTCGTCGCTAACAGAGACCATGTGAGCGAAGTATTGATGTTGCCAGACAACATCACCCGCGTACCGGGCGCCAAGCGTTGGTTGGTTGGTGTGGCGAACTTGCGTGGCCAACTGCTGCCACTCATTGATTTGCGCCTATTCCTGGGTGCCGGGCGATCGGATCGAGGGCGCAGCGCGCGTGTGATCAGCGTGAGTCATCGCGATATGCGGGCCGGTTTGCTGGTCGAGGAGGTGAGTGGTTTCCGCCGTTTCGTTGATGGCGAATACACGCAGACACGACATCAAACGGAGTTGCGTGTCGATCAATACACCGAGGGATTTTTCCGGCGTGGCGAAGATCGCTGGCCGGTTTTTCAGTTCGACTCGTTGCTTACCAGCGAGCCGTTTCTGCAGGCGGCGGAAACGCCTCGCCGCTAATTGAGTTTACGGAACACAACTATGGCCAAGAAAGCCGCAACATCTTCATTTTTTACGTTCAGCGCCGTGTTGGTGCCCCTGTTATTGATCGGCGCTGCTGCCATATTCTGGTTTGCCAGCACCCAAAGTGGCAGTAACGCACCGAGCGGCCCTTCCGCTGGCTTTGTGTCGCGGCTGGGCGATGTGCGACAGGCGGATGCCGAAGCGATTCGTGGCCTGGCTAGCGCTGTACAGCGCGAGCAACTGACAGGCGAAGCGGCGCAGCGCGCCAATGAACTTGTGAGACTCACCGACAGCTTGGTGGCGTTTGACGAGTCGGTCGTGCGTGCAGAGGGTGTTATTGAGAAGATGTTGTCCGCGACGGACTTTGACGAATCCAGCACCATCGCGGATTTCCGCCAACGCTTGTCGTTGCTGGCGACACGCTTGCAGGCGTTGCGTGGCGGCGCCGATTCTCTGGAGCAGCAATCTGCCGCGATCGTCATTGAAAGCAACGATATCGCGCTACTCGCTGCCGCATTGAATGGCGACAATTCGGATCTCGACGTGGCGGCTTTGGCCGACAGTGATTTGTCCGCTGTCTTGGTCGATGACACGTTCGTGCTGCGCAACGCCGCAGAGGTCATCCAATCTGAATCTTCGTCGATGGCGCGTGCTGTCGCGCTCATCGATGGTTTCCCTGTGGGCGCGACTGGCGCTCGCAGCGCACCGTCGGGATTGATGGCGACGTTAGCGCCGCTGATGCCGTGGTTGCCGATCGGCATGCTCGGCCTTGCACTGCTACTAATCGGCGTGTTGTTGACCGGCTTCGTGCGTGACGCGCACCTAAGACGTGCTGCGCTCGAACAGGCAGACCAAAACGAACGTAACCAGCAGGCGATTCTGCGGCTGCTGGATGAGCTGGGCAGCCTTGCGGATGGTGATTTGACGGTGGAAGCAACGGTCACCGAAGACATTACCGGTGCTATCGCTGACTCCATTAACTACGCGATTGAAGCGCTCAGAGAACTCGTGACAACCATTGATGGCACGGCCGCGATGGTTGATTCGGCGACGCGTCAAACCGAAAGTACAGCGGTACACATGAACCGCTCAGCGCAAAAGCAGGCGCTGGAAATCGCTGCCGCTACGGAGTCGATTACGGCAATCGCGGCGTCGATTGAGGAGGTCTCGGGCAACGCCGAGCGCTCGTCGGACGTGGCGCGGCATTCGGTCGATGTCGCGCACAAAGGTGGTGACGCCGTGCGCCGGACAATCGAGGGCATGAATACCATCCGCGAGACAATCCAGGACACTTCAAAGCGCATCAAGCGTCTTGGCGAAAGTTCGCAAGAGATCGGCAACATCGTCGAACTTATTAATGACATTGCGGAGCAAACCAACATTCTCGCGCTCAATGCCTCGATTCAAGCCTCGATGGCCGGTGAGGCAGGGCGTGGCTTTGCTGTGGTTGCTGACGAGGTTCAGCGTCTGGCTGAACGATCAACGAATGCGACGAAACAGATTGAGGTGCTCGTGCGCACCATTCAAGCCGACACCAACGAGGCGGTTGTCTCGATGGAACGCTCGACCACAGACGTTGTGGGCGGTGCGTTATTGGCCGAAAACGCTGGTGCGGCGCTCGATGAAATCGAGCAGGTTTCCAATCAGATCGCGAGTCTCGTTCAGAACATCTACAGCTCGGCACGACAGCAGAGTAAAGCGGCCTCGGATATCAACCGTCGCACAGTCGCTCTTCGGGAAATCAGTGGCCAAACGGGCAAAGCTACCAGTGCAACGACTTCGTCGATTGCCAAGTTGGCGCAGCTTGCTGGAGAGCTCAGAAAGAGTGTTTCGGGCTTCCGACTGCCGGAGTCAGCGAGTGTGACGCGACTGACACGTAGTGCGGACAAAGTGCAACCTGCGGACGAAGCACGGGAAGTAGGTTAGCGCGCGGTGAGCATCAACGATAACTATATCGGCGCGCCGACAGGCGTCCGGCATCAGCTTGCATGCATGGGGGTCAGGTGAGCGACTCGATACAACAGGCATTTTTGGTCGTCAGTGCCGAGCTCGGCAAGACGGTCAATCAAGCGCGGGTCGTCCTTGAGGACGCCGTAGAAGGTCGCAGCTCGCGACAGGCGCTGGAGCGCTGCGCTGGTCTCTTGCACGAAGCCGGCGGCGTACTCAAGGTCGTTGGCGTTTACGGCGGCGCCTTGCTTACTGAAGAGATGGAGCATGTTTGTCGCTTCATGCTGCAACGCGGCGTCGACAAGAAAACCCATTCGGACTGCCTCGAGGCACTCACGCGTGCAATGGTGCAGTTGCCTGCCTATCTCGAACGCTTAATGGCTGGCGGGCGTGATATCGCGCTGGTGCTATTACCGATGCTCAATGATTTGCGTGCTGTCCGTGGTCAGCCTTTGC
This sequence comes from Pseudomonadota bacterium, assembly GCA_039700805.1. Taxonomy (GTDB): domain Bacteria; phylum Pseudomonadota; class Gammaproteobacteria; order Steroidobacterales; family Woeseiaceae; genus CALBPI01. The sequence goes on along the minus strand of JBCAZE010000124.1, from coordinate 436 downwards.
TGTCAGAGAGCACGATCTTACTGTTGAACCGTGCGCCACAGGCAACAGTGACGCTCGCGCAGCGCGGCGCCGATCCCAGCGAAGATTTTATTCTGCTCTCACGGAAGATCCGACCGGCATTCCAGCTCGCGTTACTGGGTTTGTTGAAAGCAGATGGTGAAGCGGCACGTCCGCATCTCGCCAAACTCGACAACATGGCCCTCGCTTTTGAGAAGGCGGCGGCGCGCGATGATGTCTACCGACTTTGGTGGGTGGTCGGTGGCGTGCTCGAAGCGCTTCTCAGCGGTGGCTTGGCGCTCAGTGTGTCGATCAAGCGCTTGCTGGGACAGGCGGATCGTCGGATTAAGAAGGTCATCGATCATGGCATCGATGTGTTCGATAAAGAGCCCGTAACGGAGCTCTTGAACAGCCTATTGTTCTATGTCGCCAGAGTGGA
>JBCAZE010000123.1:0-9428 GCA_039700805.1 Pseudomonadota bacterium | reverse complement strand
CCTGCAGCAAGTCTGAGACGCCCTTCAACGCAGAATGGACGACCAATACAGAGAATCTATCATCACATCGTTTGCGAATTCGCCGTGCGATTTCCAGCCAATTATCTTTTGTTGCGACACTGCTGCCGCCAAACTTCATAACAACCCATGCACCGGACTCGACCGGACGCTGTTGCGAATCCGGCCAAATAAACTCAGCTTCTGTCATGGTCAATCACCGAAGTCATCGGTGACCGCGCCGGTCGATGCAGAGGTCACTTGTCGAGCGTACTTCGCTAATGTGCCACGTCGAACCTTCGGCGGTGGTTTTCGCCATTGCGCACGCCGTTCGCTCAATTCATCGTCTGTCACTAGCAAGTCGATCGTCCGCGCCGCTGCATCAATACGAATCGAATCGCCATCATGAACGAGCGCGATCAGTCCGCCGACCGCCGCCTCTGGAGTAACATGACCGACAACAAAACCATGGCTCCCGCCGGAAAACCTACCGTCGGTAATCAATGCCACCTTATCGCCGAGCCCTTTTCCCATGATCGCCCCCGTTGGTGAAAGCATTTCGCGCATGCCAGGACCACCCTTTGGCCCCTCATAACGGATGACAACGACATCGCCAGCAACGATCTCGCCGTCGAGGATCGCTTGCAGAGCGGCTTCTTCCGCGCCGAACACACGGGCGCGACCTTCAAAAGCGAGACCTTCTTTGCCAGTGATTTTTGCAACCGCACCCTCACTCGCAAGATTACCTTTGAGCACCACCAAGTGACTGTCGGGCTTAATCGGATTGTCAAAATCACGGATCATCTCTTGCCCATCCGGATAAGGCGCGACGTCGGCGAGATCTTCAGCCAGGGTCTTCGTTGTCACAGTCTTGCAATGACCGTGCAGAAGCCCGCGGTCGAGTAGCGTTTTCATCAGCGGTCGTATGCCGCCGATCGCGACGAGTGCGGACATCGAGAAGCGTCCACTTGGCTTAAGGTCAGCCAGCACGGGTACCCGTTGGCCAATCGTTGTGAAATCGTCGAGAGATAACGGCACCTCACAAGCGTGTGCCATAGCGAGAAGATGTAGTACCGCATTGGTTGAACCACCCAATGCAATCACAACAGTGATCGCATTCTCGAAGGCATCGCGAGTCATGATATCGCGCGGTTTCAGGTCGGCCTCAAGGAGCGCCATGACCGCCGCGCCAGCATGCTCGCAGTCACTCCGCTTATCACCAGAGATCGCTTCCTGCGCGGAACTTCCTGGCAAGCTCATACCAAGCGCTTCGATCGCGGAAGCCATCGTATTGGCGGTGTACATACCACCGCAGGCACCGGGACCGGGAATCGCCGTTCGCTCAACTTCCAGCAGCGTATCCGCATCGATCTGGCCACCCGCGAAGCCGCCGACCGCCTCAAACACGCTCACAATGTCACGACCCTGTTCGCCTGGCTGAATCGTTCCGCCGTAAACGAACACACCCGGACGATTAAGACGGGCCATCGCAATCAAACAACCAGGCATGTTTTTGTCACAACCACCGATCGTCACGACACCATCGAAGCCTTGGCCACCGCACACCGCTTCAATCGAATCCGCAATGATCTCGCGAGAGACCAATGAATAACGCATGCCAGGCGTTCCCATAGAAATGCCGTCGGATACGCTGATCGTGTTGAACTGGACAGGCTTACCACCCGCATCGCCGATGCCTTGCTCAACATGATCAGCCAAGTCGTTAATGTGCATGTTACAGGGCGTCACCATGCTCCACGTCGACGCAATACCGACCTGTGGTAGCTTGAAATCGCCGTCCGCAAATCCGACGGCTCTTAACATCGCGCGGCTTGGCGCTTGCGCAGGGCCGTCGACGATTACCTTCGAATATCGTCTTTTGTCATCGCTCATAGTGGTTTTCAGTTCTGATTTTGTTGGGGCACTTCAGGGGCTTCGCCCTGGCCATCCAGTATACGCACTGTCAGCGTCGTATATACACCCTCTAATGCAGTCTTAGTCGGCAGCTGTAATAGGAATTGCTCATCGCCCTCAGGCAAGTCATCAGCAACCAACGGCAACAACACCAGTTGTCGATCGATCCCAGCAGGAAAACTCAAGGAGGTATCCCCACTGACGACGAAATCTTCATCGGCTACCGCTGTAGCGTCAAGAATCTGCAGCGGTACGGTGAGCGCCGCTGCCGACGGATTGAGTCGCCAAACGGGAATCCGAATGACAGTGTCCCGTTCCGTTACACTGATTTCGCTGGTGGCGAAACTGACTGTGTCGGCTGCGACCGTCGGTGCGAGGGACGCATACTCGTCATCCTTCACGGTCAACGTCAATCGCGCGAGCAACTCGCCACTGCTGATATCGAGCAGGTTATAGCGCTCTATTAAATCCGGTGCGATCCACGCATCGTCATCAACGTCAACCAAGAATCCAATTTCGGATTGCTCGCCGGCGAGCGTTAGTCCTAACCGATCCGGCAATGGCAATGCCCCCTTGACCACAGAAAACAAGCCATCGTTTCTGAGTCTCTGTAATTGAAGTTGCCGTACGACGCCGACGTCTTGACGAGACAGCGTGATTTGCGCGGAAGCGTCCCCTTCGTACAACACCAGAGAGGCATCCAACGCCGGGACGACGGAATCGGCTGACGGCAGCATGAGTGAAAGACGGCTACCTGGCGCCGCGACCGCGCTGACTCGGTTTGATGGCGTGTACTCGACGTGCGCATCCGCAATTGGCGCGATGCGCTCGGTAACCGATCTCGCATTCGCCGTTTGGATGTTCTTTGTCTCCGACTTCGTACTGACCGAAGTATTGCGGGGTAAGTTCATCGCCACCATCAACAGGGTTGCTAGTGCAACTGCGCAGCTTGCAACCACGGCATAGGGCTTCCATCCAGTACCGCCCGATTCGTCGGCAATACGCAATTGGCGCAAGAATTCACTGATGGACGGCGTGCGGCGATCTGTCTCGAACGTGAGCGCGGCGGCTAGCGCGTGCCATTGCCGCCCCGATATCGATTCGATGCGGTCTGGTAGTCGGCCAGCCGACTGCGCATCCAAAGCACTCTTATCACGAAACACACGAAAACCACTCAGTAACCGATAGGCGACGCACGCTAAAGAGAACACATCATCCTCGGGTTTCGCTGGCTTGCCGCCGAGCACTTGCGGACTTGCGTACGCTGGTGTCGCGGCGTTGAGAATTCTTGGATCCGTGCCGAGTGATTTACCCGCGAAATCGCCACGCACACGAGCGATACCGAAATCCAACAACTTCACGCTGCCATCGGGCAGGATCATGATATTGCCCGGCTTGATGTCGGCGTGCGTCACACCGAGCTCATGAGCATATGCCAGCGCATTGCCGACTTCACGAATGATCTGCCAGCTGGTGGCAGCGGCAATCGGTCGACCCGGCTTTTCATTGAGGATGGCACTCAGCGGGCGACCCTCGAGCCACTCCATAACAAGAAACGTATCGTCACCGGTCCGATCCATATCCAAAAACCGAACGATATTCGGATGCAGAAGATAACGGCCTTTGGTTGCTTCCTGCTGTAGCGCACGCATGGCACCGGCATGTCCCGCATATTCCGGTGCTAGCACTTTGATGGCCACATAGGGCTGACCGCCCTCCGCTTCAGCCATGCGGCGGTCGATCGCTTTGAATACAACGCCCATACTTCCGCCGGCCGCCTTGCCGACAATCTCAAACCGGTCTCGTAGTAGACTGCCGACGGCAATGGACTGTTTCGGCGGTGCGGCTTCTGGCTGCTCGTGTTCACCCGTATCAGCGATGTTCTCGACGCTGCTAGTGCTTTCCGATACACCCGTCGCTGTTTCACTGGTAAACGTAAACTCAGTCGGCGCAGTGACTAAGTCCTCTGTGGTCGTTTTATCGATATCGCGCTGAAGCAGACGATGAATTTGTTCTGGAATGAGGCCACGTCGCGCATAGTCATCAACCAGGGAGCGAACAGCGGAAACGCTGCCGGGCGACTCATACATGATGTTGAGCATTTCATCACGAAACTCGGAGATCGTGCGCTCGCCACTAATCAACTGCTCGATCGCAAGCAATAGTGCCTGTGGTGGCTCACCAAATACGTCGAACTCGTCGGTCACAACACTTTCCCAGGGTTCATCAATCCAGCCGGATCCAAGGCACGCTTGATAGCTTTCATCTGCGCGTGAATGTCGCTCCCTAATTGCCTTTTCAGCAATGCTGTTTTCTTCATTCCGATACCATGCTCCGCGCTGATACTCCCATGATGGCGAAGTACCGCATCATGGACGATGTCGTGTACTGGGGCGCGCAGCGCCGCGAAACAAGCGTCATCAATGCCCGGCAACTGGGCAACATTGTAATGCAGGTTGCCGTCGCCGATGTGCCCAAAACAAACGACAGCAATGTCAGACGACAATGATGCCAAGGCGGCTTTGGTGTCATCCACGAAAGCAACCAGGTGACTTAACGGCAGAGCCACATCATGTTTGATACTGCCGCCGGCCGCAGTCTGTGCGGGTGAGATCGCGTGACGCGCGCGCCAAAGCGCCTGTTCCTGAGCGCTATTGCTCGCCACAACCGCATCGGTCACAAGCTTGTCGCCGATGAGTTCATTGATCGCGCCAGCAATGGCATCACTATCGACCTCTAGCGCGCCGCCGTGCACTTCGAAAAGCACATTCCATGGTGCTTGCTTGCCCAACGGATGGCCTGCCGTTCCCAGATGCTGTGCCACCATCTGCATGGCGAGATCACTGACGAGCTCATAGGCGACCATTGTGTTGCCCAGCTGACCACGCAACCGATGAAACACGTCTAGCACGTTGGGAAGCGTATCGAAACCGAGCCAGACCACCTGACGCTTTTGCGGCTTCGGCCACAACTTAAGGCTCGCCGCCGTAATGACCCCGAGCGTGCCCTCTGCCCCAACGAACCACTGCTTCCAGTCATACCCCACGTTGTTCTTGCGAAGACCATGAAGATCACTCAACACGGTACCGTCCGCTAGAACAACCTCAAGTCCAAGCAGCTGCTCTCGAGCACCACCGTATTTCAAGAAGTTAACACCACCCGCATTCGTCGATAAATTGCCACCGATCTGACAGCTGCCCTCAGCCGACAGACTGAGGGGAAAATAGCGCCCCACAGCTTCTGCTTGCGATTGCACTGTTGCTAGTGCAACGCCCGCTTCCGCCACAATGACATCGTCTTCGATTGAGACGGATTTAATGCTGTTCATCCTTTCCGACGACAACAACAGTTGATCGTGTCGGCTGACGGCGCCACCACAAAGTCCCGTGTTACCACCCTGTGGGACGACACTGACGCCAAACTGTGCACATGCCCTGATCAGGGACGATACTTCCGCAACCGATGCCGGTGCCACGATTGCGATCGCCGAACTCGCGTAGTCGCCACGCCACTCTGTCAGGAAACGCGCGTGCTCGCTGCTCGGCACAATCGCGTTCGGCACGAGCGCTGCAATATGCGACAAAAACGCAGTGTCAGTCATTGAACAAGCTGGTGCCAGACGGTCGCGTCGATATTTGAGCCGCAGAAAATCAAACCGACACGCTTGCCATTGACCTCACCGGCAAGTGAGGTTTCCAGCGCAGCCAAACTCGCGGCACAAGCCGGTTCAACAGCGAGTCCCAATATGCTGTGCATTCGGCGCATCGCATGCTTGATCGCATCGTCATTCACGACAGCGATACCATCTAAATGTCGTCGGCAAAGATCGAAACTAATCGGTAAGGCCATGGGCGCACCCAAACTGTCTGCGATCGTGTCGACACTCGTCAATGCCTGCGGTGAGCCAGCTTGGATGCTTCTGGACATCGAATCGGCACCGACTGGCTCAACACCAAAGACACGACACTGCGGCGCAAGCCATTTGACGGCGGCCGAGACGCCGGCGGCTAGACCACCGCCACCAACGGGAACGATCACAACATCAAGATCAGGGATCGCTCGGATCAACTCCGCACCCACACCAGCCGTGGCGAGCGCGGTTGTGATGCCCTCGAATGGATGAATGAACGCACGTGATTCACTGTCGGCGATGTCTTCTGCGATAGCGAACGCCTCGTGCACCGTTGGCGCCCGCACTACTTCCGCACCGAGCGCTTCGCAACGCGCGACACGAATCGGTGACGCCGACGCTGTCATGACTACTTTGGCTGTGGTGCCCAGCTCGCGCGCCGCATAAGCTGTTGCGATGGCATGATTGCCGGCACTGACCGCTGTCACGCCATAGCGCATCGCGTCATAGCCAAGCTGTTTCACATTGGCCAGGGCACCTCGTGCTTTGAAGGACCCCGTACGTTGCCACAATTCAAACTTCGCAACGATCGACGCGGGCATGGACCGCTCCGCGAGTGCGGAGACGCCCAATGTCGGTGTCTCGTTCAGCCAAGGCCGCAAATCAGCAGCCAGTTGATCTGCCTTTGACAATGACATCTCAACCGCCGACTCTTCGGCGGAACCTGACGGTGTGTTCTCCAATTCGCTCAAGTTTTTTCCTTTAGTGCCGTCTAACTGCGTTCGGCTGGGTTTTGAAACGTGCATGCCTCGATGGACGTGGTAGTATCACTAACCGGCGTATTTTATCCGCTATAAACAGCTGATTATAGACTTAAGCTCAAGTAGTCGCTAAATCAGCGGCCGAATGGAAACCAAGCACTTATGTCGATTGACCGACTTTCAGACTCAGGGATCATGCGAGTCGCGGGGCACTCTTCGGAACTCGAGGCCCTCGCGAATATCGCCTCTGAAATGAGCCTGCGTGAACGCGGCAATCTTATGACGCTTGAGCGCAACCTGCTGAATGCTTGGGCACTTGGCGCGAACACCATCATCAGCTGGGCATCACACCCGCAAGGTGTTGCGCTTCTCGTTGTACCGCACTATGCGTTAGCCGAATACACCGCGCGTCCCGCGGGCGGCGATATGCCTTGGCGACCTTCTGAACATTTCATTACCGAGTTAATCTCTGGGAACGCCCATCTTCCCATGCAACAACTCGGCAAAGTAGCGCGGTTGCTGGACGTCGAACCGACGATCGTCAAACTGAGAGATAAGCTAGTCGGCAGCGAAAAAGAAACGCAGATCATTGAAGCGATGGTCAAACGCTACGGCGTCAGTTTCGTTTCACATCGTGCTGTCGCGCTGTTTGATATTGTCGGCTTCAGTTTGCTGAGTCCATTCGAGCAGATGACGCAACTCAATAGCTTGGCGCATTCGCTCAATTCGGCGCACAGCAAGCTGCTTGATCGAAAAATTGGTATCACGTTCGCGAGATCGTCGACGGGCGATGGTTTTTACATTTGGAACCGCGACAAAGGCGAAATACCGAATATCAACCTCTACCATTTCATGCAATTGGTGCTCGCTGACAATGCGATCGCGCGCAGTAAGGCAGTAGCGCGGTCTGTACCCTTACTCCGGTCTGCATTCCACATCGGTAGTTGCTACGAGTTCCACCAGGCCGATGGACTAAGCCCGTCCACCCAGGACTATATAGTCGGCGACGTGACGGTGGAACTCGCACGCATGATCGAAAAGGCGCTGCCCGGACAGATTTTCGTCGGTGCGTTTGATGACTTGCCGCAAAAGGAAACCGGCGTATACAACGCGATTCAATTCGTCGACTACACACAACGGAACATGAGCAAGCTGCATGGACTTGAGTTGTCTGGCGATAAGATCAGTGCGATCAAGTGCTATCTCACCGGAGAGCGATACGACGATGGTCGATTCTCCATTCGCAAGCTCACCATTGACGATAAGCATGGCCTGACCCGGTATGTGTACAACGCCAAGATCAACATCCACAGACACAATGCTGAGCCAATCTTACTTGGCATTGAAGACAAAACGCTCCGTGAGCAAAAAATGGCAGCACAAACCGCCGAGCTCGTATTTGTGCCACCTGAACACTACCTCTAAGTGCCGGACTAATCGGTGATTGGGGACCCTTCCTCTCTTTCGAGGTCAACCTCGTAGATCGGCAGGCTAAGCACAATGGTCGCCCCCACCGCGCCAGAAGTCTTAAGCGACACCCTGCCCCCCGATTGTTCGACGAACCCCCGAATCATTGCTAGGCCAAGCCCCGGCTTTTGCAGAGAATCCGGCGCACTAAAGAAAGGCTCGAAAATCCGGGCGGCTATGTCAGGCGATACACCTGTTCCATTGTCCATTACAGACACATCTATGGTCTCCGCATTGCGCAAACTGCGCGCCGCCCGAAAAGTCACTCTGCTTGCAGTCGCTTCAATTGCATTCTTGACGAGCTCCGACAACGCAATCGACAGCTGTGCAGGATCGACAAACACACGCGGTAAATCGTCTTCAATATCGAGCTTCAACCGTATCGCACGCCGATCACTAGGGCGCAGGTTTGCGTCAAGTTCAGCCAAGACGCGTTCGAGGCGAAGCGGCGCTGGCTTCATCGGAAACTGTCGGGTATAGGCGAGCAAATGGCTGACCTCAGTTCCTGCTTGTTGAGCAGCATCGAGCGCTTGTTGAAGCCCCTTCGCGGCATCACGACCCGAAAGGGCTGATCGAGCCGGATCAATCCCACAGACGATGGTGGCTAGGTGGTTATTGAAAATATGCGCGACACCGCCCGCCACACGCCCCATTGCCTCAAGCCTCTTCGCTGCCTCACCGCGTCGAGCGTTGCGGTCGATCATCGCCAATGTGGAGAATGTCTCGTGCATGGTCAGCGCGTGATAGAACTGAAGCCCCATCACGGTGACTGCAAGAGCGACATCCGCGATCTCGGCATGACGTATCAACAACGTTGCCCAGTACAGCGTGAACGAGCACTGGATACCGATGACATAGATCAAACCAAGCGACGGCACCTGAAGCCTATGCGTCAAGCTGTATATAAACCCTGCAGCCAACATCAGCATCGAGATCAACTGATACTGCGGTTCGAATGACAGCCAGAGATATCCGACCAGCCAAAAAAACGGTACCGCATCCAGCACGTAGGCGAAAAACACCAAGAGAAAATTGCTGCGGCTCTGATGGCGCTGGAATCGTGAAATGCTGACCCCTGCCAACACGGTCGTCGTGACCCGAGCGGCAAACCAAATCACGAATGTGTAGTCATTGAAGCCGACGCATAGACCCAACGACAGCAATGCAAAGATACTCATTCGCAGCAGCGCATCAAACCTGCTGCGACGTGCCACCAGCATCAGGTTTTCGCGCTCGGAATCGAACCGCGCTCTCAGAAATCGAGCTACCGCGTTAGCCACACAATCTACGACTTGCCTAAAACCTGAGCATAATCGAAAAGTAAAAAAAAAGCCGCCCACCCTAGGAGACAGCGACCAATGCCGCCGACCACGCATAAAAAAAGCTGCTCCCCGAAAGGTAAGAGCAGCTTCTTTTTAAGCTGGTCGGGGCGAGAGGAT
>JBCAZE010000006.1:0-44334 GCA_039700805.1 Pseudomonadota bacterium | reverse complement strand
TCGAGCTTGATCATCATCGCACCGCCCTCTTGCATCATACGCACGGAGTTGTCGAGCGCTTGCAACGGCGTTGTGTAACTCATGAACGGCATGTCAGCGATCAAGAACGCGTGGTTAAGGCCGCGAGCAACAGTACGCGAGTGATAAATCACGTCATCAACCGTGACGGGTACGGTGGTGTCATGCCCCTGGATCACCATGCCTAACGAGTCGCCAACGAGCACGACATCGACGCCAGCGCGGTCTACGAGTTGCGCAAAGCTAGCGTCGTAAGCGGTCAGGCATGCGATGGGCACACCTTCTCTTTTCATCTTCGCAAGCGTGCCAACATTGATTGGCGGCGAATCCATACTGCGTTGTTCGAGTTGTGTGTACATGACAGATTTCCGTGCCGGGAAGCGCTGAATCATAGCGCAAAATGGGGGTGCGATTCAGGGTATCGCCGTCGCCAACGGATTGAAAAACTGCCTTCCGCGGGGCTTTGCACCAATCTGTTGCACCAACGCTTGAAAGTCGTTGGCATTGGACACCGGATCAAACTCCGCAGCGTTGACGATCAATAGCGGTGAATCATCGTACTCAAAGAAGAACCGCGCGTAAGCATCCGCAACTTGCGTTAGGTAATCGTCATCGAACCACTCTGACTGTGCGCTACCTTGTTGTCGCAAACGGGCACGCAGTGTTGCTACTGGCGCCTGTAGGTAAATCACGAGCTCTGGTGTCGGTACATCGATCTTCAGTTGTTCGCCGACCTGGTCGTACAACTTGAGCTCATCGGCATCGAGATTGATTTCCGCGAACAAACGATCACGTGCGATCAAAAAATCTGCAACGCGTATTGGGGAGAACAAATCCTCTTGATTCAACGATTCGATTTGTTGCGCGCGATTAAAGAGATAGAACAGCTGGGCGGGTAACGCACCACGTTTTCGATCCTGGTAGAAGCGCTCGAGAAACGGATTGTTGTCGGTCGCCTCCAGCGTGGCGGTACTACCGAAAAACCGGGCGAGTTTCTCTGCAAGCGCTGTCTTGCCAACACCGATAGGACCTTCAACAACAATATAAGACGGCGCACCGCGCGCTAAACCGCGGCGGCTCATGTCAGCTCGCCCACGACAGTCAACGCACCGTCGAAACCACCGCGTAATGCTCGCAACGACGACAACGCGGGAATACGTGCATAGGGCGCACACTCAAAGAGCGGTTCGATAACAAATTGGCGATTGCCGATCTCGGGGTGTGGCAGCGTCAAGGTCTCATCGTTTACCGTCAGCTGACCCACGGCGAGTAAATCGAGATCCAAGCATCTCGGTCCCCAGCGAGTACCATCACGCACGCGCCCCGCCTCTGTCTCGATGATCTGTAACGCTTCGAGCAATGTCTGCGGATCAAGATGGGACATCGCAGCACCAACCGCGTTGACGTAATCAGGCTGATCGGCTGGCCCGAGCGGTTCGGACCCATAGGCTCTGGAAAAACGCCACGCGATGCAGCCATCAAGACCGCGAAGCGCCGCAGCAGCCCTAGAGACCTGACGCAATGGTCCATCCAGATTGCTGCCAATGCCGATATATATCGGGCGCCATCGCTTAGCCGTCATTGCTGGGCGGTGGCTTCCGTCGCCTGCGCCTGCGTCGCGGACGATCCTTGTTCGCTGGCTTTTGACTGAGACCAAACGCCTGCACACGCTCTGCCTGTTCCATCGTCTGAACTTCCGTCCAGAACTCGGCGGTCTCATCGCTGACATCGCCAATGACATGTCGCAGGAGCATGAAGTCATACGCTGCTCGGAAACGCCGATGCTCCAAGAAACCGAGTGCGCGACCGCCTCGTTGCTTCGCGAACCGTGGCTGCATTGTGATCATCTCTCTGAGCGGCGCACCGAATCGCCTCGGTATGGCTATGCGCGCTTGTTGACGAGCGAGACAATCGTAGGTCGCGCGTCCCAGCGCCTGAACTTCGTTGACACCGTCGTCTTCTACATACATTCGCGCTCTTGCGCGTATCGGCCACCATAAAAACACACCGAGAAGGAACATCGGTGTGATCGGCTTGCCTTCCTCGACGCGCCTGTCGGTGTTATCGAGCGCTGTGCGAATGAAGTGTTCGAAGTCTTCGCCATCGTGAGCTGCCAACCCTTCTGCGGTATCGGGGAAGAGCTCACGAAACACTTGGTAGTATCGCAACGCATCAAAGGCGGATCGTGCGAAACCGGCTTGAAACAACTTTAGAAACTCATCGAATAAACGCGCAGGCGGAATATTGGCAAGCAACTCTTTGTGCTCTGCGATCGCTGATTCCAAAGATGGCACCGGCATAAATCTGAGTTTTGCTGCAAACCGTACGGCCCGAAGCACGCGAACCGGATCTTCACGTAAGCGGCGAGCCGGTTCACCAATCAACTCAAGCTTTCGGTCCTTTAAGTCCTCGACACCACCGACGTAATCCCAAACGCTGAAATCGGCGATGTTGTAGTAGAGCGCATTGACGGTGAAGTCGCGTCGCCACACATCCTCGTCAATCGAGCCATACATGTTGTCACGCAACAGACGTCCTTCTTCATCGCTCCGGTCTTCATCGAGATCTGGGTCACTCGCCGCACGAAACGTGGCCACTTCGATAATCTCACGCCCGAAACGCACGTGAACAAGCCGAAAGCGTCGCCCGATAATGCGCGAATTGCGGAATAAGGCGTGAACCTGATCAGGATCTGCGTCCGTGCCGACATCGAAGTCCTTGGGTCGTCCGCCGAGCAACAGGTCACGTACCGCGCCGCCGACAAGAAACGCTTGGAATCCCGCATCCTTTAATGTGTAGAGGACTTTCAGTGCGGCCTTTGAGATGTGCTTGCGCGAGACCGTATGATCGGCGCGGCCGATAATTTGAGGCGTGTTATTTGCCATCAACGAGGGACTGTGCCGGAGTGGTGGCTGACAGATTGACTAAGCATTCGGCTAGTCTAGCAGTCTGAAGACAAAGTCGTTAGCCACCTGGTCTTGGCGAGAGCTCATTCACCGATACCAATATCTGGCAGGCTACCCTGACAGCGGTCGATCCATGCGCGCACCGCATCATAGTCTTGGAGACTAATGTGCGCCTCATGCGCAACATGCGTGTAAGCGAACAAACTGATATCAGCAATACTGAGGGTCTCACCGACAAGCCAATCGCGCCCTGACAATCGTGACTCCAAAACCGCTAGAGCCGCATGACTACCCAGTAGTTTTTGCTCGTATTCCTCCGCGCGTTCATTGGGCCAAGCCATGATGTGGCGAATAAATCGTGCAACGGCGATATACGGTTCATGACTGTATTGCTCGAAACACTGCCATTGCATCACTTCAGCACGAAGAAAACGATCGTCCGGCAAAAGATTTGAACCTTCGGCCAAATACCAACAGATCGCGTTGGATTCGGACAAACAGCGACCATCAGCCAACCGCAGCATCGGCACTTTGCCCGCGGGATTCATCGCCAGAAATTCTTCGGTTCTCGATGCACCCGCCATGATGTCAGTTTCATGCCACGAGTAACTGCGCCCAGTCATTTCAACGGTCCACCGGACCTTCCAGCAGTTGCCGGATCGCATATCACCGTAAACGGCGACTGGTTCTAGTTCTTCCTGCATTTTCATCTCCTGACGGCCGTTGATGTGTCGAAGCGCTGACGCGGTCGCCTCCTTCCGCCCTTTGCACTACGATAGCGGAATGACCGATTCTGATTCTCACTTTGCACAGGCAGGTATTGTGCGCCGACTGACCGCGATGGTCTACGATAGCCTGCTGGTGTTAGCCGTCCTTCTACTCGGCACATTTCCGTGGGTATTGCCACGCGGCCGAATGCCCGATGATTCACTCAACCCGGAACCGCTGGGTCCGCTGTATCAAGTTTATTGTGTCCTCCTTATCATCGGATTTTTCTTGCTGGCATGGCACCGGAAACAAGCCACGTTGGGCATGCGCGCTTGGCGAATGAAATTGGTCGATCACGACGGTGGGAAACCGACTAGCAAACAAATGTTGGTTCGGCTGATCGCTGCTCCTGTCGCCTGGCTACCTTTAGCCGCCGGCATCTTTTGGCAGTATCGCGACCCAGATGGCCTGACCTGGCACGATCGCTGGTCCGGCACACGAATCGTTCTTATCAAGAAACCGGCGAAAGACTAACGTACTCGGCGTACGGCAAATACCGTCGCCATTGCCAACACGACGGCGGGCGCGAGCCCCACGATCATCGGATCGATGCTGAACACCTGCCCACTGTTGGCCAACGTGCGACTCGCAAGAAAATAACCAAGCCCAATCAGGACTCCGACAAGCAACCGTGTGCCTGCGCCGCTGCTTCTCAGTGAGCCGAAAACGAATCCGATCGACAACATCGGCATCATGACGACTGCCAGCACATTGGCAACGCGAGACCACAGCTCGGTTTCATAGGCGCGACTATCCAGCTTGTTTAATCGCAGATAGGACAGATAGGAACGTAGCCCGCGCAAAGACAGGCTGCCCGGCCGTAAAGCGGCGATGCCAAGCACATCGGGATCGATGCTGTAACTGACGCGCTCACTCGCATTGGAAGATCCGCTGATCGTGGTCTCGGCGAAAGCGGTTTCAGAAAAGTTGTCCAGAATCCAATCGCCGTCGCCAGACAGGTCCGCACGGCTCGCACTGCCGATCTTTTTCAAGCGTTGCTGATCGTCGATCTCGAAGACGTAAAACCCACCGAAACCGAATCGGTCATTGACACCTTCGACATTGAAAATGCGCTGACCATCGCGTACCCAGGTGTTGCGCTCACCGATACTGGCGGTGTCGGATCGCGCGGCGCTCCGATACTCGCGGGCGAATTGATCCAATGGCGGCGCAATGTACTCGCCCAACATGAATCCCCCGAGTGCCAGCACAAAACCTGACACCGAAACGCCGAGGGCGAGTCGCCCAGCGGAGATGCCCGCAGCTCGCATCGCGATCAGCTCACTGCCACCGGCCAAATTGCCAAGCCCGAGCAACGCACCCAGCAACGCGGCGACAGGCAGCATCTCCACAGCCAGCAGTGGCAGCCGCAATGCCGTGTATAACACCGCGCCCGCCGTTGTGTAGGTACCCTCACCCGTATTGTCCAGCTGGCCGATAAACTCAATAAATCCTGCCAGCGCTAACAGAACCAACAGAACGAGGCCTGTGGCCAGTAACACCGTGCGCAACAAATAGCTGGCTAGTATCCTCATGTCACACGCGCTCTCATGGGATTGAGTCGTTGCAACCAACCATTCTGGGAGGCAAACAAAAACATCGTGACCGCGAACATCGCGCCGTGCACGGCCCAAATACCGGGCAGCGGCGACAAATCTCCCCGTTCTACCCACACCTTAGCGGCGCCGAGTAAGTTGTAATAGATGATGAAGACCAATACGCCGATCGCAAGCTTGCCGTAGCGACCTTGGCGAGGACGCGTCCGTGACAGTGGAATGGCCAACAGTGCCAACAACAGCGTTGATACAGGCACAGACCAGCGCCATTGCAGCTCAGCGATCGACAGTGGATCGTTCCTCTGCCGCAGCTCGCGTGTCAGAGCGCCTTCAGGGCCAGCGTCGATCACCTCGACAGCGGGCAATGCATAAGGAATACCGTATTCCGAAAATTCAAAAACTTGGAACGCTGCCGTTCCTGGAACACCCACATAGCGACGCCCTTCGTTCAAGACAATAAAGCGTGTTTCGTCGCTGTCGTTGATGGTCTGCCGACCGCGCTGGGCGAGCACGACCTCGACCATTTGTCCCTCGCGACGCTGCAAGAACACATTGCTGAGTTGACCATCATCTGACACCGCTTCAGCGAAGATAACGACCCCTTCGGCGCCAGCATTCACGAATCTGCCCGCCTCGAGTGCCGAGAGATCCATTTGTCGTTGTGTCTCGGCACTGATTTGATCGATGCGTTGGATGGACTGTGGTGAAACAACCAACGCGAGCCATGCAACGGCGATCGCCAATGGCAAAGCAAGCCATGCGAGCGGCCTAATCAACCCCATTGGGCCGATCCGACATGCCATCATCGCTGGTAGCTCACTGTCGCTGTAGAGCCTGGCCAGCGACAACATGACGGCCAAAAACAATCCAAAAGGCACGATGATCGTCAAGTACTGGAGGGCGGTCAGCCCGATAACCGAAAACACAGCGTCCTTCGCGACTTTGTCGCGCGCCGCATCGCCGAGGACCCTCGCGAATTGGTTGGACAATAGGATGGTCAGCAAGACTAAGGTGACAGAGAGCCAGCTTTGCCCAGCTTCCTTAAGAATGTATCGGTCGAGTATCCTGAACATAGCCCGGCTGCGGGTTAAATTTGCCTTTGCATTACAGTATCATGCGCGGCGGGGGTTGATGGTCTGTGCGTACCTATCATAGCAATAGCGACCGGTGGCGTCGCGGCCGAGCCGTGACCGCAGCTTGGCAAGCAACTCTCGTCAGCATGACATGGAGATACAATAATGCAATTCAAAACCACCTCGGCCGATGCAGGGAAGAAAGTCACTGCCTGCGCAATCGTTGGCGTCTATGACAAGAAACAATTGTCTGCAGCCGCCGCCGAAATAGACACCGCGTCAGGTGGTTTGATTCGCGGTATGCTGGATTCGGGCGACCTGTCGACCGCACTAGGTGCTGCAACACTGGTTGCACGCGTGGACGGTGCCAAATGCAAGCGCGTCGTGGTGGTTGGTCTCGGCAGCCGAAGTGGCCTGGATCGTCGAGCCTTCTACAAAGCGATGCAAGCCGCTCTCGGCAAAATTACGTCGTCCAAAGTGACAGAAGCAACGTGTTACTTGACCGCAGAAGAAACTGTCGGCGCGGATGCTTACTATCGGGGCAGACTGGCTGCCCAAGCGCTTGGTGAACATCGCTATCGATACACCGAGATGAAAAGCCGCAACAAGTCTCCTGTGCCGAAGCTTAAAACGCTGACATTGGCTGGCGGCAATCGGGATGATCTCAAGGCGGTGGAGCAAGGCGCAACCCACGGGGCCGGCATTGTTACCGGCATGAACCTCACCAAAGATCTCGGCAATAAGCCGGCGAATATTTGTCATCCGACGTATCTTGCGGAGCAATGTCGCAAACTCGCTAAAAAGCACGCCAAACTGTCCATCGATGTCTTGGACGAGCCGGATATGGCCGCGCTCGGTATGAACTCATTGTTGTCGGTGGGGCACGGTTCCGAGCAACCCTGCAAACTCATCCATCTCGACTACCGTGGTGGTGGTGATGAGCCGCCTGTCATCCTTGTTGGCAAAGGCATCACGTTTGATACCGGTGGTATTTCTCTAAAACCTGGACCGCAGATGGATGAGATGAAATACGACATGGGTGGCGCTGCCTCTGTGATCGGTACGATGGCGGCCGTGGCAGCCATGAAGTTGCCGATCAACCTGATGGTCATCGTGCCAAGCGCCGAGAACATGCCCAGTGGACGTGCGACGCGTCCTGGTGACGTTGTTAAGAGCATGTCCGGTATCACGATCGAAATTCTGAACACCGATGCCGAGGGTCGATTGATTCTCTGCGATGCACTCACTTATGCCCAACAGTTCGAACCAGCCGCTTTGATTGATGTCGCCACACTCACCGGCGCCTGCGTCATCGCACTCGGTCATCACCGATCAGCCGTGATGAGCAACAACGATGCGCTGGCATCAGATATCGTCGCCGCTGGCGAGCGTGCTGTTGACCGCGCCTGGCATCTTCCGATTGACCAGGAATATACCGACCAGCTCAAGAGCAACTTTGCGGATCTCGCGAATATCGGTGGCCGCGAGGGTGGCGCGATTACCGCGGGCGCATTCCTCTCTGAATTCACAAAGAACGCGAACTGGGCGCATTTGGACATCGCTGGAACCGCGTGGCGTGGCGGCGCCAAGAAAGGCTCTAGCGGTAGACCCGTCCCACTGCTGGTTGAATACTTGATGCAACACATCGACTAACACCGTGAGCCGCGTCGACTTTTACGTTCTGTCCGATACCAGTGCGGATGCGCGCGAGTCGTTTGCTTGCCGACTCGCAGCCAAAGCAAGTCAGCTCGATAATCGCGTCCATATTCTTCACGGAGACCCTGACCATCTTGAGACCATGGACGCACTACTCTGGACTTTCAGCGATGCGTCTTTCGTCGCGCATGATCGTTGGCCGGCCGACGACGCCATCGCGCCGGTCACGCTCGGCATCGCGAGTGATGGGCTTCCGGAAGACGCCACAGTCTGCATCAATCTAACGAGTACACCGGTCATGGGTTGCCAGCGCGTGGCGGAGATCGTTGCGGCCAACGACGATGCCAAAACCGCATCGAGACAGCTCTATGCCGCCTATCGCGATGACGGCGCTGAGCTCAACACACACAAAATCTGATGAGTGACGACGATATTCCCGTATTGACGAACGTGGTACGGCGCGAGCGGCGCGCAGAACTCACGCTGACAGCGGACCGTCGCCAAGACATCATGGATGAAGTGACGGTAGCGACCAGTGAAGCGCTGACGTCAATGCTGGATGAGACCGCCGAACATGTGCGCGCCGTTCTCTTTGAGCAGTTACAACTTCGGCTGACCGATACCTTGCCGGCCATCATCGAATCAGTCATCCAAAGTCAGCTCGATAAACTGCATGCGGACGCTGACAAAGACGACACTGACTGACACAAAATCACTAACCCACGTTAATCTTACTGCGTTCCCCTAGCGCGTCGACGCTGGACTCTTTAGACTCTGCGACGAACGGTAAGACAAGCGAAGACGGACCCCCTGATGGACAAAATCTACGAGCCTCATGCGATCGAGGCGCGACACTATGCGCAATGGCAAGAAGACGGACGCTTTGCGCCGGCAGGAGGCGAGGACGCATTCTGTATTGTGATCCCACCGCCGAATGTGACCGGCACCCTGCATATGGGCCATGCGTTTCAAGACACCATCATGGATACGCTCACGCGTTATCACAGACTACGCGGGGTCAACACGCTCTGGCAGCACGGCACAGACCATGCCGGCATCGCCACTCAAATGGTTGTCGAACGACAGCTTAACGCGGCAGGACAGTCCCGCCGTGATCTCGGTCGCGACGCGTTTGTCGAAAAAGTTTGGGAATGGAAAGAGACCTCTGGCGGCAGGATCAATGATCAGCTTAAACGTCTCGGCGCATCCGTCGACTGGTCGCGTGAACGGTTTACGATGGATGAAGGTCTGTCGGATGCTGTGAGTGACGTTTTCATCCGTCTTTACGATGAAGGGCTTATTTACCGTGGCAAACGATTGGTCAACTGGGATCCTGTCCTGTTGACTGCCCTCTCTGACCTCGAGGTCTTATCGGAGGACGAGTCTGGCCATCTATGGCATTTCCGATATCCAGTTGAAGGCACTGACGAGGTGTTGGTCGTCGCAACGACACGCCCGGAAACGATGCTCGGTGACACGGCCGTCGCGGTACATCCCGATGATGAGCGCTATCAACATCTCGTGGGGCGCGAAGTTCGCTTGCCGATTACAGACCGTCTGATCCCAATCATCGCCGATGATTATGTCGATCCCGAATTTGGAACCGGTTGCGTCAAAATCACGCCCGCACACGACTTCAATGACTACGACATCGGCAAGCGACATGATCTGCCGATGATCAATGTGCTCACCGACAATGCGGCGATCAACGAAGACATGCCATCGGCGTATCACGGCATGGATCGGTTTGATGCGAGAAAGAAGATTGTCGATGATCTCGACGCACTTGGTGCGCTTGAAAAAATCGAGCCGCATACACTTAAAGTGCCGCGCGGCGATCGCAGCCAAGCGGTGGTGGAGCCTTATCTCACCGACCAGTGGTACGTGAAAATCCAGCCGCTAGCGGATCCCGCTATCGCCGCGGTAGAGAATGGTGACATCAAATTTGTGCCAGAAAACTGGAGCAAAACGTATTTTGACTGGATGCACAACATTCAGGACTGGTGCATCAGCCGACAGCTGTGGTGGGGACACAGAATTCCCGCCTGGTACGATGAATCTGGCAACATCTACGTCGGCAAGGATGAAGCGTCAGTGCGCGAAAAACATCAGCTCGATGATGCGATTGTGCTCCGTCAGGATGATGATGTTTTGGACACTTGGTTCTCATCCGCATTGTGGCCGTTTAGCACACTAGGCTGGCCTGAGAAAACCAAGGAATTGGACACCTTCTATCCGACTAGCGTGCTCGTCACCGGATTCGACATCATCTTCTTCTGGGTAGCGAGAATGATCATGTTCGGTCTTAAATTCGCCGACGATGTGCCGTTCCGTGAAGTCTATATCCATGGACTAATACGCGACCAGGATGGTCAGAAGATGTCGAAATCGAAAGGTAATGTTCTGGACCCTATCGACCTGATCGACGGTATTGACCTCGAGTCTTTGGTTGCCAAACGCACGCAAGGCCTCATGCAACCGCATCTTGCTCCGAAGATCGAAAAAGCCACTCGCCGGCAGTTTCCGGACGGCATTCCGGAATATGGAACAGACGCGTTACGCTTTACGTTTGCCTCCCTCGCGACCACCGGGCGCGATATCCGATTTGATCTCGGCCGAATCGAGGGGTATCGCAATTTCTGTAACAAGTTGTGGAACGCCTCTCGCTTCGTATTAACCAGTTGCGAGTCATTCGATCCGACCGCGAACAACGACGATCAACAAATCGCTTCGCGGTGGATTCGTTCGCGACTCGCATTCATGATCAGTGAAGTCGAGCGCCAGTTTTCACGTTACCGCCTAGATCTCGCCGCGCAAGCGATGTATGAATTCGCCTGGCACGAGTACTGCGATTGGTATCTCGAGCTCAGCAAGGCGACGCTCTACAACGACGACGCGACCGACGCTGACAAACAGGCGACGATGTCGACGCTGGTGACAACATTGGAAGCGCTGCTGCGTGTGCTACATCCGATCATGCCGTTTATCAGCGAAGAGATTTGGCAACGTGCGGCCCCTACTGCCGGCATTCAAGGCACGTCGATTTGTGACCGTCACTGGCCGAACAATGAAGCGGAACGTGATGAGAGCGCCGAAGAACAAATGCAATGGATCCAAAAATTTGTTTTGGGCATTCGCCAGATACGGGGCGAGATGGATATCGCGCCTGGCAAACCGTTACCGGTTTTGATTGCTGGGGCATCCGCCGTCGATCGTGACTGGCTCAGCGCGCATGCGAGCATTCTTAGCAGGATGGGCAACATCGCATCGATTGAGATCCTCGATTCGTCAGATGAGGTGCCGGCATCCGCAACAGCGCTGCTGGGCGACATGACCATCAATGTCCCTATGGCAGGACTCATCGATGTCGACAAGGAACGCGAACGTCTTCTGAAGCAAATCAAGAAGTCCGAATCGGACCTTGCTAAGACCAAAGGCAAACTTGGGAATGCGAATTTCGTCGACCGAGCGCCGCCAGAGGTCGTCGCAACGGAACGCGAGCGGCTCGCTGAACACGAGCAACAGCTGACGCAGCTCAAGCGACAACTTTCGGCGCTGGACTCTGTCTAAGACCTTATTCGCTCTCGCTTTAGTGCGCTGATTCACAGTCTGCCGCCAAGGTGCGTGCGGTTTTGGCGTTTTTTCGCCATCATCAGTAGCATTGACCATCGAATCCCGGAGCTCCCGTGACTACAAGCGCCCCTATTTCCCGGATCGGCGATAGCGATCAGGCGCGCGAAGCGCTTTCGCGCGCCGTGCAAACGCTAGACAACGTAATACTCGGCAAACGTGACGAGATCAAACTCGCACTCACTTGTCTGTTGGCTGGCGGTCATCTGTTGATCGAAGATGTTCCAGGGGTTGGGAAAACCACACTGGCGAGAGCACTCGCCCAGGTGTTGGGCCTTCAGTTCGCGCGCGTCCAGTTCACCAGCGACTTGCTGCCGGCAGATGTCACCGGAATCTCTGTTTATGACAAACCGAGCGGTGAGTTCCGTTTTATTCGCGGACCCGTGTTTACCGAGATGTTGCTGGCTGATGAGATCAATCGCGCGACACCGAAAGCACAGAGCGCGCTCTTAGAGGCCATGCAAGAGCGGCAAGTCACCGTCGAAGGTGAGCCTCATGCGTTGCCGGAACCATTCTTTGTCGTTGCCACGCAGAATCCTCAGGATCAGATCGGCACGTTCGCGCTTCCGGAGTCCCAGCTTGACCGATTCTTGATGCGCATTCGATTGGGCTATCCGGATGCCGTGTCCGAGCGACAGCTGCTCACCGGTGCCCACCAATCGCAGCGGCCAGAAGACGTTGAAGCAGAGCTCTCTGCCAGCGGCATTTTGGCACTCCGGGCTTTGGTGGCGAGCGTCAAGATGGCAGATCCCGTACTGAACTATCTGCAAGCACTCGTCGAGTTCACACGCACATCGCCACTGTATGCACTGGGCTTATCACCACGGGCTAGCATCGCGCTGGCTGACGCTGCCCGCGCGTATGCGCTGATCGAAGGACGATTGGCAGTTTATCCAGAAGATCTCAAAAACATCTTCGTGGCAATCGCGAGTCACCGACTCACACCAGGTGATGAGCATCGTGGCAGTAATGGCGAGTCGCTTGCTGAGGCAGCGCTAAACGCGGTTGCCATCCCCTAGCAAGTCGTCATGTCCAGTACGGCCTCAGCACGACCTACCCTGCTACAAAGAATCGGCAATCTGGGGGCCGCGCGCGTTTCTCGTTGGGTGCGTAAGCGTCAAGGCCAAGAAACACTGCCGGTTACACTGCGCGCGAAGCGACTGTACATCCTGCCAACACTGACTGGCATCACCTACGGCATCGTGGTGGTTGCGATGCTGCTAGGGTCGATGAACTACAACAATTCGATGGGGTTCGCGCTGACGTTCCTGCTAGCAGCAACCGGCCTCGTCGCGATGCACCGTTGTCATCAGAACCTATCCGGTGTCAACGTCGAGCAGGCATCTGCCGGCCACGCATTCGCCGGTGATCCGATGACTTTCACCGTTGTATTGTCAGAGACGGGGCAACGCACCAAGTACGACATTCGTGCATCGCTCGACGGCAGTGTCAGTCATGCGCACGATATCGAACCGGGACTGGCGACTTCATTAAGCGTCGCAATCCCCACAATAAAGCGCGGCATACTGTCGTTGCCGCGGATAGGCTTGAGCACGCGTTTTCCGTTATCGCTACTCCGTTGCTGGGTGTGGATTTACGCGGATCAGAAAGCACTGGTGTGGCCAAGACCAGCGAGTGACGCACCCGTACGGCCGAAAACACACACCGATCAAAGTGGTGCTGACAAAGGCCGAGGTGAAGAGGATTTCGCCGGACTACGCGATTACCAACGCGGCGACTCATCTCGCAGAGTGGCTTGGAAAGCGTTTGCCAGAACCGGAGACATGAAGACCCGCATGTTCGATGGTGGCAGCCTCTCCACCACTTGGATAGATCTTGCCGCCACGTCTGCTGCGGATATCGAGACACGGCTTGAAGTCCTTTGTCGCTGGATCATCGACGCGCATGACGCGGGCGAGCGTTATGGGCTTCGACTCGGCGACACGATCGTTGAGCCTGCCGAGGGTCTTGCACATCGCAACGCTTGTCTGGATGCGTTAGCCGTTTTCGGAGAGAGCTCGGCATGAACTCCGAAAGATTGCGCCATTCATTGCCCTATACGATCAGCGCACTGCTGATTTGCTTCGCACCGCATATCACCAGTAAGCCGCTGTGGATTACGATGTTGCTGCTTGCCAGCGCGGCAACACGATATCTAACGATGCTGCGCAATCTCAATCTACCGCCACTTTGGGTGCGAACACCATTAGGCGTGTTCTGTTTTCTCGCCGTGTTGTACGCCTACGGCGGCGTCAATGGTGTGCAGCCCGGTAGCGCGCTACTGGCTGTCATGGCCGCGATGAAAATACTCGAGACAAAAAACGATCGTGATCAAATCGTCCTGTGCTTCATTTGTTTGTTCCTGATTCTCTCAACATTTCTTCTCGAGCAAACGATTTGGTCCATCGTCTATCTAATCATGGCGTTTTTCATGACGATGACCGCGTGGAGTGCTGTCACACGAGAAAGCGCGCCGCGGGGAAGCCGCTGGTACACCAAAGAATCGATCTCGATGCTGGTCATGGCCGCGCCGTTGCTTGCGGTGATGTGGATCGTGTTTCCGCGCGTTCCCGGGCCGTTCTGGGCGATTCCCACGCAAAAAGGCAACACGACTGGCTTGTCCAGCACGCTGAGCCCTGGAGACATCTCCAACCTCAGTGAATCTGACGAAGTCGCATTCCGTGTCCGCTTTCTCGATACGCCGCCATCACAGAGCCAGCTGTACTGGCGCGCTATTGTCATGCAGCGTTTCGACGGCCGAAGCTGGCGTGCCGAGGAGCCAACACTTGTCAGCCGTGTGAGTGCCGAGATCAATCTGCAGCGCACCATATCTCGCTACACGATTACGGCAGAACCCACGCAACAGCGTTGGCTGTATGCTCTCGATCTACCGACAGAGTGGCAAGGCGAATTCATTTACATGAGCCGCTTCCTGACACTCGAGCGTTCGAGGCCCATCAACGCGCGATTCTCCTATCAGGTGCAGTCCCATCTTGGTGCCAACGCATCGAAGAACATGCCGAAACGCGCGCAAGACTGGTACCTGAACCTACCGTCAGAAGGCAACGCTAGAGCACGTGAATTCGCGACGTCGCTGCGCGCCGCGAGCACATCGGATCAAGCGTTTGTTCGCTCAGTGCTGCAACACTTCCGCGAGCAACCGTTTTACTACACGTTGTCACCACCAGGACTTGGACGAGATTCAGTGGATGAGTTTTTGTTCTCCACGCGGCGTGGGTTTTGCGAGCACTATGCCTCGTCATTCGCATTTTTAATGCGTGCGGCAGGCATACCCGCGCGCATTGTTGCAGGCTATCAAGGCGGTGAACGGAACCCGCTCTCCGACTATTGGATCGTTCGTCAATCCGATGCGCATGCGTGGACTGAAGTTTGGCTGGAAGGCGTCGGTTGGCAGCGCGTCGACCCAACCGCCGCTGTTGCGCCGGAACGTATTGAACAGAACCTCGAGAGCGCGCTACTTGAATCTGGTGAATTCACGCGCGGTGCCTTCGACTTGCCAATGCTCGAACGCCTGCAATTGTTGTGGGATATGGCAAACGCCAAATGGAACGATTGGGTGCTCGGTTTCGGGCCGGAAACTCAAAAGCGTTTCTTCGAATGGCTTGGGCTCGACGACCCAGACTGGCGGGATCTTGTGATCATATTATCGATCCTGTTGGTGTTTTTGATGTCTGCCATTACGTTGTGGTTAACCTGGATCCACCGACCGACGCCGCCCGACTCGGAGATGAAACAGTTCATCCGTTTGCAAAAGAAACTCGGTTTGCCTGCGGAACCGAACGAAACACCCAGCGACTATGCGAAACGGGCAATCGCCGCCAACCCGGCATTGCAAACCAAAATTGAAACAGCGATTTGGCATTACCTGAGGGCGCGATACGCCGAGGATCAAACCGCGGCCGAGCGACTTCCATCATTGGTCAATGGAATACGCAAAGCGGCGTGACACGATAAACTCAATAGCCGACGATGGCGTACTCTCCCCACTCCAAGACGTTCGCGTTTCAGCCGCAGGCCGATCACGAGTGCTTTAGTACAAAATGCAAAACAGATTAGACCAGTTTGACTACCGAATCGTCGTGACTGCCTGCTGTCTGCTCACCAGTTGCTCAAGCTCCTACGATGCTGAGGAACTCTGTGACGCTCGTTACCTTGAGCCGGAATCCAGTGAATGGCTTAAGCTTGACGAACCACCCGCTGACTTCGATCGAACGAAATTCGCAGAACGCCTGGAATCAGCGGAGAACGTATTGTCCGACGGCGAAGACGCTGACGAGTCGATCGACTATTCGAAAGATGGCACGATAATTTGGTACGTCTCCGGTCAGGGAGACCGTCATGGATGCTTCGTGAAGAAAGGCAGTCATTTTGTGAATGCGACCATCGAACTATCTGGGTCGATCAATGACCCGTCAGTGTTTAGTATTTCTTTGCATGGACACGAGTGAATTCTTGTGAAAACCAAACCAGGTGCTAAAGAAAACCCAGATTAGGCAACGGTGCCAGCGCTAATCACCGAACCTTACTATTCCGTTCGAGAAAAGCACCCACGCCGCCATCGCGAGGGATGCCGAAAACCCACTGAAAAAGCGTGCAGTACGCGTGACAGGCCTATCGAAGACGGCCAGCAATGCGCCGATCGACAGTGCCAAGCAAAATGGCAAGAACAAGACGAACGGCCCAACAAAGAGGCCGAGCGGGTTACTCGACGTGCCTAGAATTAGTGAGAACAACAACGCAACATAGATGAGCAAAACAGGGGCCGTCGCACCGATGAGATTCCACAATCCCAACGACCATCGGTGAGCAAAAACCGCGCTGGCCAGCAACCCAACGCCGGTTATTATTGGAAACAGCAGCACGAATAGCCAAAGCGACCCATCACCCATATCGGCCCCTGCCTATTCGTCTGGCACTTCCACGCGGGACAGCAACAACAACCCGCCGATGAATAGCGGGATCAAAACCAACACCGAGACTTTAGGGTTGTCACTGACCATCGCGAGTAGACCAATAAGCGTCGGACCGAGAATCGCAGCGAACTTACCAAGCATGCTGTAGAAGCCAAAGAATTCCGACGCTTTTTCCGGTGGCGTCAAGCGCGCATACAGCGCGCGACTCATACTTTGTACACCGCCTTGCACTAAGCCGACGCCGATCGCCATCGCGTAGTATTGCCAGACAGACTCAAGCATCAGCCCCCACAACGCGATCAACAGATACACACCAACGCCGAGGTAAATCGCACGCTTAGGACCAATGCGGCCACCGAGCCAGCCAAACGCTAGTGTGGCTGGCACTCCAACGATATTCGTGACGAGCAATGCCATCACCAGATCATTAGACGAGAAATTGAGACGCGCACCAAAATCAGTCGCCATCAAAATCAATGTGTGGACCCCATCGATGTACAACCAATACGCGAGCAAAAATGTCGCGAGATTCTTGTACTCTCGAATGTTCTTGAAGGTCCCAATCAGCGTGCGGTAACCACTAACCACCGCGGTGAGAAGTGGTGGCGATTCGTGCTTCTCTTCGCGTACGAACAAAAACAAAGGGACTGAGAACAAGGCCCACCAGCCAGCAACCAAGGCGAAAGCAAAACGAACCGCCTCGCTCCCATCCGCGAACCCGAGCGCCGTCGGATTAGACACCATCCAAACATTGAAGCCCAACAGCATCGAACTGCCGAGATAGCCGATACCGAAACCCGCCGCCGACACGCGCTCGAAGTTCTCTCGTGCGGTGACATTGATGATCAGCGAATCGTAAAAAGTATTCGCCGAATAAAACCCAAAGAGCGCGATGACATACAAACCAAGCGCAACCGGCCAATCACCTTGGGCGACGAAATACAGCCCCAAGGTTGATGCGATCGCCAGCAATGTGAAAAGCGATAAAAACTTCTTCCGTGCGCCACCCGCATCCGCGACAGCGCCAAGGACCGGCGCAATCAATGCGACCAATGCACTACCCACAGCGGTCGCCAACGCAAGGCGCGACGTGATCGCCGCCGGATCGCTCCCCGCACTCCAGTAACTCCGAAAGAACACCGGATAAAACGTCGCTATGACGGTGAGTGCGAATGCCGAATTCGCCCAGTCGTACAACACCCAACCGATGACCGGCTTGGATTTAAACGGAGATGCGCCGTCGGGCGATTGCTCTTTGTCGATCATAGCTCTCGGGTAGACCGGAATGTCACATCCGGCCAACGTTCCTCAGTTAACTGAAGGTTCACTCGCGTCGGCGCAACATAGACCAACGCATCTGCATGATCCCGCGCGAGATTGTCATAGGCCTTCTTCTCAAACTCGGCCAGCATTTTCGTATCGTCACACTCAACCCAGCGCGCGGTATGGACGTTGACCTGCTCGAACTGACACTCGACACCGTACTCTTCGCGGAGACGATGTGCGACAACGTCAAACTGCAGAATCCCAACCGCACCTAGAATCAGGTCATTGTTGCGCAGTGGCTTAAACAACTGGGTTGCGCCCTCTTCACACAATTGCGCGAGCCCTTTCTGCAACGCCTTCATACGCAGCGGATCTTTTAGCACGGCACGTCTGAAAATCTCCGGCGCAAAACTTGGGATGCCGGAGAAATTGATCGTGTCGCCTTCGCTGAAACTATCGCCGATATTGATGGTGCCGTGATTGTGAACACCGATGATATCGCCAGCGACAGCGATGTCGGCATGCTGCCGATCCGCCGCCATAAAAGTGATCGCTTCTGGGACTTTGATTTCCTTCTCGAGTCGCATACTGCGGAGTTTCATACCGGGTCTGAAACGCCCAGAGCAAACCCGCATAAATGCGATTCGATCACGATGCGCCGGATCCATATTGGCCTGAATCTTAAACACGAATCCAGATAGCTTTTCTTCGTCGGGCGCTACCACGCGCTCGTCCGCCTCTCGCGGCTGAGGCAACGGCGCTTGCTCGACAAACCCATCTAACAACTCGCGAACGCCGAAGTTGCTGATCGCCGAACCAAAGAACACCGGTGTTTGTTGGCCAGCGAGATAACTGTCCCGCTCAAACGGCGCATAGACACCATCGATCAACTCGATCTCATCGACAAAATCCTGCCACTGATCGCCGATCAACGCCTTCGCTTCGTCGGAATGCAAACCCTCGATAATCTCTGTTTCTCCAGCTTTCAGTTTTTTCTCATCCGCGTGGTAAACAAAGATGCGGTCATCCGGGATGTGATAAACGCCGCGTAAAGAACGCCCCATACCAATCGGCCACGTCACCGGCGCGCAGGCAATATCAAGCACCGACTCGATCTCGTCCAACAACTCGATCGGCTCTCGTCCTTCGCGGTCCAGTTTGTTGATGAACGTAATAATCGGAGTGTCACGCAACCGGCACACTTCCATCAGCTTGATCGTTCGCTGCTCAACACCTTTCGCACAGTCGATCACCATCATGGCCGAGTCTACGGCGGTCAACGTACGGTAGGTGTCTTCGGAGAAATCTTCGTGACCGGGTGTATCGAGCAGGTTCACAATATGGTCACGATAGGGAAACTGCATCACCGAAGAGGTGACGGAGATGCCGCGTTCCTGCTCGAGCTTCATCCAATCCGACGTGGCATGCCTGCTCGCCTTGCGACCCTTGACGGTCCCGGCGAGCTGAATCGCGCCACCAAACAACAATAGCTTTTCCGTCAGCGTCGTTTTGCCCGCATCGGGGTGCGAGATAATCGCAAACGTGCGACGCCGGCGAACTTCTGTCGCAAGATCACTCATAGTTTTTGAAAACCTTAGAAACTAAAGGGCCAGAGACAGCACCAGCGCGTCCTCGCGCGTGCCGCCGACCGCTTTGTAATAGTCCTTCCTGCGACCGACTGCTGTAAAACCGAGTCCGCGATACAAATTGGTCGCTGCCAGATTCGACGGTCGCACCTCAAGAAACATTGTTGACACGCGTTGCCGTCTCGCTTCACGAATCAACTTCATCAATAACGCAGCAGCGTAGCCACGACGACGAAACGCTGGTGCGACGCAGATGTTGAGGATATGAGCCTCACCTGCCGCGACCGACAAAATCGCGTAGCCACGAAGTTCCGCCTCTTGTTCCAACGCAATACATACATAACCCGCAAGAATGCAGTCGCGGAAGATTCCGCTGCTCCACGGGAAATCATAACTCTGATGCTCGATCGCACTGACGGCGTCGATGTCCCGATGCGTCATGCGACGAACGATCGGCAGCAATCTGTCGCTTGCCGCACTCAAGATTGCGCTCCGAGCAGTGCATGCACACGCTTGAGATCCTGCCAAGTCTTCGCTTTTGCGGCCGGAGTCCTCAGTAGATAAGCCGGGTGATAGGTCACGACAACAGGAATGTCGTCACCAGGCAGTGTATGCGCCTTGCCCCGCAACTTGCCTAGCGGCTGATCCAGGTCGAGTAACTGCTGCGCGGAGAATCTGCCTACCGCCAAAATAACTTCTGGCTGGATCTCGGCGATCTGGGCGGTGAGGTAGCCCCGACACGATGCCATTTCATCTCCGCGCGGGTCGCGATTCTGCGGTGGTCGACACTTCAAGACGTTCGCGATGAATACAGCATCTCTCGCCAAGCCGATCGCTGACAACATCGAGGTGAGCATTTGGCCGGCTGGCCCAACAAAAGGCTCGCCTTGTTTGTCCTCCTCCGCTCCCGGCGCTTCGCCGATAATCAACAGTCTCGCGAAACGACTGCCACTGCCGAACACTGGTCGTGTTCGCGTCTCATGGAGTCGACATTGCGTGCAGCGTTGCACATCGTGTTGGAGTAACGCCCAGCGGCGCGCCGCGTCAGCAACGGAAGGTGTCGCGGTTTCAGCCGCGATCGGTGCCGACGAGACCGCCTCGTCGTCATGCCGCTGTTCAGGCGCCGGCACTGATAGTTTGAGCGATCCGCCCAGTGGCGTGGTCGCGTCCAACGGTGCGACCGCTGCGACATCGCGCGGCACGAAGACATCAATATCCATCGCAGATAGGTAGGCGAGACGCTGGGACTCAGTCAACTTCTGCATGCTCGTCCCCGTCGTCTTCCGGCTCATCGAGAACCGTCAACCGACCCGGTGATTTACCGATAAACCACAAGATCGGCCCGCTTGCGGCATAGCCAAAAAACAGGAGAAACAATACGAGCGGCGGATCGATGGATATCAATGCGATGATCAGCGGAATCAGCAACAGATAAGTAAACGACACTCGACCGCCGAGGTTGATCGTCTTGAAGCTGTAATAGGCCAGATTGCTGACCATCAATGCACCAGCGATCGCCGTAATGGCGAAAGCGAGTACGAGCCCGCTGAAACCACCGATCCCGTACTCAGCGCTTAACCAAACGAACGCGGCGACCAGGGCCGCAGCTGACGGACTGGGCAGCCCCTGGAACCAAGCTTTACCGAGCGTCGATGGCGCTGAGTTAAAGCGTGCCAGACGAAGGGCGGCGGTCACA
This sequence comes from Pseudomonadota bacterium, assembly GCA_039700805.1. Taxonomy (GTDB): domain Bacteria; phylum Pseudomonadota; class Gammaproteobacteria; order Steroidobacterales; family Woeseiaceae; genus CALBPI01. The sequence goes on along the minus strand of JBCAZE010000006.1, from coordinate 23,245 downwards.
GCAAACAGAAATGCTACCAACCAGCCAATGCGGCCCCACGCCACCGAGTACTCAAGCAATCGCGCTACACCCCATTGGTAAACTACGACGGCCGGCGCCAATCCGAAGCTCACCATGTCCGAGAGGCTGTCATACTCCATGCCAAAGTCCGACTGCGTCGACGTGAGTCGAGCAACGCGACCATCGAGACCATCCATCACCATCGCGACAAAGACAGCGATGCCGGCTGTCTCAAAGTTACCGTCGATGGCGGCGACGATGGCATAAAAACCCGCAAACAACGCAAGCGTCGTGAATAGGTTCGGGAGCAGATAGATACCGCGGTTGCGCGGTTTAGCGTCGGACATCAGAAAAACAGCACGTATCTCCAGGATTTCAGGCTCTAGTTTGCCATGAACCGACTGTGTTGTGTTGTGCTGCGCGCCAGTCAGCGGCCGCTCGATTCAGCCAGCATCCGCTGATTGTGTCTCCGCATCAGGTTTAGCACTGCGTTCGCCGTCCTCGTTACGCTGGCTAGGTAACTCAGCGAGGACGTCCTCCGTCGCTTTGACGGTGTCGCCGACTTGCACGCGTGGCATGGCCTCGACAGGCATGTAAATCTCGCAGCGGCGCGCGAGCCTCAGAAACGCGACGCGATGACCGTGACCAATGCGCTCGCCATAGCGACGGAATGACTTCGGTGTGGCGATGCGCGCGGCTCTCGGGAATGCGACCACAACATCCGCACCCTCGTCACCGCGGATCCACATACCACCGCGCCCCGTCATTCGAGAGCCTTCGCGGGCATTGTCGCGCGGGTCAAATATTATCCCTTCGACCGGCGCACGCAACGTGTATGCGCCCATGGCATTGACGGCAATAACGACGTGGAGTGACTCTCTGTCCAACAGTCCACTGCGGGTCTTCTCGATGGAAACGATACGCCCATCGCACGGCGCGAGAATGGCGCGGGGGCTCAGGGGGGATTCACGGATGGGGTCCTGAAACAATGCGATCAGCAGCAATACAGGCAGCAGCATTGGCAGCGCATAAAGCGGGCCTAGCCATTTCGCGAGACCGATGGCGATAAGCGCACAGCCGACAAACCACCAGATTCCCTCGCTAGCAAACGCAGAATGACGTCGCATTAGGTACCCCAACGTAACAACCGACGTGATTCTATACGCGGCCACCGCCAGACCGCTACAATAACGAGGTTTATCCAGTATGCGGCACCGCAATGAAAGTCAGTCAACTCAATCTCAATACACTTAAAGAAGACCCAGCAGAAGCGGAGGTGATCAGCCACAAGCTGATGCTACGCACCGGAATGATCCGGCGACTGACATCCGGCATCTTTACCTGGATGCCGATCGGCCTGCGCGTGCTGAGGAAAGTCGAGGCGATCGTCCGAGAGGAAATGAATGCCACCGGTGCGCTCGAGATCCTAATGCCCTCAGCGCAACCCGCCGAACTTTGGCAAGAGTCCGGGCGTTGGGACCAATATGGCCCGTTGCTGTTGCGCATGAAGGATCGCCATGACCGCGATTATTGCGTCGGTCCAACCCACGAAGAGGTCATGACCGACGTGGCGCGACGGGAGCTGCGTTCGTACAAAGACTTGCCGGTGTGCTTCTATCAAATTCAGACCAAATTCCGCGATGAGATCAGACCAAGATTCGGTGTCATGCGCTCGCGCGAGTTCATCATGAAAGACGCATACAGTTTCAATCTCGACCAAGCATCGCTGGAAGAGAGCTACAACGCGATGGCCGATGCCTATACCCGCGCGTTTAGCCGAATGGGTCTTGAGTTCCGCAAAGTCGATGCGGACAGCGGTGAGATTGGTGGCGCGAGATCGCAAGAGTTTCATGTACTGGCCTCGTCCGGCGAAGACGCCATCGCTTATTGCGAGGCGGACGACTACGCCGCGAACGTAGAACTCACACCCACAGCCAGCGGCGATGCACCGGAAGCACCCACGATGGAGATGCAGAAAGTCGAAACGCCAGGCGTCAAGACCATGGAACAAGCGGCAGCAGCCCTTGCATTGCCCCTCGATCGCCTGGTCAAGACGCTGATCGTTGCAGGTGTTGACGGACCGGTCGCGCTAGTTTTGCGCGGCGACCATGAATTGAATGCGGTGAAGGCGGCCAAATTCGCAGAAATCGCCTCTCCACTAAGAATGGCGGAGCCCGCTGAAATCGTAGCAGCAACAGGCGCACCGCCAGGATCGGTTGGACCCGTGGGACTCAACATTCCCGTGCTCGTAGATCACGCGGCAGCAGGTTTGTCAGACTTCGCTTGTGGGGCCAACGAGAAACATGTCCACCTGACCGGCGTGAACTGGCAGCGCGACGTCGCGCTGGGTGACAGCGTGGATCTACGCAACGTCGTTGCGGGCGATCCGTCACCGACAGGCGCCGGCCCTTTATCGATTGCTCGCGGCATTGAGGTGGGGCATATCTTCCAGCTCGGCAGTAAGTACTCCGAAGCGATGCAAGCAACTGTGCAAGGCGAAAACGGTCAACCGCTGGTGATGGAGATGGGCTGTTATGGCATTGGCATTACGCGCGTCGTGGCAGCTGCCATCGAACAAAATCATGATGAGCGCGGCATCATCTGGCCGGAACCTCTCGCACCCTGGCAAGTGATCATCGTGCCGATCAACGCACATCGTTCGGAAGCGGTCGCAAAAGAGAGCGAAGCGCTCTACCAAACGTTGACGGACGCGGGCCTTGAGGTCTTGATAGATGATCGCGATACACGGCCTGGCGTGAAGTTTGCCGATGCCGAGCTGATCGGCATACCGCATCGGATTGTGATCGGTGATCGCGGGTTAAAAGGCGGTACCTACGAATACCGATACCGGCGTGACAGCGAATCGCTTGATCTGAATCGTGAACAGGTTCTCAATCGTCTCGGTATCGTTTGATTTATGTTAATAGGATGCGTAGGCGCGATTTTCTAACGAGCTCATTATTACTTGCCGCCACCCCTGCAACGGGGCTGGCAGCCAAGTCGCGTGAGCGTGATCCTGCTTTGGCGGAGGCGCTGCGGCGCGCCGCGCATGATACAGAGACCTTCGAAGACCGCTTCGAAGCAGAAGTCTGGCTGAAGGATATGTCCGCGCGAATCGGCAGTTGGCGCGTCAAAAATCCTGACGAGCGCGTCGCCATTCTGAAAGGGGTCCACCGGGAAGCTGCGCGGATCGATCTCTCACCCGGCCTAGTGCTTGCCGTCATCGAGTGCGAAAGCAATTTTGATCGCTTTGCGATTTCAGTTGCGGGCGCGCGAGGCTTGATGCAAGTGATGCCGTTTTGGCTGGACGAAATCGGAAAGCCGAACGACAGTTTGTTCGATATAGACACCAATCTGCGCATGGGATGCACAATTCTTCGTCATTACTATGACTGGGAAAAAGGCGACTTACACAAATGCCTTGCCCGCTACAACGGCAGCGTCGGGAGCAGACGCTATTCGGGTAAGGTGCTCGACCGGTTAAGAACGCGGTGGCGCGCTGCCTAACCCCTTCGGGCCGCAACGCCTAACAGCGACAGCAATTACTCGTTTTCTTTGAGCGGCTGCTCGGTCATACGTTTGGGTAGACCCTTGCTCGCTTCCGCCTCTTCGCGCGCCTGCATCGCAAAATCTTTGGCTGAATCCGCTTCTCGCCGCGCCGCAGCGTACGCACGACGCCGCAAATTATCTTCGGCTTTGCGCAGGCGCTGCTCCGCCTCGCTGAGCTTTTCCGGCGAGTGTTTTCGCGCATCAGCGGCCAGCGCCGCGGCAATCGCTTGGCGCGCATCGCTCATCTCCTGAATCGGCGGTGGCACGCTGGTACATGCCGCCAACCAGAAGACAGCCGCCATCACTGTCAAAATGCGTCGTAGAGTCATAGCGGGCAAAAGCTACAAAAGCTGGACGTTAGCGTCAAGCGCCCTTCACGCCCGCGAATGCTGGCATAATTCACCGATGGTAAAGAACACCCCTATTTTGTTGCACAATCCGCGCTGCTCAAAGTCGAGACAAACCCTTAGCTTGCTGCGTGAAAACAATATCGATTTCGAGATCCGCGAATACCTGAAGGCGCCGCTCGACAACGATGAAGTCAGGGCATTGATCGCTAAGCTCAATGGCCCCGCGAATCAACTGGTGCGAGCGCGTGAAGCGCGCGACGCCGGGCTGCAAGTTGCCGTGACAGCGCTATCGCCTTCGGAAGTGGCTTCCTGGCTAGTCGATCATCCGGAAAGCATGCAGCGTCCGGTGGTTTACACCAGCGAGGCAGCGCGCATCGGTCGCCCGCCTGAAGACGTTCTTGCCTTGTTTGACTGAACCCACTGTCCACCGCTGACCCGCTGCGTATCGGAATCGACCAACATGCACAAAATCCTTGTCGTCTATTATTCACTTCACGGCTCCACCGAGGCGTTAGCCCGTGAGATTTGTCGCGGCATCGACGCTCACCCCAACGCTGAGGCGGTGTTACGAACCGTGCCGGCAGTATCCGCGAAAACGGAAGCGACGGAGTCTCTGGTACCAGAAGACGGCCCCCCGTATGCGACCAAAGCGGACCTGCGCGACTGCTCAGGCTTGATCATCGGTAGCCCAACGCGCTTCGGAAACATGGCTGCCGCGATGAAGTACTTCATCGACGGGACCAGTGGCGAATGGCTCTCTGGCACGTTAGCCGGAAAGCCAGCAGCTGTATTCACCTCCAGCAGCTCGATGCATGGTGGCCAAGAAAGCACGTTGCTCAGTATGGCGATACCCTTGCTACACCACGGTATGTTGTATTGCGGGTTGCCTTACAGCGAAGCGGCATTAAGCGCGACAACCAGCGGTGGAACGCCCTATGGCGCGAGCCAGATCGCGAGCGAAGGCCAAGCGGGCAAGCTGACCGACGAAGAAGCGACACTCGCGTTTGCGCTGGGTAAGCGCGTCGCGACGATTGGCGCAAAGCTGGCAACACCATGATTTCTACCGCAAATGGCCGACGCCTCATTGGCTTATACGCATGGTTCATTCTGTGCGCAGCAACCCTATTCTGGCTGTGGGATGCGCGCGCCTCACTGCATCCGTTAATCTGGGCGCTATTGCTCGCACCTTTTGCGGCCCTGTTGCCAGGCCTACTAGCACCAACCAGAAATAGCTGGTTGCTCGCGTTGCTCGCGACGGTGGGCTATGCCTCGATCGGCTTCATGGACGCAATCGCGAACCCGGACAGCATCACGGCAGCGAGTGTACTGGCCGCAGGGAGTCTCATTGCGTTTTTTCTGATGATCCCAGCGATACGCACGATGCCTTCACCGCCCAAGCCGCCGCCGGAGCCCTAATACTGCACAGGCCAGAGATCAGTCGCTGTGTCCGGTCGCCTGCGCTCTCGCTGCATCAATATCGCCCGCGGATGCAGTCACAATATCACGCACAAACGGTAGCGTCAGCTGTCTACTTGCGCCAAGTGCATGCTGATCAAGCACAGAAAGCCACTCGAAAAGAACTGCGAGTGAGCGCGGCAAACGCCGCAACATGTAAGCCGCGGCATCATCCGACAATCTCAATCCCCGCGATTCCGCACGGCGCTTCAAAGCGGCCAGTTGCCCGCCATCATCGGGCAAACGCAACTGGTAGGAAGGCAGTGCAGACATACGGCTCTTGAGATCATCAAGCGCGAAAGGTAGGTCACTGACCACCCCCCCTGCACTCACGACCAATCGACCTTCGGATTTTATGAGCTGCTCCCAAAGCAGGAGCAACGCACGCTCCCATTCGCCGTTGCCGATCACTGCATCGATATTGTCGAGACAAATGGTCATACCGCCAGGGAATCCGTCGATGCTCTCCGGGGGTAGCGACTGATCCAGTGGCAGGAAAATAGCCGGTCGTTCTTCGCTCTCAGTGGCGACTGCTTGCAACAAATGGCTGCGGCCACTTTGAGGCGGGCCCGCGAGCCAAACACCAGGCGCTGCAAGATGCGTTAAAGCCGCGAAAGCCGCTTCATTTGGGCCAACAAAAAATGTGTCGAACCTCGCTTCGACATCCAGACGCACATCGAGCGGCAATTGTGGAGAGACAGCGGTCATTGGGTGATCGCCCTCTCAGTGACTCTCGTCGTCTTCGACCGTCTCAACGTCTGACGACTCATCCGAAGCCTCAGGCGCTGCGTCGTGATCAAGCCCGTCGCGCTCCTCAAGAAAAGCTTCCGCTTCCGGATGTTCTTTTAGATACCGATCGTAAAGAAAGCGAACCAATACGGCGATGACGGCGGCGGCTGGCAATGCCAACAGCACGCCGAAGAAACCAAACAGCTGACCAAACGCCATCACGGCAAAAATGACCAGGACTGGGTGCAAGCCAATTCGGTCGCCGACCAACTTAGGGGTCAGGATCGATCCTTCAATAAATTGCGCGACGATGAAGACGACGGCGACCAAAACTAGCATTAACCCGCTGTCGGGTGAGTTCAACGCGGTCAGACCAGCCAGTCCAATCCCAAACACGAGCCCAAGATAGGGAACAAAACTCACTAGCCCAGCAACAACGCCAATCGCGAGTGCAAACTTCAATCCAATCAGCGAGAGTCCTAGCGTGTAAATCACAGCGAGACCGATCATGACGAGAAGCTGCCCTTTCAAAAAGGCACCGAGTGTCTCATCCGTCTGTTTGGCGAGACCGGCGATCACCGGACGATTGGCCGAAGGAATCAACGCGGCGATTCGCGAGACAATCAAGTCCCAATCGCGTAGCAAATAGAAAGTCAAAATCGGGATCAGGAAGAGATTCACAACGGCGCTGATCAGCGCTCCGCCAGAGCGGCCAACCGATGCCAGAACCGTCGACCCCCAACCCGCCGCACTGGCTCCGAACTGCTCGATCATCACCGACAAACCGAGCTCACTGTCTTCACTACCTTCGCCAACAAAATCGGCGATGTAGGGCCAAACACGATTTTCAAGCAGCTCAAGATAGCGCGGCAATACCTCTAGCAACGCACCTACCTGACTGCGGACCAAAGGCAGTAGCAATAAGACCAGCAGGATCAGAACCAGCACCGTCAGCACAAAGACAACAATCACCGCGACAGGCCTCGGCATCCGTAGGCGCTCCAATCGATCTGCCAACGGGTCGCCAAGATATGCGAGCAGCGCTGCCGCGATGAAAGGTGTCAGAACTGGCGCCAGTACGTAAAGCAGTAGGCCAGTTATCGCAAACGCCGCTAACCAGACGATTCTCTGTTCGTTAATCATTGATGCCTCGCCGCACGTTGGATCCATTCCACTACATAACCAAGGGTACTGACCGTCATTGTCACCACCAGCATCCACATCAGAACCACGGGCATCTGCCCGTTGAGATCACCCGGCAGGCTCGCGATCCCCGTGGACAGCAATAGGACCGCGACAACATAAAGTAGCAGCAGCACTGTATTGATCTTGCTGACGATGCTGGGTCGTCCTTCGAGGTCGCCGTAGAGAAAGTGATAAGTGATCGCGCCGCCCATGATCAACAGATCCCGGCCGACAACGATCGCGGCGAACCACATAGGTACGAGACCCGCATAAGCCAACACGCAAAACGTGCCGATCAACAACAACTTGTCTGCGATTGGGTCCAAAATCGCACCCAATTCGCTGCGCCAATTGAATCGGCGTGCAAGAAAACCGTCGATGCCGTCCGAAAATCCTGCGGCAAAAAACAAGGACACGGCCAACGTAAACCTGGCCTCGGCGATCGAGGCGATGACCATCGGCACCAGTGAAATCCGTGCCAACGAAATCGCGTTGGGAATCCAACGCAGCGGTGTGCTCACTTGAATGCCTCGTCGAACACAACGCGCATTTCAATGTCGGCGTTCGAAAACGGGTCGGCACCCGGTAGCGGATCGCCGCCAAAGGTCATACCCATCTGCACGGGTTCGAGCCCTGCGCCGGAGAGAATACGCTGCAAACGTTCGCGTGTCGTCAGACTGTCGATCTCGAGAACAACCGAGTCGCCCCGCATCGCCACAACATCGGCGCGTTCGATAAGACTCTCCGTTTCGACGTACCGTAACAACCGCGCGTAGCCCGATGCTCCCTGCAGTCCGACGACGAGCACCCTGACACTGCTGGACGCGTCTGGGTTACTCGCGAGTGCTTGCATCTGAACAGACGCAATCTGACGTGCCGCACGGTCAATAGAGCCGGAGATTTCTCTCTCGTCGCCAGAAAACAGCCACGTCCAACGAATACTCTCAGGGTTGCTCGCGTTGCCCCGCCCCATCAGTACGCTGGACGTGCGGTATCTTTGAGACGCTTCGAGCACGACATCGTCGAAACCGCCCCAAACGTCGCTTGGCGTGACTGCAGCCAAGTCGGTTTCATCGAGCCGCGGAAACATCAGCGGCAAACCATAGCGGGTTGCGCTGTCCTTAAGCGCTGCTCGGAGTGCTTCTGTCGGATCCACCACCGGCGCTAACACCAACGGCTCGCTCGATTCGGCAGGGTCCGGCGCAGCCGCTTGCGCACCAACCAACTCGCGACCATCACGCCCACGGTCCAAGGCTAACCACACGAGGGTCAGCGGGCGATCGCTGCCCCAAACCGGAATGCCGGCCGCACGGAGCCGCGCGGTGATCGTTACGCCATCCAAGGAAACCCATAGCGTCTCGCCAGCGCCTTCGCGCCAGCCGGAGACATACTGGCTCGTCTTGCCGAGTACCGCCTCGGTATCCACCAATCGCGCATCTGGCGTAATTCGCGAAAGCACGGTGCGCAAGGCGGTCTCGTAGGCCATCTCACGACCGTTGCGCCGCGCGCTGTCGTAAGGCACCTCGGCGGTATACAAATCCGACACCGTTGCCGCTGGCGCTGGCGAGCTGAGCAGCGCGCCGAAGCCAAAGAGGATCATCGAAAGAACGAGAGTGAATGCTTTTTGTCCCATGGCGAGAATTATAGCGTGTTCCGCTGTGTGTTTAGGAGGTGTGCCGCACGGACCGGCTGTGAAATAATTGCACCATGAACGAAAAAGCGACCGACACACCATTGAGTTACAAGGACGCCGGCGTCGATATCGATGCAGGTGCCGCGCTCGTCGAGAGAATCAAACCGGCTGTCAAAAAGACCCACCGCGACGGCGTTATGTCGGGGCTGGGCGGCTTTGGAGGGCTGTTTTCACTCGACCTTGGACGATTCCAAGACCCGGTGCTCGTGTCTGGCACCGATGGTGTTGGCACAAAACTGATGCTGGCGAGAGCGTTCGGACGCCACGATACAATCGGAATCGACTTGGTCGCAATGTGCGTGAACGACATCGTAGTCACAGGGGCCGAACCGCTCTTTTTCCTCGACTATTTCGCGACGGGCGCGCTAGATGTCGAGGCTGCCGCGGATGTCATTACGGGGATCGCCACGGGCTGCGAGCAAGCAGGCTGTGCACTGATCGGTGGTGAGACCGCTGAAATGCCCGGCATGTACGGCGCCGGGGAATATGACCTCGCCGGCTTTTCAGTCGGTGCGGTGAACCGTAGCGACATTATCGATCAGGGTCGTGTCCAAGCGGGGGACGTCATCATCGGACTGCCGTCCAGTGGCGCGCACTCCAATGGTTATTCACTGATTCGCAAAGTGGTCGAGCGAGCCGCCGATGACCACCCGGAGTCCCTCGACGGCCAACCCTTTGAAGATGCGCTACTCGCGCCAACGCGCATCTACGTCAAAAGCCTTTTAGGATTATTTAACGCTATCGATGTTCACGGGGTTGCCCACATTACGGGCGGCGGCATTACCGAGAATTTACCGCGAATCTTGCCCGGCAATCTCTCTGCTGTCGTCGACGCATCACGCTGGCCCGAGCTCGAGTTATTCGCATGGCTCGCAAGCGTCGGCAATATCGACATGGGAGAGATGCGGCGCACCTTTAATTGCGGCATCGGCATGGCCATTGTTGTCTCCGAGACCGATGCTGAAGCGGCGATGACCGTACTCCACGAGCATGGCGAAACACCGCACGTTATTGGTCATATCGCGAAAGGTGATGGCAGCGTCAGGTACACGAAGTGAACAACAAGTCATGCCGAGTTGTGGTGCTAGCATCCGGATCAGGCAGTAACTTTCAGGCATTTATCGACGAGACGGCATCCGCTGCCTGTCCATACATCATCACCGGCCTGGTCAGCGACAAACCAGACGCGTTCGCACTCGAGCGCGCAAGAAAGCACGCAATCCCAACGACAGTCGTGCCGTTTACAGACTATAGGAATCGCAGTGACTTCGACGCAGCGCTCGCCGACGCTGTGACAGCATTCGATGCCGATCTCGTTATTCTTGCTGGTTTTATGCGCATCATTGGCGGAGAACTCATCAATCGCTATCGCGGCCGAATGTTGAACATTCATCCCGCACTGTTGCCGAAGTACAAAGGGCTACACACACATCAGCGATGTCTCGATAACGGCGACATCCATCACGGCACGACGGTCCACTTCGTCACCGCTGAGCTGGACGACGGTCCGTCGATCGTTCAGGCGGCATTAATGGTCACTGTGGATGATACGGCCTCGACACTCAATGCGAGGGTTCAAGCGATGGAACATCAGATATTCCCAATGGCGGCGCGATGGTTCGCTGAGGGACGAATCGAAATGCAAGGCGAACAAGCCGTATTGGACGGCATACCGCTCGCGTCACCTGTTGTTCTGCGCGAAGAGGAGTTGCTCGAATGAGAGCATCGTTGGCGTTGGTCTTACTGCTCTTTTCGCCGCTTGGGTGGGCTGATAAGCCAGCCGAGACTCCATTCGACGATCCCGTGGCACCAGAAAGCGCTGAGCCCGTCGCGGGACCAGCAACAGAAACCATGGCGCCTGTGGTCGACGACGCAGTCACGACAGAAACGACCTCGCCGGTCTCTGACAACACGCCACAAATCGCGCCACCCACACCGTTCATTGCTGTTTACAGCGCACGTATTTCAGCAGCACGCGGTGAGACCACCATGACACTCATGCCGGCCGATGACACGCGATACCGATTTCATTCCGCCACCGAAGCACGGGGGCTCGCGCGCATGCTTCGCAGCGAACCGATCGTGGAGTGCAGCGAGTTCTCGATGAGTCGTGGTGGCGAATGGCAGGCGATGACCTATACCTATCGAGATGGTCGAAAGGATAGCGATATCGCGTTCGATTTTGATCGTGGCGTGGCCACCACGCGTTACCGCGACGAATCTGGTGTGCTCGACGTGCCTTCCAAGACCACAGATCGTTTGCTAGAACAGTTGCTGATCAGCCGAGCGATTGCCAACGACGAAGCGCTGTCAACGCGGCAGGTTGTCGACCGCGGCTCTTTGCAAACGATTGAGTGGCAGTTCGTTGGCAAAGAACGCGTTCGTGTCGACGCCGGCAGCTTTGAAACGGTCAAGTATCGTCGTCAACGAGAAGGCTCGAAACGCAGCTCACTGATTTGGTTTGCGCCGGCGCTCGATGGGCTGCCGGTGCGCATCGAACAGTACCGCCTGGACGATCGACAAGCGCGCGCTGAGCTCAAACGCTACACCGATGCTGCCACCATTCAGGCGCGGGGTACGGTAACGCCCGTCTGTCCCTGATATTTGCCACCGCGATCTTTGTAAGACACGTCGCACGCTTCATCCGACTGGAAAAACAGCATCTGGGCCACGCCTTCGTTGGCATAGATGCGTGCAGGCAACGGTGTCGTGTTCGAAAATTCGAGCGTCACATGCCCTTCCCATTCTGGCTCGAGCGGCGTGACATTGACGATGATGCCGCATCTCGCATAGGTCGACTTGCCAAGGCACACGGTCAACACATCGCGCGGAATACGAAAGTATTCGACCGTTCTTGCCAGGGCGAATGAGTTCGGTGGAATGATGCAAGTGTCGGTTTCCATATCGACGAAGCTGCTTTCGTCGAACGCTTTGGGGTCGACAACCGCCGAATTGATGTTCGTAAAGACCTTGAACTCACGCGAGCAACGGACGTCGTAGCCGTAGCTGGACGTGCCGTACGAGACCAATCGTTTTCCGTCACGTTCACGCACTTGTCCGGGCTCGAACGGGTCGATCATGCCCTCGTTTTCGGCCATTCGACGTATCCAACGATCCGACTTGATGCTCATCAACTTTCCTCTACAACAATGTTGGTAAATGCCGCGGAATAGTCGCGACGTGACTCAGCCAGCGCGGCACCCGCTGAAATCGCGATCTGACGATAGCGTCTCGCAATGTCGCTGTCTTGATCTTTTGCTACCGACGGCTCGCCGTTATCAGTGGCGGTCGCAATATCCGCCACCAGCGGTAGCTCGCCCAGAAGGCGCACACCCGCAGCGTCTGCCAGTTTGTCTCCACCGCCCTGTCCAAACAAAGAGGCTTCGTGCCCACATTCCGGGCAAACGTACAGACTCATATTTTCGATCACACCCAGTACCGGTACGGAGACCTTTTTGAACATCTCAAGCCCTTTTCGGGCATCGGCGAGCGCCACATCCTGAGGCGTTGTCACAATGAGCGCACCGGCCACTGGAACCGTTTGGGCGAGCGTCAATTGTATGTCACCGGTGCCCGGCGGCATGTCGATGACGAGATAGTCGAGATCCTGCCATTGCGTTTGCCGTAACAACTGGTTGAGCGCTTGCGTGACCATCGGCCCGCGCCACACCATCGGCGCCGTTTCATCGACCAAAAATCCAATAGACATGACTTGCAGACCAAACGCCGAGAGCGGCTGCATCGTCTTTCCGTCCTCACTCGTCGGAGATTGCCCGATCAAACCCAACATTCTTGGAATGCTTGGACCATATATATCGGCATCGAGTAATCCGACGGCGGCGCCTTCGGCGTGGAGCGCGAGTGCAAGGTTGACCGCAGTCGTTGACTTGCCGACGCCGCCTTTACCCGATGCGACCGTCACCAGATTGTTGATGCCCGGCAATGGCTTCAAATTACGTTGCACACCGAAGGCAGGAATATCGGTCGACAACTGCCACGAGATCGTTGCTGCCTCGCCTGCGGCTTCATCGAGTGCCGCGGTCAACAATGGCCAAAGCGACTGACAGGCCAGTGGCAGCGAGACCGGCACATGGATACTGTCGTCCGTGACCACCGGCGCTTTCAGCGCACGAAGGTCTGCAAGCGTCTGTTCCGTGCCTGGCAGCAATACTTCGCCGCAGCGCTGCAACAATGCCTCTATCGCGTCTGTATCCAAATCGATTGCTCGCTCACGGCTATCTCGGCGCGCTAGTGTAGCGGAATTGCGAATACGGTCACATTTTTGAACATAAGTTGGCGCTCGAATGCACAAATTGTCACTGTTGGCCGAAAATTTTATCGGTCTTATGTGGCATAATCACAGGGCTTGGGGCAGTCAATGGTCAATGAAAAGGACCGCAGCGGAGTGGGCACCACGCTGTTGCTAACAATACGGATTAGTGTTCACACGTTCAGTTAATGAAATTTCTTAGTGCTTACAAAGCCGATCGGCTCATCGACCAGCTGATGTCCGCCGAGGACGTGTATTCGCCCACCGCAGAAAAGGCGACCGAGAAGCTCAAGAAATTGGGCGCTGGCGCTATCCCGCGCATCACGGATGCACTCGCGGGCGCTAACAAAAAGCAGACCATGATTCTCGTGGACGTGCTGAGTGAGCTGGCCGATACCAAAACTCTGACAGAATTCGTGGCCGGTCTATCCGACACCGATCAACGCGTGGTTTCCGGCACAGCATGGGCGCTCTCGTCTAGCCAACGCGTGGATCCGAGCGCAGTCCTCAAACTGCTCGATGAGGAAGACATCTCGACGCCAGCGGTGCTCGAAATCGTCAATACGCACAAGGAAAAAGTCAGTGTGCCGGCGCTACTCAGCCGTGCCTATGATCTGGGACCCAACGAACAGGCGGTCTTGTTTCGCATGATTGGGAGCATCGTGCGTGAGGAACAAGTGCCGGATCTTCTAGCGCGCCTGACCGGCAAAGACCCGCTGATTCGAATGCATCTCATCGATGTACTGTCGCGGTTCAATCGACCCGATGTTGTCAGTGCGCTCGAGAATCAGCTACGCAGCAACAACAAGATGATCCGCCAGGCCTCTCTGACGGCTCTGTCGAAGCTCGACGGTGGCAGCAACATCGAACTCCTTTGCTCGCTGCTGCAAGATCCAGATGTCGATGTCCAAAGCAAAGCGGTTGATGTCGTTGTCAAAATCAACCACCCGGATACGATCAAACATCTGATTCCCGCGCTTAAAGACGAAAATGAATACTCACGTCGTTCCGCTGTTGAGGTGCTGAACGAAATCGGTACGCCGGATTCGATCAAAGATCTGTTGAACGCGGTGCGAGACGATGATTGGTGGGTGCGCGCGCGTGCAGCGGATGCCCTCGCCCAAATCGGCGGGCCGCGCGTCGTCAATGCCGTCATGCGCCTGATCAAAGATGACGATCAGGAAATTCGGCGGGCAGCGATTGAAATTCTCAACGCCACGAAAGACCCGGCGGCCTACGACAAATTGTTGGAGGCAACCAAAGACGATGACTGGTGGGTCCGTGAGCGTGCGGTCGATGCACTCGCCGAGATCGGCGACTCACGTGCGACACCGACATTGACCTCGATGCTTGGCAGCAATGAAAAATCCGACCCGACCGTCGTCCGTGCGCTTGGAAAACTCGGCGACATGGCCGTCGTTCCGAAGATCGCACCTTTGATGGAGAAAGGTGGGCGCGAAGTGCGTGTCGAGGCGATGAAAGCGGTCGCAATGCTGGTTGACGAGCAAAACGTATCTGCGGTTCAAAAACGTCTAACCGCTATTCAAGACAGCGGTGACAAGCAGCTCGCAGACGCTGCAGACCATGCGATGGAAATGCTTGAAACCCGTTTCTCAGACGCCGTGCGCGAGCAAGATCGCAAGGCCGAGAAACTTGCCGAAGGCCAGCAGCAGACACTGCTGATCAGTGGCGAAGAAGCACAGAAGATTATCGACGAGCAAGCGGCTGCGCCGCCGCAGACGATGCCGGTACTCGATATCGCCACACTCGAGCCGGGCGCGATGCTCGAGAATCGCTATCGTTTCATCAAGCGCATCGGTAAGGGTGCGTTCGGCACCGTGCTGTTGATGGAAGACACCGTTGTCGGCGAGCAGCTCATCCTGAAATTCTTGAACCCGAATGTTTCTTCAGACGAAGAAATGATGAAGCGCTTTGTTCATGAGCTGAAATTCTCTCGGCGCATCACGCACCCGAATGTCATCCGTATTTATGACTTCCTGCATATCCAGGGCAATTACGCGATCTCGATGGAGTACTTCGATTCGCATACGCTTGGCGCGGAAATCGCTGCACAGAAACCTATGGACTTTGACAAAGCGTTGCGCTTCGCAAGAGACATCGCGACGGGCATGAGCGTCGCGCATGATGCCGGCGTTATCCATCGTGACTTAAAGCCAGCGAACATCTTGATCGACGACACCGGTCTTCTGAAGATCGTGGATTTCGGTGTCGCAGCCGCCGCATCGTCAGGCGATACGCAGCTCACCAAAACCGGCTATGTTATCGGCTCTCCGAAGTACATGGCGCCAGAACAAATCCTGGGTAAGAAGGTCGAGGAGACCGCCGATATTTACAGTGTTGGTGTGATGCTCTATGAGATGCTGACCGGGACGCCGCCATACACACGCGGTGATCACATGTCGGTCATGTATCAACACGTGCAGGGCAAAGCCGCGCATTGCCAAGAGCTTAACGAGAAGATCCCTGACGAACTTGCCGCCATCGTCACCAAACTTATGAGTGTCGACAAGACCGAACGTTATCAGTCGATGATCGAAGTGCGCGAAGCGTTAGAAGCGATCCAGGTCTAGTTTCCCTTCCGTCGGGGGCTGTCCCAGCCCACAAACTGTGCGCAGCCTCACATTCAACGCAACTTTCGTTGCGCCAATGCCCGTCTTCCGTCAGTCTTTGCAAGGATTCACCATAATCAGGTGAACAAACGAGTACGGGACGGTAAATTAAGAGTCATGGCAAGAATAGACGCATTCCTGAAACTTGGCCTCGCACAAGGCTGCTCAGACGTGCATCTGGCGGTGGGCGTACCGCCGATGCTACGAATGAACGGTGATTTGATGCCCATCAAATTCCGCGAGCTCGGTGGCAGTGAGCTTGAGAACTATGTCGCGGAGATTTTGAACAAGACGCAACAGGACATTTTTGCCAGCGGCCAGGACCTCGACTTCTCTTATGTGACGGAGGAAGGTGCGCGATTTCGGGCGAACCTGTTCCGGAAAGAGACTGGGGTTGGCGCCGTTTTTCGAGCGATTCCCACCGAAGTACCGTCACTCGAATCACTTCAGTTGCCACCGGTCATCGAGACCTTCTGCGACTATCACCAAGGCATGGTGTTGGTCACGGGATCAACCGGTACCGGTAAGTCGACCACACTCGCGGCGATGATCAATCACCTCAACCAGACGCGTGAATTGAACATCATCAGTCTCGAGGATCCGATCGAATTCGTTCACGAAAGTAAACGCAGCCAGGTCGTCCAGCGCGAACTCGGCACGCATATCCCAGACTTCGCTTCGGGCGTGCGCGCCGCGATGCGTCAAGACCCCGATGTGGTGCTTGTTGGCGAGATGCGTGATATGGAAACCATCTCTATGGCCATGACCGCTGCAGAAACAGGCCATCTCGTGCTCGGCACACTACATACCACCGGTGCCGTCAAAACGATTGATCGTGTCATCGATGCACTACCGGGCGAGCTTCGCGAGCAAACCAAGAGCTTCCTGGCACAAAGTCTCAAAGCCGTCGTCACACAGGTGCTTGTAAAGACGCCGGGTGGCCAGGGCCGACGCGCGATGCATGAGATCTTGGTGAACACCAAAGCGGTATCGAACCTAATCCTCTCGGATCAAACACACCAGATTAATGCGCAGCTGCAGACCGGTGGCGATCTGGGCATGCAAACGCTCGACATGGCACTGCTAAAGGCGGTCACCAACGGCGAAATCGACCCGGACGACGCGTTCCGCTACGCCAACGACAAAAAACTGTTTGTGCGCCATGTGACAGATACGTCGGTGCTACCCAAACTCGACAAGCTGGGGAGTTAAGCGATGACCACACAACAACCCGCCGTCAAAAAAATCGACAACTATCTCATGGAAGTCCTGAAAGCCAACGCTTCGGATTTGCACTTGATGGCCGGCGACCCCCCAAGAATGCGGGTACACGGCTCGTTAAAAGAAATCAGTGGCAATGTGCTGAGCCAAGCACATGTCAGCGACTGCCTGTACGAGATGATGACGCCGGCCGCACGACGAACCTTTGAAGAACACAATAGCTGTGACTTTGCCTATGAGATTCCGGAAACCGCGCGTTTTCGGGTCAACGTGCTGCGCCAGCTTAACGGTATGGGCGCCGTTTGCCGGACGATCCCGACGGAAACCAAAACGCTCGATGACTTGAACATGCCCAAAGTCGTTCATGACTTGTGCAAGCAGCCTCGCGGCATGATTTTGGTCACCGGCAAAACCGGCTCCGGTAAGTCAACGACACTGGCCGCGATGATCGATGATCTGAACTCTCGTCTGAAGGGTCACATCCTGACGATTGAAGATCCCATCGAATTTCTGCACAAACGCAAAGGCTGCCTGATTTCTCAACGCGAAATCGGACGACACAGCAACTCGTTCGCGGATGCGCTGCACTCGGCGTTGCGCGAAGACCCCGACATTATTCTTGTTGGTGAGATGCGCGATCTCGAGACGATCAGTATTGCCGTGACAGCCGCAGAAATGGGTATTCTGGTGATGGGAACGCTGCATACCAATGGTGCCGCAGCAACTATCGATCGGATCATCAACTCGTTTCCGCATGAGAAACAAAGCCAAATCCGCACGATGCTATCCACCTCATTGCGCGGCGTGATCTCTCAGCAGCTCGTGCCGACAAAGGGCAAGCCGGGGCGCGTTGCAGCGCTCGAGATCATGGTGAACACGCCGGCAATCAGCAACCTGATTCGTCAAGGCAAAATCGATCAAATTGAGAACGCCATTCAAAGTGGTGGTGCGCAAGGCATGAAGACGATGGATAGCGCGCTACAGGAGCTCTATGACGGCGCATTCATCAGCGGTAAAGAGGCCTACGAGAAAGCGATCAACAAGACGAAGTTCCAGGCCATCAAGAACAATAATTAGTCAGCGCTTTTTCGTCTTCCCGCAGCCAGAAACTACTTATTCAACAAGCGGCTAGTGCATAATACGGGCAACGACGGACGTTAAGTTTTGCCCCGATGACCGATACACGACGCTTGCTGGTTTCCAGCGCACTGCCCTACGCCAACGGCAATATCCACCTTGGCCACTTGGTGGAATATTTGCAAACCGATATCTGGGTACGCTTCCAGCGCATGCGCGGGCACGAAGTGCACTACGTTTGTGCTAGCGACGCTCACGGTACGCCGATCATGTTGCGTGCACGGTCCGAAGGGATCGAACCGGAAGCGCTGGTCGAGCGATATCGCGATGCACATATGCGCGATTTCGCTGCTTTCCAGATCGAATTTGATCATTTCGGCTCAACGCACAGCGAAGAAAATCGCGTGATCGTCTATGACATCTACGGCAAGCTACGCGACGCCGGGCATGTCTACACCAAGAAGATCAGTCAGTCCTATGACGAGCAGGAAGGCATGTTTCTGCCGGATCGATTTGTTAAAGGTACTTGCCCTAAATGCGGCACAGAAGACCAGTATGGCGATGCCTGCGAAAACTGCGGGACAACCTACACACCTGAAGACCTGATCGACCCGCGTTCTGTGCTGTCCGGCAAGCCACCGGTCATGCGCGACAGCGAGCACTTTTTCTTCAAACTTGGGGAATTTGAGTCGTTCCTGAAAACGTGGCTGGCCGACAACCTCATCGATGAGAGTGTTAGAAAGAAACTCGCGGAGTGGTTCGAGGCCGGACTTCAGGATTGGGATATTTCCCGCGATGCACCCTACTTCGGCTTCAAGATCCCTGACACGGAGAACAAGTTTTTCTATGTCTGGCTTGATGCGCCAGTGGGTTACTTTGCGAGCTTTAAGTCGCTCTGCGATCAACGTGGCATGGACTTCGACGAATGGATGAAGCCAGGATCAGATACCGAGCTCTACCATTTCATCGGCAAAGACATCATCTACTTCCATGCGCTGTTCTGGCCGTCGGTGCTCAAGGGCGCTGGATACCGGACACCCAATGGCATTTGCGCTCATGGTTTCCTCACCGTTGATGGCAAGAAAATGTCGAAGTCGCGGGGTACATTCATCACGGCCGAAGCCTATTTGAAACACCTGCCGCCGGATCACTTGCGCTATTACTATGCAGCGAAACTCGGGCCGGGCATCGATGACATCGACCTCAACTTGTCCGACTTCGTTGCCAGAGTGAATTCCGATCTCGTCGGCAAACTGGTCAATATCGCGAGTCGGTGTTCGGGCTTCGTCTTCAAAAGCAACGACGGCATGCTCGCGGACGCATTGCCGGACGAAGCGCTATACCAACAATTTGCCGATGCAGGCGAGACCATTGCCAGCTTGTATGACGCCCGTGAGTTTTCGAAGGCGATGCGCGAGATTATGCGACTCGCTGATCTTGCCAACCAATACATCGATGAGAATAAGCCGTGGTTGATGGTCAAAGATGACGAGCGCAAGGCAGATGTACCTGCGGTTTGCACGCAGGCGCTCAACTGTTTCCGCGCGCTAGCCATTTACTTGGCGCCTGTGTTACCCGAGATCGCGAACAAGGCAAAGGCATTGTTCAATGAATCGAATTGGAACTGGGGCGACGCTGCGATGCCACTGACGGGCGTTGCGATCACCAAGTTCAAGCCGATGCTTGGTCGTATCGATGAAAAGCAGATCAACGCGATGAAGGCGGACTCGGCCGATCCAGCAGCCCAGCCCACCAAAGCTAAGCAACCATCGGCACCCGAACCGGAAACGATCGGCATCGATGATTTTATGAAAGTCGATCTCCGTGTCGCTGCGATCTTGGAAGCCGAGGCGGTGGAAGGCGCGGACAAACTATTGCGCCTTAAGCTCGATATAGGAACGGACGAAACCCGACAAGTATTCGCCGGCATCAAGGCTGCTTATGATCCTGCAACGCTCGTTGGCCGACGTACGGTGATGGTCGCTAATCTTGCACCGCGAAAAATGCGATTCGGCTTGTCCGAGGGTATGGTGCTTGCCGCAGGCGACGGCAAGGGTATTTACCTCCTGTCACCGGACGATGGCGCAAAGCCTGGCATGCGGGTGAAATAGCCCGAAGGAGTGATCGTGTTACGAGAGTGGTTTCTGATCCTAATCAGCACCGTCTTGGTCAACAATTTTGTGTTGACACGATTCTTGGGGCTTTGCCCGTTCTTCGGCGCAACGCGCCAGCTCGATACGGCCGCGGGGATGTGCGTCGCCACAGCATTTGTTCTGACGTTATCTTCGGCGACGAGTTATCTTGTTGAAGTCTTCTTACTGCAACCGCTCGGTCTTGAATATCTTCGGACGCTGACGTTTATTTTGATTATTGCGTCGCTGGTGCAATTCACGGAGATTCTGATTCGCCGCTTGAGCCCGGTGCTCGAGCAAATGCTTGGCATCTATTTACCGTTGATCACGACCAATTGCGCAGTACTGGGTGTCGCTTTGTTGAACATTCAGGAAACCAAGAGTTTTGCACAGTCTGTCTGGTACGGGTTCGGCGCTGCGCTTGGTTTTGGGCTCGTCACATTGATGTTCGCCGCCATGCGCGAACGACTTGAGACGCCTGTGGTGCCGGTACCGCTGCGAGGCGCTTCACTCGCTCTGGTCACCGCTGGGATCATGTCGCTCGCATTTCTCGGTTTCGCCGGTCTGGGTGCTCGTTAGCATGCTGGTCGCTATCGCAACACTAACCGGTATCGCAGCGACGGCAGGGTTTGTGCTGACACTCGCTGCGCGTACGCTCGAAAATGACAGCGACGACGTTGTTACGGCGATCGACGATCTGCTGCCACAGACTCAATGCGCGCAATGTGGATATCCCGGTTGCCGCCCTTATGCCGAGGCCATTGCCAATGGCGACGCCGCCATCAATCGTTGTCCACCAGGTGGTGACGCAACCATTGCAGCACTCGCCAAATTACTCGACCGTGACATCATCGCGCTCGATGCGTCACTACCACCGCCACCGCCACCGATGCTGGCGTTAATCGATGAAGCCGCGTGTATTGGTTGTGCGCGTTGCCTGCCCGCGTGTCCAGTGGATGCCATCGTTGGCGCACATCAGTACTCGCATACGGTCGTCGAAGATCTTTGCACGGGCTGTGAGCTGTGCATTGCGCCTTGCCCAGTCGACTGCATCACGATGATCGCCGATGAGAGAGACGTCGCATGACGACTGCGGCTACCGAGGATCTCTATCGGCTCCCAGGGGGGATTCGCCTACCCTCATTCAAGGAGCAAAGTCGCGGCCGCGACATTATCGATCTCCCAGTGCCCGCTCAGTTGGTTCTGCCAGTGCGCCAACATGCGGGCGAAGCGGCGAAGGTCGAGGTCACCGTCGGCGACCGTGTGTTGAAGGGGCAGACCATTGCGCGGTCGGCTGGCGAGTTTAGCGCGCCCGTCCATGCGTCAAGCTCGGGCATCGTTGTGGCAATAGAGAATCGCCCGATTGCGGACCGACGGCACAAAGAATCGCTGTGCATTGTGATCGAAACTGATGGCAAGGATACACCCGCCGATACGCTGTCACCGATTCCGAACCCGTTCAATGAGACGCCAGAGACGCTGCTCGCCGCCATAGACAGTGCCGGCATCGTCGGCCTCGGCGGCGCTGCTTTTCCGACTGTGGCCAAAATGCGTCACGCGATCGCGGCCTCCATCGACACGCTGGTGCTGAATGGCGTTGAAT
Organism: Pseudomonadota bacterium; assembly: GCA_039700805.1. Lineage (GTDB taxonomy): Bacteria > Pseudomonadota > Gammaproteobacteria > Steroidobacterales > Woeseiaceae > CALBPI01. The sequence goes on along the minus strand of JBCAZE010000006.1, from coordinate 1,351 downwards.
GTGAACCGTACATTAGTTGCGATGACGCGCTGATGCGAACCGAAGCGCAGAGCATTCTGTATGGGGCGCGCATTTTGCTGACGGCGCTCGATTTACCGCATTGCTTCGTTGGGGTAGAAAGCGACAAGCCTGAAGCTTGGGAAGCGTTCCGCTACGCTGCTGAGACCGACGCGGACGAACGATTACAGATGGTGCGAATCCCGACGATCTATCCAGCCGGTGGCGAAGATCAACTGATCTATCTAATGACAGGGCGAGAAGTCCCGACTGGCGGGTTTCCCAGCGACGTTGGTGCGTTGGTGCATAACGTCGGCACAGCAGCCGCCATTGCCGAACTGACATTGACCGGTATGCCAATGATTTCTCGCATCGTGACTGTGACGGGTGAAGGCATCGCGCAGCCTGGCAACTACCGGGTTCGCTTTGGCACGCCGATCAGCGATGTTGCGAAAGCCGCTGGCGGTTACACCGAGTCGGCCAAACGCCTCATCATGGGTGGTCCAATGACCGGTATCGCGTTGACGAGCGATGCACTACCCGTCACAAAGGCAAGCAATTGTTTGATCTTCACTGGACCGGCTATCCAGACGTCGCGCGAGCCTGAACGCGCCTGCATTCGTTGCGGCGAATGCGCTCGAATCTGTCCTGTTCGCCTGCAACCGCAGCAACTACATCGCGCGTTTCGATTTGATCAAGGCGAGACGCTCGACGGACTCGGGCTCATCGATTGCATCGAATGCGGTTGCTGTGACCTTGTCTGCCCAAGTCACATTCCGCTGACGCACAGCTTCCGCGCCGCGAAGCACCAACGCAAACTCGACATTTATGATCGCGAGCGCGCGGAGCGAGCACGCGAACGATTTGAGCAAAGAGAAGCTCGCGCGCAGCAACGCGCACAAGCGCAAGAGAAGAGCTTACGCTCAATGAAAGATAAAGCGAGCCGTGATGCTATCGCGGATATCTTAAAGCGCAAGCAGCAAGACGCGTCGAGGTCTGACGACTAATGCGGTTTGAACCGGCCATCACGCCTTATCTGCGCCCGACCACCGGCGTCGGCGCGATGATGCGTGAGGTCTCGCTGTCATTGGTGCCAGCACTCGTCGTCTACTTTTTCTTTTTCGGCTTCGGCATTTTATTCAACGTTGTGATCTGCGTTTTATCGTGTATCGCATTCGAAGCGCTCGCATTGCGGTTGCGAAAACAGCCCGTGGAAACCACGCTCGGCGACTACAGTGTCGTCTTGACCGGTGTGCTACTTGCAATGGCACTGCCGACCTATCTACCGATCTATGTCACTGTCATTGCGTGTGGCGTCGCTGTGTTGCTTGCAAAACATGCCTACGGCGGCCTT
>JBCAZE010000122.1:0-9522 GCA_039700805.1 Pseudomonadota bacterium | reverse complement strand
CGAGCGCGAACTGTTTGTTCTCGGGACTGGCTGTCCGAGCAACATCAAATAACGCACGCGCACTGCTATTGAATTCGATGATATTGAAGCGATCACCTTCTTCCAGAGTATCGATCGCATACTCGGCAGCGGCTTTAGCCTGTGCGAGCGACACCCCCTCCATGCTCCCTGAAGTATCGAGAACGAGAATGAGAGAACGCGGAATGTTGGCCGCCACATGCTTCAGTGTCGGCGGCATGATGCGCGCGAGTAAGTAGCCACCGGATTCATCTCTATGAGTAAACGCGGGTGTCAGTGCTGTATCGCTCTCAGCCAACTGCCACTCGATTTCCAGATCATGGTCTGCCAGCTCATCGGCATACTTCAATGTCGCGGTATATCGCGTACCCCCGATCGCCGTGACATCAACGGGATGGTAGCGACTGGTCAACGACGCCAACGGCTGCCCTGCGTCGAGACTCATACTGAGCGATACCCGATGGTCGCTGACACGAATGCCATCGGCGATTACAGGCGGCGAGATTCGCTGGGCGTCGAGCACTTGATCTGTTGCCGGTGACCAGCCGCTGCCAGTCTTATCCAGCGTGGTTGGTAACGGCGTGCCCGGCATGAAGCGCGGCGTCATCGTCAGTGGCACGCGAATATGGTGTGAAGCACCGGCCCTCTGGACCGTCTGCTGGTACTCGATTTCAACCTCGATCGTCTCTCTCGGTGCGATATTTGCGACAGCCGTTGTGAACAGATTGGGGCGCTCTTGCGACAGAAGCGCCGCTTTCCTTCCCGATGCCCGCGCGGTGTTATAGATACGTTTAGCGTCTTTACGACGATGGATTTCGCCAACGATGCGTTGCTCGCCGATGACAAGCGTCAGATGATCGATGGCCGCATCATCCGGCAACGGAAACACATAAACGCCTTCCACCCAATCATCCGTCGGATTCACAAAGCGCTGCCGCACTGTTGCGCGCACGAATTCACCGACGATGGCTAAGTTGATATCAGTATTAAGCCGTGGCGCTTGCTGGTAGGCCACCACACCTTGCTCCGCTTGACGAAACAGTAAGCTGCCACTCGCGGCCTGTTCTGGCTGCGTCAAAGACGCGTGTTTCCCCTCGGATGCGAGCGCATCGTTAGTGAGCGAGGCCACAGAAAAGATCATAACGACGCACAGTTGCTGCATCGCACGGATTAATGCTCTCCGATAGCGAGAACGAGGGCACATGCTGTCCTCATACCGCATTTGCCAGTTGCGCTGCTGTCGCTTGCGCTTGTTCATCCAGTGCTGCATCTTTGTCGCTCCCGAGTCGTCTTTGCGCTATTGCAATGCAACGAGGTGACTTCACGGTGACCAACCAAAGGTCAATAGCGACTCAAATGTGGCGAAACATGACAGGAAGACAATGAACACATCCCAACAACGACAACTGGCGATCGTCGAAGATGATCTCGCGCTTGGGGCGAATTACCGTGAAGCGTTCGAACGTGAGGGTTACACCGTCGCGTTGTATGCGGCTCGCGAAGAGGCGCTCAGTGCCTTCGAGCAAGCATTGCCTGATTTAGTCATCATAGACGTCAACCTTGGCTCCGATGTTGAGGGCGGCTTCGCACTATGCAGCCGACTACGCGCACAGTCCGAATCGCTGCCAATCATCTTTCTGACCGCTCGTGACAGCGAATTCGATGCGATCTCTGGCTTGCGCCTCGGTGCGGATGACTATTTGACGAAGGACATTTCGTTGCCACACCTCTTGGCGCGGGTTGCCGCCTTGTTTCGACGCCAGGCGGTGCTCAGCAACCACACCTCGGAGGGACCCATTGTGCGCGGGGAACTTGCAATCGATGAGAATAGTTTCGTGATCGATTGGCGACAACAACGCGTATCGCTGACACTCACTGAATACTGGCTGGTCCATGCACTTGCAAAACACCCGGGGCATGTGAAGAACAGACAGCAATTAATGGATGCCGCCAATACAGTACTAGACGACAACACGGTCACCTCGCATATCAAACGAATTCGTAAGAAATTTCAGGAAGTAGATACCGACTTCGATCAAATCGAAACTGTCTACGGCATGGGTTATCGCTGGAGAGCTGGCTAGTCGCGCCGCCCTTCAATGAGGTTGTCATTACGCCGCCAACTTGCTCTGATCGGACTTGCCGCGTTGGCACTGCCATGGCTTGCGACGAACTACATTCGTGAGTCTGAGCTTGCATTGAGAGATGCCCAGGAGACGTTCTTGCAACGCCTCGCCGAGGGTATCGCCAACAACCTCACCACCGATTTTGGCCCAAACATTGGCGAGCTCTACGTCTATCCACTGCAACGGGAACCGGTGCTAGACGGATTCATCGATGACTGGCTGTTACCATCTGGCGCCATTGACGCGACGCAAGTCACGCGCGGGGAATGGCGCGTCATTGTTGGAGAATACGGCGCGGGTCTTTGGCTACAAATTGACGCGACACACAGCGGCAGCGCCATGCCGAGCTATTCGTTAAGCTGCGCGAACGCAGCCAACGGCGAGACGCGATTCGAGTTTACGCCTGAGGCGCCCGGCAATGTGCTGACGTCGGCCACCAACAGCGCATCACGTTTGCGCGGCTATTGGCTCCCCAATGGAGAAGGTAGTCGGCTCGAGGCACGACTACCGATGGTCGATTGTGATCGCGCGATCAGCATCGGCTTTGAAGCGCTATCGAGCGCGACAGCAACCGCACTCGTGCTCATTCGGCAAGACCAACAAGCGACTGCCGACCTTACGCGAAACGCTGCGCCAGGCATTGAGCAATACATGATCAATCGTGATGGCTGGCGCATGACGCCGATTATCGGCAACGCCTCAATGACAGCGGATACCCCAATCCGCGAGAGTGTTGGCACGCAGCTTTATCGCCGCATTATCGGCAACGCACGACCTACATTGACCATTGACGACGGCATACCGCGCCTGACCAACGCACCCTACACGCGGGCGTTGAATGGCGAAACCGTTGGTTTTCGAGCACTCGCGAGCGAGACCAGTGATACCGTCGTTGCCGTCGCCGTCGTTCCCGTGGGGCAATCCAATGCGTTGGTGGTGCGACAAAACAGCGCAGAGATTCTCAGCTTGAACAATCCGTCGGTCATGAAGCTGACTTATCGAACGTTGATGATTACCGCTGGGGTCGTGGTTTTGTTGCTGGCCTGGGCGACATGGATTTCGTTTCGAGTCAGGCGTCTCGCGAATACCGCCAAAAGCGCGCTCAATAGTCGCGGCGAACTTTCGACCACGCTACCCGGCGCCGGAGCACGAGACGAAATCGGTGAACTGGCGCGCGACTTCACCACGCTCCTAGAACAAGTGAACGAGCAACAGCAATGGCTGCGCAGCCTCGCAGACAAACTCTCCCATGAGTTGCGGACACCGATGGCTGTCGTTCGATCGTCACTGGAAAATCTCGAACAATCCGATCTTGATGAGACACAACAACGTATACACGGACGCGCGGCCAGTGGCATTGATCGTCTGCACAACATGTTGAACGCCATGAGCCAAGCCAACCGGGCCGAACAAGTCGTGAACGCAGCGGAGCTCGAATACGTTGATCTGTCGAACCTGCTCAGCCAGCTGTCGGGTGCTTACAAGAGTACTTTTCCGGATCACCAGTGGCACACCGACATCTCACCGAACTTATCGGTGCGCGGTAATGCCGATTTGTTGGTTCAACTACTCGATAAACTGGTCGAGAATGCGGCGAGTTTTTCTCCGGTGGGCGCAAGGATCGTGCTGCGACTCAAACGACAGGAAAACGGCGCGCTCATTGAATTAGAAAACCACGATGCTTCACTGCCACCGGGTGATCCCGATAGGCTGTTCAAAACGTTTGTGTCGGAGCGACATCCGTCGACCGGAGACGGGACACATCTTGGATTTGGGCTGTACATTGCGGCGCTCATCACAAAGGCCCACGGCGGCACAATAACCGCCAGCGACGTTGCCAGCGACACACACCGTGGTGTCAGAATAAGCATCCACTTACCCGGCAAACACTAACCCACAACCCGCCCATCTCCGGTCAACGCTGTTGGCTAGAGTATGTCGCCACCCACAGGCAGTTGACTCGGCACATACGACGGTATTGTCCGTTCGAAACCGGTATCTGTCAGCGCACGCAAGAATTGCTCGATATCGCCGAAGTCCTCGTCTTCGAGCGTGACATCGAGATCATCGCGATCTTCATAGATAGCCACAGCGTCTCGAAGCGTTGCGAGCGCACCATCGTGCATATACGGCGCGGTGATGGCCACATTGCGCAGAGACGGCGTACGAACCGCCGGCTTACCGGCCTGAACGATCCTAGCGCTGTCGATGAGATTGTCAGATAACATCGGACCGGAATGACAATTGGTGCATCCGCCGTTGATGAATTTGTTGAGCCCGATAACTTGCCCTGCCGTCAACGCAGACTCATCACCCGCAAGAAACCGATCGAATCCGATGGGCCCCGTGATGAGTGTGCGTTGGTAGGTTGCAAGCGCTTTTGCAATGTTGTCTTCATTGATTGGCGCGGCCTCATCAAACGCTGAACCAAACAAGACTACGTACTCAGGGATTGCTGCCAATCGATCGATAACCACCGGCATGATCTCATCCCTTGAAAAGTCGTCACTTCGCATCTCTATCGCGCTCTTGATGGGCTCGATCGCTTGCGCCTCGAGCGTTTCGGCGCGGAGATCCCAAAAGTAGGCGCCGGACACAAACGTGTTACTCGGGTCTGTCGTTTGTAGACCGGTGAACGCCACATTAAGGACTGAGGGCGAGTGAAAATCCGTGACCCGATTACCCGACCGAGTCGGGCCAAGCCCCTGGCCATCGACGCCGATCGAAACGGACCTGCCATCCGCCCAACCATGGTCGGGGTGATGACAACTCGCACAAGCGACATTCATCCTGCCTGAGAGTATGGGGTCCCAGAATAAGAATTCTCCCAGCACCCGTTTTTCTTCGCTAAACGCATTGTCTGCCGGAAAGACGGCAGTTTCCGGTATCGGGGTAAAAAAACTCGTGTAGGGCTGCTCGGGCGTCGCACCAGAAGCACCCTCTTCCTCACAACCGGTCAGCACGAATACACCTACCAGCAACATCACAATCTGTCGTTTCACAGTCAGTCCCTCCATTCGCATTGGAGGCTGCATGCTAGTGAACAGGGAACGGCAGCACGTATACTATTCACCGAATAGCCCTTGGCATCACCAGTCGTCCTATTTATATCGTGAATCGTCACCCTCATTGGCAGCAATCGCTACGAAAGCCGCAGATCATTCGTTTCGGCGCACTGGTACTGATGTTGATTATGGTGAATCAGATCAACGACCCTCTCGTGGATGCGACCGTATCGGAGACCCTCTTGTTCTGGGTGCTGAGGCCGCTGATACTGTTCCTCGGCTTGTGTTTGGCTGATAGGCTGATCGCAACGCTCGGAGAGACAACTCTGGATAAACCCATTTGGTTGAAACCCGTGTTGCTGGTCTCACTGCTCGGCTTGATACCGCTGACGTGTGCTGAAGTCTTCCTCGAGCAACACTTGCCCTTCCGACAGGAATTTTTGGATGATGAACTCTGGTCGGTGTCGCCAGTGCTCGCGTTGTTGGGTGAGTATGCGACGCTGGCAACCATCGTCCTCCCAATTCATGTGCTGCTGTGGTTGATTATCGATGCACGATCGACACCATTAGCCGAGACAACGTCAACGGATTTGCCGCAGCCTGAGTTTCTCGCGAACTATCCCGATCTGAGGGTCGAAGACATCAAGGCACTACAAGCGGAGGAACACTACGTTCGCGTTCATAAAGCGTCAGGCAGCGTGCTCATTCAGATTCGGTTTCGCGACGCTATCGAGCAGATGCCGGACACACTGGGACTCCGCGTACATCGATCATGGTGGGCCGCGGATCGCGCTGTCCAGTCAGCACAACGAGGCCAGCGACGTTGGCAATTACAATTGCGCGACGGAATTGCCGTACCGGTCAGCGATTCCTATGTTGCCGACGTTCGTTCTAAGGGTTGGCTGCAACGTCGCTCATCTTCATGACCGCAGCCCACTGAAGACTCAATAGCCTGGGCTAAGCCGTGTCAGCCAGACTGACACGATTCCTGCCGTCTTGCTTGGCACGGTAGAGCGCTTTATCCGCCCGGCTCAGAATATCCGACAGTGTCTCGCTAACCGGTGAGCCCATCGCGATACCGAAACTTGCTGTAATGGAGATTGATGCGCCGTTCGAAGCGACCGACTGAGCCTCTAGCCGACTGCGTGCACGCTCGGCAATTTTCCTGCCTTCCTCAAGCGTATCCGTAGGAATCAGCATGACAAACTCTTCGCCGCCCCATCGCGCAACGATATCCTGTTCACGCAAGTCGGCCGTCAAATTCCCTGCTGCGACCTGCAGCACTCTGTCGCCGGCTTGATGACCATGATTGTCATTCACCGCTTTGAAGTGATCGAGATCGAGAATGATAACGCACAGCAAATCTGCGTTTTTCCGAAGCTCCAGGAACCGCCGCTCGATACCCGCGCGATTGGGCAATCCGGTCAGGCCATCGACTTCCGCATGACGCTCAAGGCGACGTTTATACGCCAGCATCAATGCGATGATGATGCCGCCTAACAATAAGATCAAAGCGATTGCCGCCAACGCATTGGTGATGAATGTCTTGGTCACTTGTGCTTGACGCGCCTCAAGTGGAGACAGCAACAGCAAACGCCAACCAAGCTCCTCAATCGCGAACTCAGTGATGAGAAAATCACTCTCATCGATACTAATAATTTCGCTGTCGTAACTCGCTGGAATAGGCTTGTCCGCCGGATACCAGTCTAACGACTGCAGCGTCGGGATGTACGCATCCGTAACAACCAAGTCTGGCAACGACGAGAGGATAATTTCGTTGGCATCGTTGGCAAACACAAAGTCATAGCCGTAACGCGCTTTGTACTGATCAAACGTATCCAAGAAGTGCTTGACGGGTTTGCCAACACCGACATAGCCAAGAAACTCTCGGTCCGCACTGTACATTTTCACGTCGAAAAACAAATGCACATCACCAACCTGGCCAAGATCCGCCATAAAATCCTTATCGCGCGCCTTGGCCTCGAAATACCATGCAACTTCGCCCTCGACGAGCTCGAGGCGTCGGCCATCCGACAAGTATTGCCTTCGGGACTTCTCACTCGCGACGAAAAAGGTCAGTCCAATCTCTTGCTCCATGTCCGCTAATCGCTGAAGCAAAGCCGCTTCATCGAGATCATCGGCATCCATCGCAGTAGTGAAATCGATAGAACTTGCGAAGGTCTCCGCAATATAGAGTGGTCGCAACAACTCGTCGCTAACAAGATTATAGACCGGCGAGACGGCCTGCTGCTGAACACGACTTTGTTCCGCAACAATATTGCCGATCGCGTTGTACGACGCGTAAAGAAATGCGAGCCCCAATGAGAGCATCAGCACAATGACAAGCCGCTGAGTGTTCATAGTCCGTTTGAGTCGTCGTGCGGCGCCCAAGCCGCTGTCCCATCCCCCATCACATCAAAGAACAACGTCCTGATCAAGTCGTCAATCGGCGAGCCTCGCCAATGCAAGCAGGCCAACGCGATTTCGCGTCCAGTTTCATAAGAATCCGCGCACGTTGTGTCGTGAATAAGCATCTCACGCGTGATTGACGCACCGCTACCAACTCGTTCACAGCCTGGGTCAAAGCAAAAAAAAAGGCCGGTCTCTCGACCGGCCCTTCCCCCTAGTAGGGTTAGATGACCGCCTACTGCAGTGAGTAGGTGCCACCGACAAAGAAGAAACGTCCACGCGGGCTCGCAGGAAACGCGAAATCCGTGATGAATGGGTCTTCTTCTGTCACGTTTTTGATACCACCGTACAGACTCAATTCTTCTGAGTACTGGAACGAGAAGTTCAAATCGTGCTGCCAGAAACCATCCTGGAATACGCTATCGCCGTACAGCGCTTCCGCCGTATCGATCTCCAGGAAGCTCAACAGTTGTTCGCCTTGGTACTGAGACTGCCAGCCAACCGACCAATCGCCGTAGAACCAGCTGGCGAAGACGTTACCCGCCCACTCCGGACGATTCACTTCACCGAGTTCTACGTCAACGACAGAGAGATCCAGCGGATCAGCAAATCGGTTCAACTCATGGACTTTCGTACCGCTGACTTTGATGTCGAACCCGTGCTCACCGATATCGAACTTATAGCCGGCAGTAAAATCAAAACCATTGGTTTCAAGCTGCGCGAAGTTCACCAACGAGCGCTGGATGAAGTTGAAGCCACCAAACTGCAGCGAGTTTGCATCGCCGTTGCGAGTAAACAAGCTACAGAAAGCGCCGTTCAACGACGTGCCACTGTAGCAAGCATCGACGATATCTTGGTCAGATACAGACGCGATCGCGTCTTCGATCTCGATATCCCAGTAGTCGATCGAGAACGTGAAGCCCTCAAGGAAACGCGGCTGTAAGACAAAGCCGACCGTGATCGTCTCTGCAACCTCTTCATCGAGGTTTGCGTTACCCGAGGCAATACCGCCGAACGCCGCTGACAATGGATCTGCGAAGACATAGGTGCCATTCGCATCGAACGGGTCAACGCCGATCGATTGAAGGTCAGCAACACAGTTCGCTTGGTATTGGCCAGCCAACGTTGGGTTGTCTGCTGCGATCGCGTTAATTTGCGCTGCGTCACAAGGATCAACAGGGCGCGAGGTGATACCCGTCGTCGGCGCGAACAGCTCAGTGATGTTCGGCGCACGGACCGCCTCAGACAACGTCGCACGGAAGCGAATGTCGTTGACCGGTGCGTAGGAAATACTCGCTTTCCATGTCGTCGCATTGCCGATCGTTGAGTAGTCAGAGAGTCTGACTGCCGCATCAACGACGAGCTCTTGCGCCCATTGACGTCCGATCAACAACGGCGCAGATACTTCGACGAACAAATCGGTCGCGTCGTACTCACCGATCTCATTGGCGTTACCCAATGCCGGGCGGAACAACAGGTTTGAGTTGCCCGATACATCCGAGAGCAACGTACCTTCACCGAACGGTGAACCCGCCGGGAGAATACCGCGTGCGAACGGATCGAAGATCGCCTCGGAAGACTCGTCGCGATACTCGAAACCTGCAGCGAAATCGATCGGGCCATCAGGCAGCGAGAAGTAATCACTACTATCACCCGCCACGTAACCTGAGATCACCGTCTGATCGATGGTCACTTCGGTGTTGGTCGCGCGTGTTACCCAGTCGACCGCAGCCTGAGTGATGCCTGTCGCACCGGCCCAAATGTTGAGCGGTACGCAGCTGCCGTCACCCGGCGTGAACGAGAAATAACCCGGATCGTAAGCGGGGATGTTGAACGGTGTTGTCGTCGCCGGTGCGTTGACATCGACAGACGAACGGCACGCCGCCTGGCCTGTCGTCGGGTCAGTGACCGCATCGATAGCTGCCAGGAACCGGTCGTTGATCAGCGCATTCGAGTTGAATGTG
>JBCAZE010000271.1:0-2329 GCA_039700805.1 Pseudomonadota bacterium | reverse complement strand
TTGAATTTCGCCGAAGACATCGACAACGATAGCGTTGCCGAGTTACTGATACAGGATTTCGATGTACTGTCTGTTTTGGACGAGAATCGTTTTACCAAACTCACAACACTTGCTCTTCCAACGCTTCGACGCAGCTTCGAACGCGCACAAAATTTCAGGCCCGTTCGAACCGCCGCTATTCCAAACGAACTGATCAGTGTTCGTGGTGACCAATTGCTCCGCTACCCCATTGCGCCCGGCACCGGTGACGGCGATATTCGCTCACCCGCTATTAGTGCGCTCGATCTCGGCCTCAGCAGCGAACGCGACATCGAGCGCTTCTACAATGGTGACCCAGAACTTGACCAACGCGATGTGACACTGCGTGAACCCGAGTTATTGGTCGACATCAACGGCGACGCGTTACCGGATCTCGTGACGCTTGAGACGATTAGCAGTGGTGTCTTCGATAAGGAGACCACATACCGCTTGTATCTTGCGCGCGCGCCCTATGGCTTTGATCCGACCCCGGATACCACATTTTCCGGCGAAGGCTATCAGTTCGGCTTACGTTCTGTCGCACTGAATGACACGCAAACCGCACTCGTAGCGCCGGGCGTAAAAATTGGTGTGCGTGCCATCATCGGTGCCCTCTTCTCGCGTTCCGTGACGCTTAACATCGCCATCTACGCCCCTGATTCGGACGGGCGATTCGCACAAGAGCCGTCGACCGAAGTACGCGCCAAGGTGAAATTCGATTTCGGCAGTGGACAAGTCGAACTACCCACGATCGCATTCGGTGATCTCGATGGTGATGGGCAGCAAGACCTCATTCTCAAGCGCGGTCGCGACCAACTCGGCTGGCGCCGGAACCTAGGTGCCGGGGCGTTTTCGGGTAAGGGCAAGGCCCTAGAGATACTGGCACCAAAAGACGGCAGCTATGTGACCGCGGCGGACTTTGATGGCGATGGCCGCGATGAAATTTTAGTGCGGTACGGATTGCAGGACGGTCAGGCACTGAAGCGTCTGGTGCGACTGTTGGATACTGACCAGTCACCGGCCGACTAACTAACGAATATTCCTAGCGAGCGGATTGCGCCAAAAACCGTTCTGAGATCATTCCGTAAGGACGAAACAAGTGACGCGCAACAGCACGAAGCTAGAAACGCTCAGCTATGCGCCTTCGTAGCTAATCCGATAAATCGCACCGGCTTTGTCATCCGCGATCAGTAGACTGCCATCCGGCAACGACAGCACATCGGCGGGCCGCCCCCAGGCAGTGTTGTCATCCTGCAGCCATCCTTCGACGAACACCTGATAATCGATGCTGTCTGCATCGCGCTTCGCACGAATCAACCGATGTCCGGTATGCCCGGCTTCGGGTGTCCGGTTCCAACTGCCATGCTCGGCAAGAATAATGTCGCCGCGATACTCCGCCGGAAACTGCGTGCCCTGATAAAAAGTCATCCCGAGAGGTGCCACATGCGGACCCAGCGCAAGCGCTGGCTGACGATAATCCACTGACGCATCGGCTTGATCACCGAATTCGGGATCCACAACATCGTTACCATGGATGTACGGATACCCGAAGTGTTGACCGACCTCACTGACATGATTCAGCTCGCACGGCGGGATGTCGTCGCCCAACAAGTCACGTCCATTGTCGGTGAACCACAGGTCGCTGGTTTCCGGATCCCAGTCAAAGCCGACACTGTTGCGCACACCGTAGGCGACGACTTCTGTGTCGTCGGGGGCATCAACATCCATGCGCACGATTGTGGCGAACGGCACCTCGCTCACACAGATATTACAAGGTGCACCAACCGGCACGTATAGCTTGTCATCCGGCCCGAATTTCAAGTATTTCCATCCATGATGTTTTTCGGTCGGGAAGTCACTCTTGATCGTATCCGGGCTCGGGCGGTCATCAAGTGTTTCTGCAATGTCGCTGAAGCGATAAATGGTTGAGACTGCAGCCACATATAAATCGCCATCGCGGTAGGCAACACCCGACGGCATCTCAAGGTCTTTGGCAATCAATACAACACGGTCTGCTTTGAAGTCGCCGTCTGCATCCAGCACAGCGTGGACTTTGCCGGCGTTGCGACTGCCAACGTAAATCGTGCCGTCATCGCCCCGCGCCATTTGTCGGGCGTTCTCAACCTCAGCAAACACACTAATCGAAAAACCCGGTGGCAGTGTCAACCTATCAATCGGTGGTGGCTCACTACGCGAGCATGCCGATAATGAACAAGCCACTGCCAATGTTGCTAACCCAACGCTCTTACGCATGTCGAAACCCTCTGTGCGACGCCCTTTAAGAACAGGACTGACGATCGTGCTCAATGAT
>JBCAZE010000121.1:0-9662 GCA_039700805.1 Pseudomonadota bacterium | reverse complement strand
AAGACGGCAGCGTGATATAGGCATTCGCTAATGCCGCCTCGGCGCGCGCAAAATTTGGCTCAAGCTCTAGCGCTGTTTCGAAATATTCAATCGCTTGTCGGATATTTTCGGCACCACGTTGCGCCCAAGCTTCGTGACCTTTCAAGAATGCTTCGTAGGCCGCCGGATTGGCGGTGGCCTCGAAGACGCTGTCGATTGCTGAGCCGGTTTCATCGCCCACGACAACACGTAGAGCGGCTGCGATTTTTCGCGTGATCCCCGCCTGCAGTGCAAAGGCATCGCCGAGCGGTTGCGTGTAGCTCTCACTCCATAGAATCACGTCGCCGCGCACATCGACGAGCGCGGCTTCTATCTTCACTTGATCGCCAAATCGACTCACCGAGCCCTCGACGATGTGATCAACGTTCAAAATCTCAGCGATCTCCTGAACATTCTTGCCACTGTCGCGTAGGGCGAAAGCCGATGTCCGAGAGACGACACGTAGTTTGTCGACGCGATGGAGTGCCGTCATCAGTTCTGTCGCGACCCCGTCAGCAAGATGTTGCTGGTCTTGGCTAGCACTCATATCGTCAAACGGGAGGACGGCAATGGACGGGGCGATATTGGTTCGTGACGCAGCGATTGCGGCGAACGCCTGATCGCGTTGCGCGAGTTCAGCGGTGTCGCTCGGCTCGCGTTGCTTGAGAATCGTGAAAGTGGCAAGTCCCAAACTGACTGCGAGTAGTGCGACGATGGTGATATTCAGTCTGCGTCGAGTGAGATTCTGATACTTAGGATCGGCTTCGCCGTCGTCATCAAGCTGCAGGCCATCAGGCCCTAGCTCCAAAGCCCATGCGGCAATAGCAACAATCGGTAGTCCTATAAGTAACAGAATGAGCAGCGCTTGCATTGCCCACGGGGGTGCATCGAAACTGCCGAACGCGAGGTCCGCCACTTGCGCCACCGCCCATGCGCCAACGATGTAGGCGGCACTGACGCGAAACACGTTGCGCCTTTTTAGCTCTGCGATAAATGACATACGTAGGACGTCGTTTCGTTCTTTCGTTGAAGTCTACCGTATCGCTGTCGCCAGTGAGCGGCTTATCGCGAGTTGCGTGGCGTTTGCGCGATTAGACAGCGGCCTGAGTGATCAGGCGATCAAGATCCTTCAGGCTGAATGGTTTGTTGAGGCGGAAGCTCGCCCGCTCTTGGTCGTCGACCACAGAAGGTGCTGTGTGGTTAAACGCATACCCCGACATAACGATACACAGGAGATCGGGAAAACGCCGTTTTAAGGCGGTCACTAGATCGGGTCCTTGCATGCTGCCCGACATGACGATGTCGGTTAACAGAATATCCGGCACATAACCGGCCTCGACCGCTGCTAAGCCGGCATCTGCATTATCGCAGACATGCACTTCATAACCCTTATCACTGAGATAGCGATCCAGCATCTGATTGAGTGCGGGCTCATCCTCGACGAGCAGTACCTTGCAAGTTCTCGTCGCGACATCGTCAATGCGTTTTACTGCCTCTCCAGTGCCGACCGGTGGGTATTCCCAGCCCTCGGTCAAAGGCACATAAAAGCACACGGTTGTGCCAAGACCCTGCTGCGACGAGATGTCCATTGCACCGCCGACTTGTTTGCTGAAACCAGCAACCATAGCGAGACCAAGGCCTGTCCCTTGTCCGACCGGTCGAGTCGAGAAAAAAGGGTCCAGCACACGACCAAACACCTCCGACGGGATGCCTTGGCCATCGTCACGGACAGTGAACGATGCATAGACGCCAGGTCTCAGTTCACCGGTGGAAAGGCTAACGCGTTTCGTTAGTCGAACGACGTCGACAATGATTTGCAGGCTACCACCGTCTGACATTGCGTCACGCCCATTCATCGCGAGATTCAGTAGCATCGATTGCAGAAGATTCGGCTCCGTGTCCAACGATCGCAGCGTTGGGTCACAGGTGACAGAGATCTTGATGGAGCTCGGAATGATGCGTTTAAGGAATTGCTCGAGCTCGACAACGAACGCTTGGACATCGATGGTCTCAGTCGTGAGGTCTGATTGTCGGCCTACGGCGAGCAATTGTTTGGTCAATCCAGCGCTACGACCGACCGCGGCTAATGTCTGATCCACGAGTTCATCGCGTTTATCGATTTCGGCGGTCTGTTTGGCCTGCTCAAGGCTTGCTGAAATAACGCCTAGCAAATTATTGAAATCATGCGCGACACCACCCGCGAAGTTAGCAAGTGTCTCTGCCTTTTGCGCCGTCAATAGTTCTTTGGTCGTAGCTTGTTCGCGTTGTACACGTTCGACCGACTCTCGAATCATGACAACCAGATAAAGTGTGATCCAGATGGCGAGCACGATCGGGATGACAGTTGCGACGGTCAATCCATTTTCAAGCACGAACAACGCGGCGATGCTCATCATTGCAAGGCCATTCGGAATCGCATAACAGAGCAGCGAGGGCCAAGCACGTGATCTCACCACGAATGTGTTGAGGGTGGCGCCGACCAAGTAAACCAAAGCGCCGAAGTGATAGATTGGTTCACCTTTCGTCCAAAGCAATACCGGTAGACAGGCGGATGCCGTGGCGATGCTGTAACCAAGTACAAGGTAGCCAATATACAGGCGGTAAGAGTAGGGTTGTGGCTCTCGGCGGTAGAGCACGCGTTCTAGTGTGCTTAAGCCATAGACCACCAAGAACCATGGCAACAACTGCCACAAGCCTTCAAACAACCAAACGAGCGTGATTCCTGTGCCGACGAGTGCTACTTGAATCACATACTCGCTGCTTCCCTCGCGATCGACGGCGCGTAGCGCGTCAATCTTTTCTTTGTATTCTGTCATTCAGGGCCCAGCACATACCTGATTTACAAGGATATCACGTGCTTTGCCCCAAATTGGGTCACGCCGTAGCGCTGCAATCTATGGGATACGTCTCACAGATATGCGGCTTCAAGCATCTTTGTTGTTACATTGTTTCGCGATTTAAATCGCAGGTTCGTTCAGTTTCCGCAAACGCCCGCGATGGCGGTGGGACTAATCGCTGATCAAACCGATTTCTTTCGCCGTTGCGGGACCAACAACGACCTCTTTCAAGCTGCGCGGCATCTCCGCCTGTGTCGCCGACAGCGCCACACGTCCGCCCATGATTTCGGCGAGCCGTTGAGGATATAGTGGGCGTCGATCAGGTTCGCCCAATCCATCGGGGGGCAGTGGAAGGCCGCTACCGCGTTCGTACTTGTCGCTCGCGCCTATCGTGTGAAGTAGTTCATGCGCTAGTACCACATTGTTGGACTCACGGTAGCGCCGCTCGGTGTAGGCGTTGACGATCCCGAACTTGCCTTTACTGACCCCAACGGAGTCGTCCAGGCGCAGGTGCGTACTCGGTTGGTGGTATCGCACAAATATGCGAACGTCTGGCGTGTAGTCTTCAAGTTTGTCACTGACACTGCCTGCCCACCAACGCATTTTGAGAGACCACGCCATGATGGCGAATACGTTCGGGTTGTCGCCGACCTCTGGGGGCTGTTCGAATATCTCAGGTCCAAGATCGATCCGGACGACTTCGGGCGTCGCGACACCATAACGCTTGGCTTCGCGTGCCAAGAATTGCTCAACCGAGGTAAAGTCTTTGTCACTGAGTTCTCGGATATGCTGGCCCGTTGCGGCTTCGCCGTCAGCGTTAATCGGATAGACCCGCACCCACAGGCTGGTGTTCCAATCGGTTGTTCGTTGGTGTGTCAGCCAGGCGTTGCCTGCAACGACGACAAGAATTGTCATCAATATGAAGATTCGCAGTGCTTTAAACATTGGCGCATCACATCATGTCGCGCTGATACGCGCCGTGATCGAAGTCATCTTTTTAAGACAGGCGCGGGGCTTAAGAAACGTCGGTCAGCGTTGCGTAGGTAGCCGTGCCGCTGAGACTGACGGTGCGCTCGGCCATATGAAGACGATTGCGGCCACTGCGTTTGGCTTCATATAGCGCTTCATCGGCGCGTCTCAAAATCTCATCCGCCGTATCACCCGCAATGTACTCCGTCATGCCGAATGAAGCTGTCACAGTGAGCGTCATATCGCTCTCGTCAAAGTCTACGAGTGTTTCAGCAATTTTTTTGCGGAGCTGATCGCCGAAACCCTTGGCATTATCCAGCGTGGTGTTGCGTGAGATGACAACGAATTCCTCGCCACCGACGCGATAACAGGCATCTGTCTCTGAGAGGCCGCGACGAACGGTTTGAGTCACCTGCGTGAGTACGGCATCGCCGCTTGCGTGGCCGTGGTTGTCGTTAATCTCTTTGAAATGGTCGATATCCCACATGATGAGCGCAAACATTTCTTTCGTCTGCCGTGCTGCCTGAATGGCCGCATCGAGCGCTGCCGCCATCGCACGTCGATTGCCGAGGCCGGTTAATGGGTCTTGTAATGTGATCTGCTCCAGTTGGCGCTGTTGTGCGGCGGTCATTGCGGCGAACGCGACGGAGAGTGAAATGGTGACGCCGAGCGACGCCAACAGGATTGCGATTTCACCTAGATCGCGACCTTCGAAAATGGTCGGTAACACAAGACCGATGGCGACAACGGAGGCGAGAGCCGCCTCTTTCGGCTTCAATAGATAAAACAAAGCGACGGTTGCGGGGTACATCCAAATAATCTGCGAGCCACCTCTGATCGACACCGTCGCTGTCGCTGTACCCACGGCGACCAGCGCCATGCAAACACTGCCGGCGCGGACTGCGCGTTTGACATAAACCGCCCATGCGATGGCTGCAAAACCAATAACCGCCGCAAGGTCGATGGCAGCGATGAGAAAGTTGCCTTCGATCGCTCGGTATACAGCCATCGGGCCCACACCGGCAATACCCGAAAAGGCAAGCAGGATCGGTGGTAGTTCCTTCAAGGTGAGTTTGCGCCACTTCATATCACGCGTAGCGACCGAAATGCCAAGGACTTGATGGGAATCAGTCAGGAATTGTTGTGACGAGTACTCATTCGAGAGCTGCGATGAACAGGTCTACCCAGCGCGACCAATTTGGCCACGTTGGTCGCCGTCAGGATAGAGAGGGCCAATCGGTCACCTGGGTGTCCGCAAAGACACGATTAGCTAGGCGGCGCACCCTGCTTGCTGCGCTGTCTCTAGCGTGTCCAGCGCATGCAAAACATGCCCCCAGACGGTCGGGTTGAAGCCGAGCCCAATATGGGACGCGTTCACTTCAATGTGTTTGACCCGTTTCGAATAGTGATCAATGGCGGCACCCCAGCCAACGACGCCGTCGCTCCGGCTGTATATCGCAGTGATTGGCTGTTCGATTGGCGTCGCCTCGCGTTTGCGAATCTCTTCCTCAATCCAGTCTAAGTCCTGATTCTTACCCTGGAAGACGGTTGCCGCAGCGGTGTACTTGGGGCCACCAATAACGGGTGCACCCATCGTGATGACTTGGTCGACAATGGTTGGTAAATCGCGTGCGGTTTCTCTGGCCAAATACCCCCCGAGCGACCAACCGATGAGTGTGATCGGTGTCTGATATTCATCATACAGCGCAGCAATCTTTTCGCTCACACGATCGGAGAGAAACGGGACACCCGCTTCTCCGTTGTAGGGTTCTCGTGATTCCACATCCCAGCGTTCGCTGAGGTCATCGAGCGTGTGTGGTAGATCTAGACCGGCGAGATTGCGTCCCAATGACCAGCCAACGGTTCGATAGCCTTTATTGATCAAGAACCGCCGCAAAGGCAACGTCGATCGGTCATCGGTACCGAATCCTGGCAACACAACCACCAGTCGGTCATCTCTGATTTCCCGCCGTCGCAGTGTACTGGCGGCGAGTGGCAACCACATTCGAGCAAGATCGATGGCAGCACGGCCTTCGCCTAAAGCAAGATACCGGGGTGGTGGTGCCGGGGCTTTATCAAGGTCAGTGTGATTCATAAGCAGCAGTTCGTCAGTGTGTCCAGAATGGATGCGGGGCCTAGCTCGCGCGCGCGGCTTTCGCCCGCAGGCGCCACGCATGCAGCAACGGCTCGGTATAGCCATTGGGTTGCTCCACACCCTTAAAGATAAGGTCATGCGCTGCGCCGAATGCAAAGCTTGCATCAAAATCAGGCGCCATCGGATGATAGAGCGGATCGTGGCGGTTTTGCTCGTCGACCACCTTCGCCATCCGCCGCAGCGTTTCTTCGACTTGTTCACGACTGCATACATCGTGCAATAGCCAATTCGCAATGTGTTGACTCGAAATTCTCAGCGTCGCGCGATCTTCCATGAGGCCAACGTCGTTAATATCCGGGACCTTCGAACAGCCGATGCCCTGGTCAATCCAACGCACGACATAGCCGAGCAGGCCTTGGATGTTGTTATCGAGCTCCGCTTGAATGTCGTCTTCACTCCACGTGGAAGGGTCATTCGCTAATGGGATCGCGAGAATGTCTTTCTGGCTAGCGGTTTCGCGGTCCTGTAACTGCTGTTGTACGGCTAGCACGTCGACAGCATGGTAGTGCGTCGCATGCAACGTCGCGGCAGTCGGCGAGGGGACCCAAGCACAGTTGGCCCCGGCTTCTGGGTGGTTGTGTTTGCTCGCGAGCATCGCTGCCATTT
The DNA here is from genome assembly GCA_039700805.1 of Pseudomonadota bacterium. Taxonomy (GTDB): domain Bacteria; phylum Pseudomonadota; class Gammaproteobacteria; order Steroidobacterales; family Woeseiaceae; genus CALBPI01. Next base: position 3,077 of record JBCAZE010000121.1, on the reverse strand, counting down.
CGTCAGGCATCGCCCACATTCCCTTGCCAATTTGTGCCTTGCCCGCTAAACCGCAAGCGAGGCCGATATCGACGTTCAGCCGCTCATAAGCATCGATCCAACGCTCCTTCTTCATCGCATCCTTGCGGACCATCGCGCCAGCCAACATCGATGTGTGGATTTCATCGCCTGTTCGATCCAAGAATCCCGTGTTGATGAAGACGACGCGCTCGGAAAGCGCGCCAATGCAGGCATCCAAATGCAGCGTCGTACGTCGCTCCTCATCCATGATGCCGACTTTGACGGTATTGGCAGGCAAAGAAAGCGCTTGCTCGACGCGGTCGAAAACCGCACCCGTAAAGGCGGCCTCTTCAGCGCCATGCATTTTCGGTTTCACCACGTAGATACTACCGGTGCGACTGTTTCTTGCTTCCCCGGTGCGTTTGCTGAGATCGTGTAATGCGCATGTCACTGTCACCAACGCATCGAGAATGCCCTCGGGAATCTCTCGGCCTTCGTGGTCGAGTACCGCGTTGTTGGTCATGAGATGCCCGACATTTCGGACCAGTAACAGACTCCGGCCCGGCAATGACATTGCTTGACCTTCGGTGTCGAGGTATTTGCGATCGGGGTTCAGAGAACGCGTGACGGTCTTGCCGCCTTTCTCAAACGCATGGCTTAAGTCCCCTCTCATAAGGCCAAGCCAGTTGCGATACACAACCACCTTGTCCTCGGCATCGACCGCAGCGACTGAGTCTTCGCAGTCTTGGATGGTGGTTACCGCCGATTCTAAAACCACGTCAGCGACGCCGGCAGGATCTGTTTGTCCAACTGGGTGGTTTTTGTCGATGACAATCTCGATGTGCAACCCATGGTGTCGAAGCAGCATTGCAGAAGGTGCGCTCAAGTCTCCGCGGTATCCTACCCAAGCGGCCGGATCGGCGAGCGATGTTGTTTGTCCGTTTCCGAGCGTGACTTTAAAACCACCGTCATCGACGAAGTAGTGGGTCGCGTCTTGATGAGAGCCAGCAATGAGTGGCACTGCACGGTCAAGAAAATCCCTAGCCCAGGCAATGACCTTGTTGCCGCGCACAACGTTGTAGCCACCAGCACGAGTCGCGCCATCCGCTTCGCTGATGGCGTCAGTGCCGTAAAGCGCATCGTAGAGGCTGCCCCACCGCGCGTTCGCCGCATTGAGTGCAAAGCGGGCATTCATCACCGGCACGACCAACTGTGGCGCCGGTTGCGCCGTGATTTCTGTATCGACGTTGGCTGAGCTGACCGTTGGCGCGTCGTCAGGTGGCGATTGCAAATAGCCAATGTCCTTTAGAAACGCGACGTAACGTTTTGGGTCGTGATTGTCCTTATTGTCGCGGTGCCACTGGTCGATCTGTTGTTGTAATTCGTCGCGTCGAGTCAGTAATGCGCGGTTCACCGGCGCCAGTGTGTCGACCAGATCCGCCAAGGATTGCCAGAAATGGTCGGACGTCAACGACAGACCGTTCAATACCTCGTTATCGATAAATGCCGCAAAGTCGGCGTCGATTCGCAAGCCATGTCTGTCTATTCGGTGTGCCATCCAGAGGATTCCTCGTGTCTAAGTTCGTCAAGTTTGCTGTCGAACTTCCCATAAGTCCAAATGATTGTGTCAATTCTCGACATTTCGCTCATGAATGTCAGGTCGGGTGGCGGCATCGGCAACCTGTCGAAAGCACTGGCGCAGCCAGCGGTGATCAGAATTATTGTGTAGCAGTGGGCTCCAAGCCATGGTCAAGTCGATGGGCAGAATGTCGAATGGCGGGTCGAACACGCGAACATCTGACCGTTCCGCAAACAACGCGGCGGCGCGACTTGGCACGGTCGCGATGAGGTCTTGTTGCGCGGCATGTTGCATGGCCACCAGATAGTGCCGTGTGAACACCGCAATATTTCGTCGATGACCGATCTCGGCGAGCGCATTGTCGACCCAACCGAGTCGCTGCACATCCGCAGGATCGACACCCACACCGACCCCCATCCCCGTCTTACTTACCCATACATGGCGAGCAGCAAGATAATTTTGGAGGGTCAGTGGTTCAAAGTCCCCCCGTCGTGCCGTCAAGCACGAGAAATCATCGCGCCACAATATGGTCTGATGAAATGAACCCGGTAGGTCGTCAAAACGGTTGATTACCAGGTCAACTTTGCCTTGTTCGACGTCGAGAAATGTCACGTCGCTCGGCGTCATCACGTCAATCGTGACATTTGGCGCCTCGCTTCTTAAGCGGCCGAGCAAACCGGGCAGCAGTGTCACTTCAGCGTAGTCGCTGCACATAATGCGATAGACGCGATCACTCGTTGACGGCTCGAACGCAGAGACTGGAGCGACGCAAGTTTCTATGCGCATGAGGACATCGCGAATTTCCGGCTGAAGTTCGCGTGCGCGATCGGTAGGCGCCATTCCCTCGCTCGTGCGGATCAACAGCGGATCACCGAAGGTGTCCCGCAACCGTCGCAGTCCATTGCTCATTGCAGGTTGGCTGATCCCGAGCTGTTGCGCTGCTTTGGTGACATTGCATTCCCGGAGCAGAACGTCGAGATATTTCAGCAAATTGAGATCGATCTTAGCGAGGCTCATGACTGTACTATTCACTAAATGAATATTGAGTATATCAAATATAGTCTGGCGTTATATATAAACAACTGGCTAAATGTCGACCATCTACTTAGCACCCGACGGAGATCTATGATGAGCATCGGAAACTATGATCGCGCAGCCGAGAAACAACGCCTCGAAAACGACTGGGCGACAAACCCGCGATGGAAAGGGGTTGAGAGAACCTATTCTTCGGACGATGTCATTCGCCTCCGAGGGTCGATCAAACAAGAGAACACCATCGCGCGTCGCGGTGCAGAGAAGTTGTGGTCACTCGTCAATGGTGGTGCAGAGGCCCGATTTGGCAAAGACTACGTCAACTGTCTTGGTGCGTTGACCGGCGGTCAGGCGGTTCAACAAGTGAAAGCCGGTGTGCAGGCGATCTATCTGTCGGGATGGCAAGTCGCCGCCGACAACAACTCCGGGATGACGATGTATCCCGATCAATCGCTTTACCCAGTGG
>JBCAZE010000120.1:0-9758 GCA_039700805.1 Pseudomonadota bacterium | reverse complement strand
CGATGCGCCGCCTTGAATTCTTCCAAAAGCACCAGGTCTTGCTCCGACAGCGTCGCTGCCGCCAACAAATCCGGCCTTCTTAGCCATGTTCTTCCTAACGCCTCTCGGCGTCGCCATCGTGTTATTGCGCCGTGATCACCACTCTGCAATACCGCCGGCACCTGTCTGCCCTCAATTTCCGCCGGCCGCGTGTAATGCGGATGTTCCAGCAGACCGTCAGCAAACGAGTCGAGCGCAGCGGACTGATCATGCCCAAGTACACCCGGCTTCAATCTGACCACACTGTCGATCATCGACATTGCCGCCAACTCGCCGCCGCTCAGGACGAAATCGCCCAGCGACCACTCTTCATCTATCTCGGCCTCGATGATTCTCTCATCGAACCCTTCGTACCTTCCCGCCACAAACACGATTGCCGGCAATGCCGACATTCGTTGCGCCGCAGCCTGATCAAACCGCCGCCCTTGTGGCGACATCGCTACGCAGAGTGCCTCTCCGTGCTGCGCTTTCGCATCGCGAATCGCAGCAACCCAAGGCGCGTACTGCATAACCATGCCCGGCCCGCCACCGAACGGCCTATCATCGACTGTCCTGTGTTGGTCCTCGGCATAATCGCGAGGGTTCCGACAATCGAGCGTGACCGCTCCGTTGCTGATCGCCCTTCCGATCACACCATATTGTCCAATCCGCTCGACTTCGTCTGCAAACAGCGAAACGACGCCGATGTGTTGCAGGCCGCTCATAGCGGCGCCTCACTGAACGCCCAGTCGACCGTGATGCGCTTTGCATCAATATCGACCGTGATTACGGTCCGACCTGGCGCGAAGGGCATCAGTGTTTCCGCCCCGTCGTCAGACGTTACCGCCATAACGTCATGCGCGCCGGTTTCGAGCAAGTACGAGACCCGTCCAAAACGGTTCCCTGCCGTATTGAAGACTTCGCAGCCCTCGATATCGGCCCAGTAATACTCGCCTTCTTCAGCAGGTGGCAAAGACTCGCGGGGTACGTAAAGGGTCGTACCATGGAGCTCAGCCGCCGCGTCCCGATCGTCAACGTTTTCAAACCTGCCGATCAAAGTCTTGCCGTGCGGCTTTCCTTCCAACAATCGCCAGCGTTTTCCAGACGCATCTTCAAAAACGTCGTACTGCAACAACTTTTCTTTCGGGCTCGTCCATGAAAATAACTTCACCCAGCCCCGGACGCCGTAGACGCCACGTATTTCACCGACCACCAAACGGTTGTCCCGCTCGCCGGTCACGCAGTCAATACTCGATTAAGCGGCTTTTGCTGCTGCTTTACGGTATTGCTTCAGGAGTTGCGCAACGCGATCAGACGGTTGTGCACCCTGGCTGATCCAGTGATCAGCGCGCTCAATGTCGATGCGCAAGCCTTCGCTCTTGCCTTTCGCAAGCGGGTTAAAGAACCCGAGACGCTCGATGTAACGCCCATCACGGCGGTTACGGCTATCGGTGACGACCAAGTGGTAGAACGGGCGCTTCTTCGCGCCGCCGCGTGTAAGTCGAATTGTGACCATGTCAAAAAATTCCAGCTAAAATCCAGTGTTTACGGGCTTGGCGGCGTGTTCAAAACACGCGCGAAGGCGCACACTAAACGGCCAGCTGCGCGCCCTCAACGCGATCGCGTCGAGGCGGAAAACTGACCGAGGGCGCTACGTGACGTTAGTCGTCGACGATAGCTGCCGATGAGGACACCGACAATAACCTTCGGGCCCAAGCGCCCGGAAAGCCCGCCATTGTACTGTTTCGGCCAGAAAAGTGGAACTATTTAGTACACGAACATCAACGACGGCCAAACGGTGGCATCCCGCCACCTGGCATGCCACGCATCAGGTTCTTCAGGCCGCCCTTGGAGACTTTTTTCATCATCTTCTCCATCTGCATGTGCTGTTTCAGCAGTCGATTCACGTCCTGAATCTGCTGGCCCGCCCCTATAGCAATACGCTTCTTCCGTGAACCATTGATTTTCTTGGGAAATTTACGTTCATCTGGGGTCATTGAGTCGATGATCGCGACCTGACGGCGCAGTTGCTTGTCATCCATTTGGCCTTTCAGCGCCGCCGGATTCATATTGCCCGGCATCGGCATCTTGTCCATCAACGCACCAAGGCCGCCCATATTTTGCATTTGCTCGAGCTGATCACGTAAATCCGACAAATCGAATCCGCGCCCTTTCTTGAGCTTGTTTGCCAATTTTTGCGCTTTTTGCTGATCAACTTTCTGCTCAACTTCCTCGACCAGCGACAACACATCGCCCATGCCAAGGATTCTCGAGGCCATTCGCTCGGGATGGAATGCCTCTAAAGCGTCTGTTTTTTCACCAACACCGATAAAGCGAATAGGCTTACCGATCGTCTCTCGAACACTAAGCGCCACACCACCACGCGCATCACCGTCGGCTTTGGTGAGCACGACGCCGGTTAGGGCCAATGCTTGATCGAACGCTGCCGCCGAGGACACGGCGTCCTGGCCTGCCATGCTATCGACGACGAAAAATGTATCGTGCGGTTTTACGGCCGCATGCACGGAAGCGACCTCGTCCATCATGTCGCTATCGACATGTAAACGACCCGCTGTGTCGACAATCAACACGTCGGCAAACTGGCGTTTGGCGTCGTCAAGCGCTCGGGTTGCGATAGCGACCGGCGCCTCGTCCGCCGAAGACTCATGGAACAACGCCCCCACCTCACCGGCCAAGGTCTTGAGCTGCAAAATGGCGGCTGGCCGATGCACATCGACACTGACGACCATGGTCTTCTTCTTGTGGCGCTGCTTCAGGTGCGCCGCAAGCTTGGCGGCGGTTGTCGTTTTACCGGCACCTTGCAAACCCGCCAGCATAATGACGATCGGCGGCTGCGCCCGAAACTCCAGGGGTGAGGATTCGCCACCGAGAACCGCGGTCAACTCCTCGTGAATGATCTTGATGAACACCTGACCTGGCGTCAGGCTCGTGAGTACTTTCTCGCCAACGGCCTGCGCCTGCACGCGGCTGATAAATGACTTCACAACCGGTAGCGCGACATCGGCCTCCAACAAGGCCATGCGTACTTGCCGCAGCGTGTCTTTGACATTGTCCTCAGTGATACGGCCTTTGCCGCTGAGCGCTTGGGTCGCGCTGCGCAATCGATCGGACAGATTGTCAAACATGAGCATCACCTTGGACGTTAGCTACGTTAGATGATACCGCTTAGACCGACCCGTTGAATACCTCGCCCGCGATCAGGTGCGCCCGCTATTCGCGCGATTGCAAGGACGGGCTAGTGTGGCAGTGCGTGGCGGAAAGTGACGTTAGATTGTTAGCGATGTACCGGACCGCAGCATGTTGACCTTGCGCGATGGAATCGCTGCCTGAACTTGCTCGAAAATCACCGCTTCATCGCCCGGCTTCATCGCCGTTAGCCAGATCGCTGGCTCATGTTCAAGCTTGATAAGATCATCGGCGAGCGTGCGCGGACAGTAGTGTCCCGCCGCCTTAGCAAGCGCCGCTTGCTCATCAGGAAAAGACACCTCGACCACCAAGGCCTTCAGGTCTGGCAGCGAATTCAACAGAGGCCACAGCGTATTGTTGGTCGCTGTGTCACCGCTGACAGCAAACACACCGTCCGAGTGGCTGATGCAATAACCTTGCGCCGGGACGGAATGACGTACATCCACTGCGTGGAAAAAGCGCCCATCGACATCGACCATTTGACCTGGCTCCAGCGCCTGGTAGCGAATGACCGGATTGTGAACATCCGGCAACTGCGCAAAATCCGGCCAGATCTCCCAATTAAAAATGTGCTTTTGAAGTGTTGCCAGCGTTTCTGATCGTCCGTAGACAGTCAGTGGATCACCGAGACGTGCGTCGAACACGCTGTCGATCAAAAACGGCAATCCTGCGACGTGATCAAGGTGTGCGTGCGTCAAGAACACATGGCGAATATGGCGAAGTTCATCGAGGGGCAGATCACCCACGCCGGTCCCGGCGTCGAGCAAAACATCTCGATCGACGAGCATCGCGGACGTCCGCGCGCCGCCTCCAATACCACCACTGCATCCTAGCACTCTGATATCCATAAGCTTTTTCAACCTCTGCTGTGCACCTTCATTGGACACAGACACCAAAAAACAGGGCGCCGGGCCAGTTGACGGGCTTATCAATGCGCCTTGCATGTGAGATTATCTATCTACTGCGGCAAAGGTAGGGCAGCCGCACCGGAGTTTCTGTGTTTGTCTTCACAATTTTCGCGACGTATTTAGGCTCCGCAGCCGCACTCTTTACGCGTTTTTCTGATAGCAGTCCGATCCCGAGCGGTCGAACGGCGATGCTTTTTCTCGCTGGGCTCGCGATTGCTGTGCATGGCGGGGTTTTAGCGAATCAAGTCATCCTTAATCCAGCGGCGGGTATCGCACTCAGCGACGTACTGAGCGTCATCGGCTGGTTGTTTGCCGTAATCGGCCTGTTTGCCGCACTGCAACCCGGTTTTCGAGCGCTCGGTGGCGTGGTTTTCGCCGCCAGCGCATTGATGCTTACACTGCAATACTTCGCGCCTGGAAGCGCTCCTGACGCTTTGTCATGGCAGTTGAAACTGCACGCGATGCTATCGCTACTGGCGTACAGCTTCCTCGCGGCCGGGGCCATTCTCGCGCTCGCATCGCTCGCGCAAGACCGCCAGTTACGGGCGGCAAAGGTCACTCGATTATCCAGCCTGCTGCCGCCATTGCTCGCGACCGAAGAGTTCTTATCAACACTGCTCACGGCCGGATTCGTCTTTCTGCTGTTGTCTGTGACTAGCGGGTTTGTCTTTATCGAGAGCCTGTTCACACAACACTTGACCCACAAGACCGTCCTCTCGCTCGTCGCGTTGGCGATTTTCGGCGTCTTGGTCGTGGGGCGGCGCGTCGCCGGATGGCGAGGAAAGCGTATGCTGCACCTCTATCTCGCCGCCTTCGTATTGCTCGTGCTCGCCTATTTCGGCAGCAAGCTGGTGCTCGAGGTTATTCTCGGCGAGTCCTGGGGTTGATGCCCGCGGTAGCACGAGTCACGAACGACGAATTGCACCACGAAATACACTGTTTGAGGTTTTCCGTCATTGGACGACATCCCGCTTAGTATTCTCTTTTCTGTTCTCGCGGCATTGCTGTTCTGCTCGGCGTTTTTCTCGAGTACCGAAACCGCCTTGATGAGCCTCAACCGATACAGGCTGCGACATCGTGCACGCTCCGGCGTGCGTTCCGCCAAACTTGCTGAAAAATTACTGTCCAAGCCTGACCGTCTGATCGGACTGATTCTTCTGGGCAACAACGTCGTCAATATCAGCGCGACATCGCTTGTGGCTATTATTTCACTGCGACTCGGTGGCGATCTGGCGCTAGCAATCGGCAACGGTATTCTGATTTTCGTCGTGCTGATTTTTGCAGAAGTAACACCAAAAACGCTGGCCGCATTGCATCCCGAGCGCGTCGCCATGCCCGCGGTGTTCATCTATTACCCAATGCTAAAAGTGCTGTACCCATTGGTTTGGCTAACAAACCTGCTCGCCAATGGTGTACTGCGCTTGTTCGGCGTCAAGCCAAGCGATGTCGACGGGCACGCGCTTAGCCACGAGGAACTCCGCACTGTCGTCAATGAGGCGGGCGCACTGATCTCCCGCAAGTACCGCACGATGTTGACCGGCATTCTGGATCTCGAAAAAGTGACGGTAGACGACGTTATGGTGCCCCATAACGAAGTGACTGGGATTGACCTTGACGACGATCTCGAAGACATCATGAAGGTCATCGAATCGAGTGAACATACACGCTTACCAGTCTACGAAGACAATATCGATCAGATTGTCGGCGTGTTGCATATGCGCCGATTGGTGCGCCAAGGCGCCAAGAACGAAGTCACAAAAGCCTCGATAAAAGCCGCGACCGCAGAGCCCTACTTCGTCCCGGAAGGCACACCGCTCAGCGTGCAATTGGTGCAATTTCAGAAAAGAAAGTCACGCCTTGCGCTCGTTGTCGATGAATACGGCGACATACAAGGCATGGTGACCCTCGAGGACATACTCGAAGAAATTGTCGGTGAGTTTACGACCGATCCCGGCAACGATCCCGAAGCCGTGAGAGAGATCGCGGACGACATGTATCTCGTCAACGGCTCAGTGCATATTCGTGATCTCAACAAACAACTCAATTGGGATTTGCCAACAGACGGCGCAAAGACCGTGAATGGCTTGGTGCAAGAACAACTCGAGACGATCCCGGATGCCGGCACCGCATTAACGGTCGGCGACTGCCACATCGAAATTGTCGAACGCAACGACAACATGGTGCTCGAAGCGCGGATGCATTTGGCGACTAGAGACTAACGTCGATCAAAACGCCGCAGTGAGTGCTTCTTCCAGACGCTTGACGCCGATGACCTCAAGTCCTTTGATACCTTTCTTGGGCGCATTCGCCGATGGCACGATCGCACGTGTGAAACCCTGTTTGGCCGCCTCACGTAGACGCTCCTCACCATAACGAACCGGCCTGACCTCACCCGCAAGCCCGAGCTCACCAAAACTTGCCAGACGGTGATCAAGCGGTTTGTCACGAAAACTTGAGACCGTCGCAAGCAGTGCTGGTAAGTCTCCCGCTGTTTCGTTGATTCGAATGCCGCCGACAACGTTAACGAAAACGTCCTCGCCAGCAAGTGAAATGCCACCATGGCGCTGAAGTACCGCGAGCAAAAGTGACAGGCGGTTCTGATCAATGCCTTGCGCAAGTCGCCGCGGATGCCCGCCAAATGCATCGGCGACCAATGACTGAACTTCGATCAATACCGGTCGGCTGCCTTCCCATGTGATCGTGACAACGCTGCCGGGCACACTGTCTTCATCGCGAGAGAGAAATATGGCCGATGGATTCGAGACTTCTCGGAAACCTGTCTCCTGCATCGCGAACATGCCCATTTCGCTCGCCGCGCCGAAACGATTCTTGACAGCACGCACGATGCTGTAGCGGCTGCCTGGATCACTCTCGAAATACAAGACCGTGTCGACCATATGCTCGACGACACGCGGGCCCGCAATCACGCCCTCTTTCGTCACGTGACCGACAATAAACACACTCACGCCTTGCGTTTTCGCAAACCGCGTCAATTGACCGACACACTCGCGCAGCTGCGCGACTGCACCGGCAGCGCCCGTTTGAGTTTCAGCGGTTAGTGTCTGCATCGAGTCGACAACCAACACCGTTGCGCGCTGCGCCGCAGCCGCCGCGATGATGTTCTCGATCACTGTTTCCGCCAACAAGGTCAACGGTGTCGACTCGACACCAAGGCGGCGCGCGCGGGCCGCGACTTGCTGCACACTCTCCTCACCGGTCACGTACAGCACGTTGGCGTCGGCAGCCAGATTCGCAGTCACTTGTAACAACAACGTCGATTTACCGACACCCGGGTCGCCACCCAGCAGGGCGACGGCACCATCGACAACGCCACCGCCAAGCACACGATCGAACTCGCTAAACCCTGTCTTGCGTCGGCCGCGCTCGCTTTCTGGTCTATTGGCAAGCTCATGGAGTTTGGCAATGCCTGCAGCGGCGGCGTATCCACCGCGTGTGTTCGATGTGACACTGGCCGCGGGTCCTCGCATCTCCTCAAGCGTATTCCAAGCGCCGCAATCCGGGCACTGCCCCTGCCATTTGGCAGAAATCGCGCCGCAGGCCGAACAGCTGTAGCGAGTGGTGGTTTTTGGCATCAATTTCCCTCGAGATGTGCCGCTATGGCGACGAATACGGCGTTTGACAGAATACGCCAAACTGGTAACTACTTCGCATTAAATCTGGCAGCGAAATCCTACACTTCGGTGCGATTATGAGTAAACGTCCGACAATTTCGCTGGGCAGGCAGATCCAACTCGCTGTGTGCGTGTTTGTTTTGCTTCCGGCCACGCTAAGCTACGGCCCTGCCAGCGGCTGGTTCGAAAAGCTTGACCTTGCGCTTCGCAAACTGACCACACCGAGTGTCCAGGTTGCCGAGTATCATAAGCCGTTATTGGTCGCCGTGGAGCCTGAAGACGCCGGCGATCAGGCACTGATTGGACGTGTCGTCGCCAAACTAAACAGCGCCCGTAGCGTCACACTCATCGACCCAGTCGTTGGGGCACAACAACCACTGGTTGAGACGATTCGCTACCACGGCGCGGTCTACGTGACCGATGCTGCCAACGCTGACGGCCAGAGGAGTGACGCTGCCATTCGCGCTGCAGCGCGTGGCACGGGTCATTCGGCGCTGCCGATCACCAGTCGAGAACAACACCGAGGCTTACAAACCTGGCGACTGACCGGCAACGCAATGCGCAGCAGCGCCGCGCTGCAACCGCTGTTAAACGATGAGCAATGGCAGCGGTCGGCGACAGAGTTTTATCAATACCCAGACGCCCGCGTGGTACGCAAGGACATCGGTCCGCTCGAACCCATCGCCGCGCGAGCGTTGCTCGAAAAACCAGACCGTGAATTGGCCGCCGATGTCAGCATCCAACACGTGTTTGTCGGCAAGATCGGCGCGACTGGCAGCAGTGACAATGGCTTTGTAGACCCAACCCTTATTCGATTCGGCAAAATGCACACGGCGCTCGCAAGCGGTGAGGTGTTGCTGCAACCCCGCTGGGCGCTCACCATTAGCTGGCTGATTATCGCCATTGGTATGTTCACAATGGTGTCGCAGATGTGGCGTGAATCGCGACGCGTGATCGTCCTTGGTACTGTGACGCTGTGTGCTTTCCTGATCGTTCTACAGTGGTTTTTAGCGCGTCAATTTTCGATACAAGTGGATGTATTCCGGCCGATGCTGGCATTGGTATCCGGTGCAGCCATCTGCTTTTGGCTGACACCGGACCGTAAGTCAAACCGCCGTGAGAGCTTCAGAAGTGGATTGCGCTACTTGCGGGCAGGCCGACTCGATGCGGCGTTCCGCGTGCTGAAAAGCTGCCCACCTCACCCATCACTGATGCCGTCGCTTTATAAATTGGCGATCGCGTTCGAGAAACGCAACCAACCAGAACAAGCGCGCGCCGTCTTTGCCTACATGGGGCGCAATGAGGATGGCACCGAAAGCTCACCGACCAAGGTGGCACCACGTCGCGAGGGCATTCCAGACGAAATTCCAGAGAAACTAGGTCGCTACGAAGTGCTGAGACCGCTCGGTCAGGGCGCCATGGGCGGCGTTTTCCTCGGTCGCGACCCACGCATTAACCGCCTTATCGCACTGAAGATCGTCTCGTTTCGTCACTATGAAGATGAGGCGCTGATGGTCGAGATGCGCGGTCGCTTCTTCCGTGAGGCCGAATCGGTTGGCCGACTCACTCATCCGTGCATTACAGCGGTCTATGACTCCGGCGAGGAACAAGGGCTCGGCTACATCGCGATGGAGTACGTTCCCGGCGTTCAAATGACCGAATTTCTGCGCAGAGACAACCTGCTCGATCCGGTTGTGGTTCTGCAACTTGGCGTACGTGTCGCTGAAGCGCTGGATTATGCACATGGAGAGCATGTCGTTCACCGCGATATCAAGCCCGCCAATCTCCTTTACGACGCGCAAACAGACTCGATCAAGATCACCGATTTCGGCGTCGCGAAGCTTGTAGACGCGGAACGTACCCAGACTGGCATCATTCTCGGCACACCGTCGTACATGTCTCCCGAGCAAGCACGTGGTGATAATGTGACGGGCATTTCGGACTTATTCTCACTTGGTGTTACTCTATATGAGTTATTAACGGGGGACGTGCC